>DATJVZ010000343.1:0-43430 GCA_035501575.1 Terriglobales bacterium | reverse complement strand
AGAATCGAGCAAGGAATCGGACAGCAAGTGCGGTTGCAAGCCGAGTTGGATCAGTTTTGAGTGTTTGGCGTTGTAGTAGTGCTCTTCGGCTTCAACCCTGGGGTCGGGAATGTGATCGATTTCGACCTTCAGGCTAAGCTTTTTACCTGCGGTTTCGACCATGCGGGCTAGGTCCAGAACCGAAAATTGTTCCGTGAATTGGTTAAAAACACGAAACTCACCTTTGGCGGCTGGATTCAGACAAGCGATTTCAATGCAGCGCACGGTGTCGCGGATGTCGAGGAACCCGCGGGTTTGTCCACCTTTGCCATAGACCGTCAGGGGCATCCCGATGGCGGCCTGCACGCAGAAGCGGTTTAGCACCGTGCCAAACACCTCATCATAGTCAAAGCGGTTGATCAGGGCTTCATCGAGCGCCACTTCGTCCGTCATGGTTCCGTAGACCACCCCCTGATTGAGGTCGGTAGCGCGCAGTCCCCAGATTTTGCAGGTGAACATGATGTTATGGCTGTCGTGGACCTTCGAAAGATGATAGAAAGAGCCAGGCTGCTTCGGATAGGGAAGCACGTCTTTGCGCCCGTTGTGCTCGATCGTGATGTAGCCCTCTTCGATGTCGATGTTGGGCGTGCCATACTCACCCATCGTTCCCAGTTTCACCAAATGGCAGTCGGGGGCGAACTCGCGCAGAGCGAAAAGCAGGTTCAGGGTTCCCACGACGTTATTTACTTGAGTAAACACCGCGTGCTTGCGGTCGATCATGGAATAGGGAGCGGCTCGCTGCTCTGCAAAGTGCACCACCGCCTCCGGTTTGAACTCCTTCACGGTGGCCGAAAGAAAGTCGTAATCCATCACATCCCCGACAAACACATCGATCACCTTCCCGGTCAGCTCCCGCCAGGTTCGAAGGCGTTCGGAGAGCGGGCGAATCGGAGTTAGGGTCTCCGCTCCCACCTCGTGATCCCATTGCCGACGGATGAAATTATCGACAATGGCCACGGAGTACCCGCGGTTGGAAAGATACAAGGCGGTGGCCCACCCGCAATACCCGTCTCCGCCTAAAACCGCAATTCGCATTGGTCCTCCTGACGGACGTGAAGTGAGATGGTTCCGGAAAGGTGTTCGCGGCGCCCGTGGCGGCATGCACCTTGCAATAAAGACGGTGACTTGCGCAATATCTTCAAGTGAGGCTGTGTGCTCGGAATACTTATTTTATCGCAAGAGCCGCCCTTCGCGGGTTTCTTCCTGCCTTGGGAGCATCATTTCAGCCATCTCCACCATAACCGACCCGGCTCTAACCAGCCCGCCTCGCTCCGTGCCGGCAAGGCCCACGGTCGGGAGAGCCTGATTGGTGAGCACAACTTTCCCTCCGCTCGAGGCCACCACAATCAGCCGGTCCTTCTCGACTAGCCCGGCCAGAATCGGGATCCGCGACGCACTGGCAACCAGATAGGCTCGCCCGGGCTGCGTCCAAAGCTGGATGAATTGCGCATCGTCCAGAAATACGTCGGGGGCCCCGGGAGCAGAAGCACCGTATTCCAGATTCATGAACCGACCATTCAAAAGCAGCGCGGAGCGGCCCGTATAGAAAAAAATGGACGAAAAAAAGTAGTAGTGGCGATCCACGATCAGTGTTCCCGGTGGAGACCGCTTGAGAGTTTCCGCCAACGGCCGCGAGGAAAGGTAGGGGTCAAAGACCACCATGGCCAATCGAGCTGCATGCAGGAAGGCCACCATCATCAGCACCGCCGCCAGGACGGCGCGTGGGGAGCCGGCCTTGACAGTTCCACAAGCTCCGATGGCGAAAGCGCCGGCGGCGAGCAGAAGGGGAAGGCGCAGATAGGCAAAGGATGCGAGCGTTAGGTCCTCCATGTGCCCCAGGGACAATTTGTAGGCAGCCGGATGCCGCATCAAGGCCGAAGAGATATCCCCGGTCGGGGAATAGCCGCGGCTTAGGATCAGGAGGGCTAGACAGGCGATCGCCGCGCATCCGGCGATCACCGACAGCAGCCCCGTGCCCCGGCGGATCCAAACTCCCTCGCCAGCCAAGGCGGAGCCGACGAGGAGCGCCAGAGCGGGATACGCGGGCATCGAATAATATTCCTGGGTGGTAGAAAAGGTGAAGAATACGAGGATGAATCCCGCCCAGCACAGCGCTAAAAGCCGCGTGCGGCCCGCCCGGTCGATAGACCTATAGGAAAGCTTCAAAAGCGCCGGCAAATAAACGCTCCAGGGAAACAACCAGAGCAGGTGGAAGAGCCAGAAGTACAGCCGCGGTACGGTGTCGTAGTCCCGGGGATAGCGCAGATTCAGGAAACGCAGCACTTGCTCGTTGATGAAATAGAACCAAAGGAACCCGTGATACTGTCCCGGGCCGCTCTTGAGGGTAAACACGAAGTACGGGGGATTTCTGAGTGTGGCCAGAATGTGCCACGGCGCGGCAATCGCCAGGGCCAGCAGAGCGCCGCTCCAGGGATGAAGTCTTTTCCAGGTCGCGGCGGAAAACAGTTGACGGGTGAAATAGAGGTAGAGGATGGCGGCAGCCAGGGGAAAAACGATTCCGATCAAGCTTTTTAAAAGCAACCCCAGACCAAGGTTGGCCGCCATCACCATCGCCCAGAATCGCGGATGCCGCTCTCCGGGTTCCAAGGCGCGCAGGAAGGCCCACAGGGCCAGGGTGATGGTTAGGGTGATGATGACATCGGGTATGAGAATTCGGGTGAAAAGAAACAGGCCAATTGAGGTAGCCAAAACCAGACCGGCATATCCTCCCGCCCGCTTGCCAAATGCCCAAACCCCAAAGGCCGACGTGACCCAACCAAGCAAGATTGCCGACAGCGCAATCGGAATGCGCGCCGCCCAATCGTTCACGCCAAAGACGGCGTAAGAAGCCGCCATGAGCCAGTAGACGAGCGGAGCCTTCTCAAGGTAGACCACTCCGTCGAGCCGAGCCGTGACCCAGTCACCCGAGGACAGCATGTTTCGTGCGATCTGCGCCTGTACGGCATCGACATCATCCATTAAGGAGGGTGGAGAGACAATTGAACCCAGATAAATCGCCGCGGCGACCGCGAGGACGCCTACATATACGTACCTGTTCTTTCCTGCATCCACTCCTTTCCGGCCGCGGCGGAGGCTGTCCGAATCCGCCATTTGTTCATCCAGAGAAACAGAACCATCAATCCCCATAGGTGATATCCAAGATTTGCGCGTCTCTCCAGGTGCTCATCGAGATACGACTTGATGACTCCCGGGCGAAACAACCAGGCATGGTCGGACGCGCCCCGATTCAAGGTGTCCACCAGCAACGGGCGAAGCGGACCGCGCAGCCAATCATGTGCGGGAATATCAAATCCGATCTTCTTACGGTTTGGAATGGACGCAGGTAGCTTGCCTCTCATCAATTCTTTGAGAACGAATTTCTGCCTCGATCCGCGAAGCTTGAGTCGGGCGGGCAAGGTGGCGCTGAATTCCACAATGCGATGGTCGAGGAAGGGGGGCCGCACTTCGAGCGAATGCGCCATGCTCATGCGGTCGGTCTTGGTCAAAATATCGTCCGGCAGAAAGTATTTCTGATCAAACCAAAGATAGGACGACAACCTGTCGCCTTTGCGCAGCAGGGAGCGCAGTTCGCGCAGGCTGCGGTGGAGCGAACTGGGAAGGCGGGGCTCAATCAGATGGTACTTCTCGGGATCGGAAAAGGTTCCATTCCAATGTACGTGCCCGCGATCGGCGGCCATTAAGGAACCCTCGAGAAAACGCACGGCCTTGTATTCCAGGCCAATTTTCTCATCCGATACCGGCCAGTGGCGCATGGCCCGCAGCCCCAGTCGGGTTGCGCTGGCCGGCAACCAGCGCATGGGGACGGCGAGAAGGTTGGCGCGATGCGTGAGATAGCCGGCAAAGATCTCGTCCGCCCCTTCTCCGCTGAGCGTCACCGTGGTCCTGGTCTTGCTCAGTTGCGACAGAAACCATACCGGCAGGGCTCCGGCATCGGCGCTCGGTTCATCGCAGTAGTAGGCAAATTCCTCGACGGCGCCCTCAAGATCGACTGCGGGGTTCAAATCAATCTCGCTATGCTCGGTGTGATAGTGCTCGGCTACCTGCTGAATGTAGCGGCTTTCGTCGAAATTCCGTCCGCGAAAGGAAATCGAGAAAGTTTTCAGGGGCGCACTGGATTCGGTCGAGGCGTAATGCAGGATGGTGGAGGAGTCGATGCCGCCGCTGAGCCACATTCCCAACGGCACATCCGAGATCAGGTGCTCACGGATCGATTGCCGGAGGAGCCAATCGAGCTCCTCCTTCGCCTCCTCAAGCCCACGCTCGCGCGGTTCGGGCAGAGGCAGAGTCCAATAAAAATGGGTGGAAACCTTTCCGTCTCGCCATTCCATCCACTGTCCGGGCGGAAGCTTTTCCAGGCCCTCGACCAGCGTCCACGGGCAGGGCACATAGTTTAGCGAGAGATAACAATCCAAGCCTTCCAGGCTCAAACGGCGTTCAATCTCCGGGTGCACGAAAATAGCCTTCAGTTCGGAGCCAAAGAACAGGTCTTCCCCATGGCGCGCGAAAAATAAGGGCTTAATTCCCATGCGATCCCGTGCCAGCAGGAGACGCCGCTCGGCCTGGTTCCACAATGCCAGGGCGAACATACCTCGCAGGCGAGCAAAGCAGCCGACGTCCCATTCGAGAAAGGCGTGTAGGACGGTCTCCGTGTCGCAGTGGGAGAGGAACTGATGCCCCATTGCTTCGAGCTCGGCACGCAGCTCCCGATGATTGTAAATTTCACCGTTGAATACGATCGTGGTATCGGCCGCAGTAATAGGTTGATCACCCGAGCCAAGATCGATGATTTTCAGCCGCGTCGCACCCAAGGACACCAGGTTCGACTCAAAAACGCCTTGTTGGTCTGGTCCACGGTGGACCAGCGTAGCCGTCGCGCTGCGGATCCGCTCGACATCCGGAACCCAGTTCTTATGCGTAAAGCCAGCAATTCCACACAAGCGTCGCCACCTCTTTCAAAGCCCAAGAAGTATTTCCCGACAAATTTTAACGTTGACCTTTATTATCCATCATTGAAGCCTATGCTGTCGCGGTATGGGCTCGACTGCTGCGTTCCGAGCTAGTCGGCATGCGCGGTATGCTCGCTCCGAGCCGCGAGCGAACCTCCGGATAGGGTTGCCCAACCGCGGCGCGATAGATCCCAGAAGATCAGATAGCCAGCGAGGCCCGCAACGAGCAACAGCACAACCCCCTCAGTCCAGCGCTCGAACACCAGTTTGCCAATCCCGAATAGACATCCGTAAACCAAAATAACCCCCATCACCCAGTCGAAGGCGTTGGCGGCGACATCGCGGACTTCCGGCAGTTCGGGCACCCGACGGGCAATAGGTTTCCACCCATATACGGTGGGGTGCACCCGTCGGTAGAATCCGACCAGAGTCGCCTCGGATTCGGGCTTGGTGATGAAGGTTGCAGCCACCCAGACCAGGGTGGTAATGCCGCCGGTCACGAGGGCGCTTTTGGCATAGACCAGAGCGCTGCTGCCACTGAAGGCCACGCTGCGAAGCACCAGGGTTGCTGCCGCTGCCGCGATCATCGCCGAGATTTCACTCCAGGCGTTGATCCGCCACCAATACCAGCGGAGAATGTACACGGCTCCCGTACCAAAGCCGATATTCAAGACCAGTTCCCATCCCTGTTTGATCGAAGTCAACTGCATAGCCGTGTATCCGCTGGCCAGCACCAGCAGGACGGTAAAGACCTTGCTGATCAGAACGTAATGCTTCTCGCTCGCCTGCTTTACCAGAAAGCGCCGGTAGAGATCGTTGACCAGATAGGAACAGCCCCAATTCAGCTGGGTTCCCACCGTAGACATAAAGGCCGCCAGGAATGCCGCGACCATCAACCCGCGCCAAGCCGGCGGAAGGTAGTCCCGCAGCACCATCACGTAGCCCTGCTCCGGGTTTTGGGTGAAGGCAGCATCGGGGTGGATTCCATGGGGCGAATACACGGCAATCGCGACCAAGGCGGTAATAATCCATGGCCACGGCCGCAAGGCATAATGCGCAATGTTGAACCACAGGGTCGCGCCCAGCGAGTTCTTCTCATCTTTGGCGCTGAACATGCGCTGAGCAACGTAGCCTCCGCCTCCGGGTTCGGCTCCGGGATACCAAGCCAGCCACCACTGCATGCATAGGTAAACAAAAAAGGTCAGCAAAGGAAGGGTCCAAAGCGCATCACCCGTCAGGCCCAAATGCGTATCGGGCAGAAAGGCCAAAGGATCGGCCGCGGTGGTACCGCCCGACCGCACACTGGTCTCCACGGTCTCGAGATGCCGCTCGAGGGCATCCATGCCGCCCAGCTTGGCCACCGCCACCCAGGCCAGGACAATTATCATGGTCATCTTCAGCACGAACTGAAACAGATCGGTGACCAGGACGCCCCAAAGCCCACCGATAAACGTGTAGAGGCCAGTGAATGGAATAATGAGAAAGATGCAGATCGCAAGTGCAGTGGTGTGCGGACTACCCAAGGTGTACGCCAACATCTGGCCGCCGATCGACAGTCGGAGCATGCGCCCCTCCGCGATCGCCGGGCCGAGAAGCACGGTAATGATATTGATCATCGCCTGGGTTACCCATCCGAGGATGAAGCAGTTCATGAACAGTCCGAGATAAACCGCCTTGAAACCACGCAGGAACGCTGCAGGCTTCCCCCCATAACGCATCTCCACGAATTGCACATCGGTCAAGATTTCGGAGCGGCGCCAATAACGGGCAAAGAAGAATACCGTCAGCATGCCTCCGACGCACAACCCCCACCAAATCCAATTCCCGGCAATGCCAGATTTTGCGACCAAGCCGCACACCAGCAGAGGAGTGTCGGCGGCAAAGGTGGTAGCAACCATCGACGTCCCCGCCAGCCACCAGGAGACGTCGCGACCCGAGATGAAGAACTCTTCGGTATTCCCGCTGGCGCGTCGCCGGTAATAGATGCTGATCAGCAAGTTGACCAACAGATAGCCGACGATCACTAGCCAATCGGTTCGAGTAAGAGGCATGGTTTTAGCGCTTAACTAGGGGTGTCTCAGAGGAACCTCGAGGAGATGCGCGCGAGGGGACAGGCGACCACCCGTTGATCGGCATATCTGCTATATAGCACGATGCATGGATAGTGGGTATGCGGGAATTGGTACCAACCCAAGACGCGGTCGGATACCGACCGGCACGGCTATTTCGGCTGGTTCATCAGCGCCATGGAAGCGCGCTCAATGGCGACGTTCGGTTTCACGCAGGATGGTAGCAAAGTTTCGTCCCACGAAGGTGAAACCCTGCTCAATGCGGCCCGTTACCGCCAGTTTGGCTCCTGCTTCAGGTACCCCATAGTGTCCGGCAACCACCCAAATCGCTCCCGTACCATCATCGACTTGGAAAGCACCCCGTCCAAGCGCACCGTAGGAGTCGACCACCCTTCCCGCAACCGTAACCTCTTCACCTGCATAGCGTCCGGGGTCTCGGTTTAGCTTGGCGATCGTCACGCGCGGCGGGCACCCGGTCAACAGCAAGATTCCAAAGGCGAGGAACAATACAAACACAATCTTGGCACGTAGGGTTAACACGCATTCCTCCAGCGAAATGGCCCAGACGCTTTAAACACCAAGATGAGCCCGGAGTTGCTTCGTGGGTCTCCGGCCTAAGCGCATTGCAACTGGCAAGACGTTCGCCAGCGATCACAGACTCCCTTGAAGGCGGGACAACTGGCTGACTTGTCCAATCCCAAAGTATCGCCTTAGAGTATTTCTTAGATCGATTCCGCGAAAAGGACCGAAGGCGATGCTTTTCTTTATTGAACGTCTATTCCGCTATGACGATTGGGCCAATCGCGAGGTTGTCGCTGCCCTCACCGCGCTGTCGACTGTTCCGCCGCGCTCGCTGAAAATCCTGGACCATATTCTGTCCGCCGAGCGGTTGTGGCTGGAGCGCTTGCGCTCGGAAAAGCAAACCTATCCGGTTTGGCCCGACTTCACCATCGAGCGATGTCAGCAGGAGGTGGAGCAATTGGCGCAGCTATGGACGGCTTACCTTTCGTCCCTCCAGGAGGAGGACCTGGGACGGCCTGTGCGCTACCAAAACAGCAAGGGCGAAACCTTTACCAGTCAACCCCTGGACATCCTGATGCATGTGGCCCTGCACTCCGCCTATCATCGCGGTCAGATCGCGACCGATATGCGGGCTGTCGGCTTCAGCCCGGCGTACACGGATTTCATCCATGCCGTCCGGCAGGGCTTGGCACCTTGACGGCCGAGCCTAGAGACGATTCTTTGATCGGGAATGTGGCTGCTACGACCGCCAGCAGAGTAAGCGGAGCCAATGCAAACAAGGTGTATTCCGGCAGGCCGGCTGCTCGCCGCACTTGGGCTGGCGAAAGCAGCAGTGAGAGAAGAGCCAGAATCGAGGCCGTTCCCCACTGCCACAGCTGGCAGGCGAAGGCTCCTTTGGTGAAGGCGCGCGCCAGAAGACCGGCTTTCCATATTTCTTGCCGGTACGCGATCAAGACCAGCAAAGACGGGATTAGCAATGGTTGATTGTACGACGACAGCTTAGGCAGGACGACCAGGGTCACGGCTCCCGCCCATGCCAGGGCCCAGGCAAATGGTTCGGAGCCGGCGGCTGCGTGTCGCCACCTCCAGCACAGAACCAAGAAGGCGACGAGCAGCAAGGCGGAAATCAAATGCGCGAGAAAGGTGGGCAGTAGGACGCGAAGAATCGATGTCTCTCCGCTATATCCCTCGTAGGAGCGTGCTGCCAGGAAGAACTCGCTGATCCAGTGCGGCAATACGGCCTCGGCGGCGCAGAGCAAGCCTAGGCTTGCCGCCACGAAGCCCCACACCAGGGACTGACGTTCGGACCAGCGAGCCACCGCCCAGAGCAGAAAGAAGACAATGAAAAGCCCCGTGATTTGCGGCTTCACCGTGGCTAGCGCAAGCAAGAGGCCGCTCAGCGCCAGCCAGTGGCGGACTGCCGCAGCTGCCGCCCCGGCGAGAAACAGGATGATGAGCGGCGAGAGGTTCTGTTTGTAGTACGAGGAGATCCCCGGCGAACTGCTGACGGCCAGCAATGCCGCAGAAACTACGTACTCCCATCGCAGTTCGAATCCTACGGCACGCAGCCAAAGGGGGACGCTGGCCGCAATGCTCAGCAACAACACCCAACGGAAAATTACCTGAACAGTTGCGAAAGGTAATTTGATGGTCGGAGCGAGCAGGAAGACCACGGGAACCGGATAGGCGAAGGCAGCTACGTCGGTAGGCTCATTGGCGCGATCGGGGTCGAGGGGGCGCCCGTAGTACCCGATCTGGCTTTCGCGGGTAATCTCGGCACTGTAGGGATCTCGGCCGTGTAGCAGGAGTTCGCGGGCTCCCAGCCAGCGCGGATAAAGGTCGGAATTATTCCCGATGGGAATTCCTTTGCTTTGCGCCTGCAAAGTATTCGAAGGCACCAGAACCGCTCGAGTCCAACGCCACACGCCGAGGGCGATGAGTAATGAGGCGCCCAAGGTGACCCAGGCCAGGACGCGCGAGTTCTCAACCACCTTCACGCCTGCATTCTAACCGGATACCTCTGCCCGGCGAAGATCACGGGCAGTCGGCACTACCTTCCAATGGTCGAGGAACGGCGTCGGGCTTCCCTGTTTGCGGATTGCATCGATCGTCAGGACGATGAGGAACACCAGCAGAGCTGCCGAGGGGATGAAGTAGCAACCTGGCAACGAGAGCAAGGCGTACAGGGCCGGGGTGAGAAGCAGAATGCTGATATACCGCAGCCCGGTGCGAGTTGTTTGGTAGGCCACGGCCACGAGAAATGGGATCAGGACGGCGCAATCGTAGACATAGGCATGAGGGCTAAGCAGGATGCTCGACACCAAAGTTGCCGCCATTTTGTATTCCAAGGTACAAGTGCTCTTCACTACCATCCAATCCAGCAGCAGCACGGCGGAAGCCATAACGGCGGCGACATACGGAAAAAACGGAGCCTGTTGTATCAAGCCTCTTAAATTAGGCATCTGGCTTGCGTGCGGCGAGAGCTCCGGTAACAAGATGAGGTGGATATATTTCGCAGGCCAATCGATGCCGGCAACCAGGTAGGAGAGAGCGATAAGCACCAGGACAACCAACCCAAAACCTGCGCGGAATCGTGGCGATTGATGTTTTAGGACCAGAAGTGGCAACGTCAGCACGATGTTCCACTTGATCGCGCACATGGCGAGGATTCCCCCGCTCAGTCCCGGTTTTTCATAGTACGCAAGAGCAACGGCCAACGAAAGAAGAAGAAACATCAGGCTTACATCCTGGCCGCGAATCAGCACCATGGCAATGGGCAGGCTCCAAGCACAGCCGAGTGCCACGGAGGCTCGGTAGGGCCGCCACGCGAGTGACCCCGCGAGCAAGCAGAGAACCGAACCCGCCTGCCAGAGAATGTAGGCGGTCGCATATTTCATTCTTGCCAGCGGATAAAGCAGCAGCGCATAAAAAGGAAGGCGCACAAAAGGCATGGGAAATTGCCCTTGCCGCCGCGACTCTTCGCTGGCAGCCCGCGATGACTCACCGTAGAAGTCCTTGGCACCCACGTACTTTGCACCTATGTAAAATTGCAGGAAGTCATTCTTAGGATTATTGCTGCGGAGAGAGCTCCGCAAGGCTGCTCCCAAGAACACAAGTCCGCCTATCATGGCGAGTGGTAGATAGCGCACATACTTGCGCGGTGATTTAGCGACTAAGGCGACACCGAGTGCCGTTCCCAGTCCGGATAGAAGCTCTGCAGCGAGAATTCGGGGAGGCACCCAAGTCGCAGCGAGACAAACCATGACAACAGAAAGCATAATTCATGGATCTCTAGGTTTAGGATGAATTTGACAAGGGACGTGTCTTCGGTCCGAGACCCCCCGGATGATATTTTGGACAACATCGCGAGCGTCGAGCGCGCCATGAAAAAGCTCTCCGGCTTAGTCCTCCTGGTGTGGAGCGTGCTTCTGTGTGCGGCCGAGTCCCCGGTTTTATCCTTGCCCGACCCTATTTCGAATAATGCTGTAGCCATACTGAAGATTCATGGTCACTTCGAACTCTTCTCCTTGATGGGAATCGGTCCGAAGAAGACCTGGGATGCGGTCTCCAATCTCGGCTACAGAGTGGATGGCGTATCGGGCAAGGCCCAAGTGATTCATGCCGTGCCTGGCACGGCAGGACGAATCGGGGCCATGGCGACGGGGGCTGATGGTCGCATCTATCTGCTGGGAGGATTCGTGGTCTACCGGGGCGGAGGCATGCCGGTGACGGATGCCAATATGTATCAGCCCGATCACGACCGCTGGATACGAATTGCCGATATCCCGATCGCAGTGGGCGACTCGGTGATCGGCGTCTATCGCGACCGCTACATTTACCTGATAGGGGGCAGAACCACTGACCATCTCATCTCTGAAGTCCAGATGTACGACCTGGTCAAAAACACATGGTCGAAGGCGACGGCGATGCCCGGTGCGCCGGTTTTTGGTCATGCGGGAGCCCTCGTGGATGACACGATTGTCTACGTCGATGGAGCCCGGAGAAACGATGGAGCCGGGCCGAAGTTTATTCCCTCCGACGAATGCTGGAAGGGCAAGATCGACCACCATAATGCGGCCAAGATTGAATGGACCAAGCTGCCGAATCATCCGGGCAAGCCGGCCTTTCGTATCGCCGCGGGCGGCGCCGAAAAAGACCCGAGGATTTATTTCGCGGGCGGCTCCGACACTCCTTATGACTACAACGGTGTTGGCTATGACGGCAAACCAGCCGAACCGTCCCCCACGAGCTTCGCCTACAGCTTGCACGGCGAAAAATGGGAATTGCTCAACGACAATACCCCCAATCCAACCATGGATCACCGCGGTTTGCTGGTGACGGGCGAGGGATTAGTGATTCTGGGCGGGATGGAAAAAGGTCAGCAGGTCACAGGCAGGATTGTGCTCTTACCCAAGCCGGTAAAGACCTATCTTCAATAACACAAATCGCGCCACCCTATCGTGCCCGTGCCAAGACCAAAGTCACGTCGTCGGGCTGTTCGTTGGCACCGATCCAATTGTCCACGGCTGCGGTCACAATCTCGCTGATGCGGGGCAAGGAGAGATCTAGGTTTTCGCGCACCAGATCCACCAGCCGTGGTTCGCCAAATTCGCCGAAATCGTTCTCCGGCTCAGTAACTCCGTCACTGTAAGCCAAGAAAATCTCGCCCGGCCGAAGCGTTGCCGAGCTCTCTTCATAATTCACCGAATCGAAAAGGCCAACCACCATGCCGCCGCACTCGAGCCGCCGGATGGCGCCATCGCGACTCAGGATGATGGGCGGTAAGTGTCCACCGTTGCTGTAGGTGAGCTTTTGCTCGCTGGCGTGGTAAATCCCGAAGAATAAGGTTGCGTATTTCTCCGCCGGCGTGCTGGCAAAAAGCTGATGATTCAAGAGCGTAAGCAAGGCAGCCGGAGACACCTCGGGACCACGCAACCCGGAAACCAGCGGCCCGATTGCATCGGACCCTACGGCCACCGCGACCGGCTCGCGCAGAGCCGGAATGTCTTGCAGACTGTAGGCGCGCACGGCCGAGTGAATCGTGGCCATCATCAGTGCCGCGGAGATGCCCTTGCCGCTGACGTCTCCGACGGCCAGAACCAGCCTTTCGGAATCCAGTTTGAGGAAGTCGTAGTAATCCCCGCTCACCGTCCGTGCCGGCCGGCAGAAACCATGGACCTCCAGCCTCGCCAGTTGCGAAATCTCCTTCGGGAACAGCTGGGACTGAACCTCCTGGGCAATGACCAGCTCGTTTTCGAGACGCTGCTTTTCTTTCTGTTCCTCGATCAGTTTTTCGAGCGAGGCGGTCATTGAATTGAAGGAGTTCGCCAGGGTGGCAATCTGATCGTGGGATTTTACCGGGATGCGATGACTGAAATCGGCGCGATTGATATGCTTGGTCGCCTCGTAGAGCTGAGCGACCGCGCTGGTTACGGTGCGCGTTAATTGCGTGCCGATAATCAACGCCACCAGCTCGATGAGAGCGAACAGAATCGCCACCGTCAGCAAAATGACCTCGACGCCTCGCGCCAGATCCCCGAGAGCCGCAAACAGGCGTTGGTAAAGTTTCGAGAAGCGAGTCTGCACGTTGATCAGAGCGGGAGCGGATGTAGCGCCCGTCGTCCAATCGACCACCGCAATGGTGGTTGGAAACGGCACCGGCCAACGGTCGAACATGCGGGCCGCAGGCGGCACGGTTCCCGCACTGAAAGTCGGCGGCCCTAGCTTGCTCATGTCCAGAATGTAGTCCCCCTCGGGCCTCGAGACCCTGACTTGGATCCCTTCTTTGCTCTGCGACTGCTCTGCTTTCTGTAGAGTCAGTCCGGTGGCGTAGAGCGACACCGCCCCAAGATCGGTGGCCAGGTCCTGCAACATGCGCTGATCCAATGGTTGGCTCGAGAGCACAACCAGCTCCTTGCCACCTACGGACAGCATCTCGACGACCCGAAGATAGAGCTTGTCGTGATCGCGTACCACATTGCGAAAGGATGATTTCAAGGCAGGGAGGGTGGGCGGCAAGGCATTCTCGCCCTCCGGAACGCTGTTCAGAATCAACTTCTTATCTAGCCACGCACAAATCTGTCGGTCCGCCCAAGGCTGGCCGCGACGCCGCAGCACCTCGAGCACCGCGGGGTTGTACAAACCGCGCTCCAGTTCCGCCGCCAGTTGGTGGGCCAGGAGCGAGTTTGCCGCATCCAGGCTCTTCAACTCCGCATTCAAACCAGTGGTCACGATAAAGGTGGCAAACTGCCCGGCAAACAGGTAGAAGGATCCAAGCGCCAGGGCGACCAGCATTAGAACTGGAATCACGCCGATGAAGACATAGGTCACGATGAGGCGGTTTCGCAGGCGCCAGAGAAGTTTCGCCTTCAACCCACGAATGGCCAGAATCGCGAAAAGAACGATGACGACGAAGCTGAGAAAGCTGACCCACCCCTCCAGGCCCTGTCCCCAAGAAAGCTTCAAGAATCCAAACAGCTTCTGGAGTACAAAAAGAAAGATATCGATACCCAGCAAGTAATACGCGATCCATGCGACGTTGCTGGTGGGTCGGAGGCGGTTTCGGGCCGACTGAAAACCGGGACTGGAGTTCAGGGACCGCATCATGCTCTTTGGATTATAGGGCCAGTGCTCCCGGCGGTTCATCTTCCCTCTCTGGCCTACCGTGCTATTCCCAATTTCCGACAAGGATTTACAATAGGGCGTTCATCAGGATCGGCATGGCAACCAAAACCTACGCCAAACCCGTCGAAGAGAAATCCGCCGCAACCTACCAGGGTCTCTCCCGCGCGCAATTGGTCGAAGCCTACCGCATCATGTACACATCCCGCCGCATCGATGATCGCGAGATCCTGTTGAAGCGGCAGCAGAAGATCTACTTCCAGATTTCGGGCGCCGGACATGAGGCCGTTGGTGTCGCCGCCGGCTTGGTGTTGAGGGCAGGTTACGACTGGTTTTACGCCTACTACCGCGATCGGGCGCTATGTCTGGCTTTAGGGGCAACTCCCTACCAGATGTTTCTGCAAGCCGTTGGCGCCGCCGCCGATCCCAGCTCAGGCGGGCGGCAAATGCCTTCGCACTGGAGCCTTCCCAAGCTGAACCTGGTGACGCAGTCATCCCCCACGGGCTCGCAGATTCTCCAGGCGTTGGGCTGTTCGGAGGCGGGACGCTATTTCGCGGCTCATCCTGAGGCCGCCAAGAAGGCCAGCGGCGACTACCGCGAATTCAAAGATGTGCGTTTCTACCCGGATGAAGTTACCTATGTTTCACTCGGCGACGGCACCACCAGTGAAGGCGAGTTCTGGGAAGCCCTCAATACGGCCTCCAATCGCAGACTCCCGCTGGTATTTGTCGTCGAGGATAACCAGTATGCCATCTCGGTGCCGGTCGAGGTGCAGACGCCGGGCGGCAACATTTCCCGGCTGGTTGCGGGCTTCCCGAACTTCCACTTCGAGGAGATCGACGGCACCGATCCGGTCGAGACCTATGCGGCATTTGTGCGTTCCGTAGACTGGTGCCGTCGAGCCAATGGACCGGCGTTCATCCATGCCCATGTGATTCGGCCTTATTCCCACTCGCTGTCGGACGATGAACGTCTCTATCGCCCCGAAGCGGAACGCCAGCGCGACGCCGCACGCGACCCCATCTCGCGCACTCAGATGTTTCTGTTGCGGGAAGGAATTCTCGACGAAAAGGGAATCAATCACCTGGAAAAACAGGTCGATGACGAACTGCAGGCGGCGGTGGACCAGGCGCTCGAGGCCGAGCGCCCGAGGCCCGAAACCGTGACCCAATATGTGTATTCCGAGAACTTGGACCCGACTTCCGCCAGATTCGACACGCAGCCGGTGTTTCCGAGCGGAGGCGACGGGAAAAAAGTCGCGCCGAAGACCATGGCAGACCTGATCAATGCGACGCTGCGCGATGAGATGCACCGCGACGAACGCATCGTGATTTTCGGAGAAGACGTGGCGGACTGCAGCCGCGAGCAGTATCTGCGGGAAAAGCTTGTTAAGGGCAAGGGCGGGGTGTTCAAGCTGACCTCGGGCTTACAGTATGAATTCGGTTCCGATCGGGTATTCAACTCGCCGCTGGCCGAAGCCAACATAGTAGGCCGGGCCACGGGGATGGCCACCCGGGGACTCAAGCCGGTGGTGGAGATCCAGTTTTTCGATTACATCTGGCCGGCCATGATGCAACTGCGGAACGAGTTGCCCCTGATTCGCTGGCGCTCGAATAACGGGTTCTCCGCCCCAACCGTGATTCGCGTGGCCATTGGCGGCTATCTCACCGGCGGTGCCATTTATCACTCGCAGTGCGGCGAAAGCATCTTCACTCATATTCCGGGATTGCGAGTGGTGTTTCCTTCGAACGCGCTCGATGCGGCCGGTCTGCTGCGCACGGCCATTCGCTGCGACGATCCCGTGCTGTTCCTGGAACACAAACGGCTGTACCGGGAAACCTTCGGGCGTTCACCCTATCCCGGACCCGACTTCATGATTCCCTTCGGGAAGGCGAAAATCGTTCAGGCCGGGACGGATGTCTCCGTGATCACCTACGGGGCTGTCGTCCCACGGGCGCTGCAAGCCGTCCAGAGACTGGAACGCGAGCATGGCGTCAAGGCCGAACTGATCGACTTGCGTTGTTTGAACCCCTTCGATTGGGACACCATTGCGGCCTCGGTGTCGAAGACCAACCGCGTGGTGGTGGCCTACGAAGACTGCCAGAGTTGGGGCTACGGCGCAGAAATCGTTGCCCGGATCACGGCTGAACTGTTCGATCAGCTCGACGCACCCGTGCGCAGAGTTGCCGCCAAAGACACCTACGTCGCCTACCAGCCGATACTCGAAAACGCTATTCTGCCCCAGGTCGACGACCTGTTCCGGGCAATTCATCAAGTAAGCAACTACTAAATCCCGCCCTCCCAGGCTTGTAATCCAGCAGTGCAAGACCACTTATCGCGAGGAATCATACTCGAACCTGTACCTTGTCGCTTCGTGTCCTGACAGATAGCGGGTGTTGTATTCAAGCAGGTACTTCAGGTGGGGGTCATCGAGAGGGAATGCCTTCCTGGGATAGGGGTAAATCCCCATCTCGCGAAACGGCAGGGGCTCGACACGGGTAAAGTCGTAGGAGTAAAAATCCATATCCTTCTCATAACCGTGAGCGGCATAGAAGTAATCTCTCAGCCATCCCCGAGGCAACGCCGGCAGGTGTGAGGGATCAAACTCCAAAGCAACTTCATCGCCCGAACCCAAAATTACCAGTTGGTCGTCGAATTTGGTCAAAAGCGGAAGCACATCGCCATACCGGGTGTATAGGCCTGCGGGACGCGTGTAAGGTCCGGTGGCGCTCGCCTTCTCATAAACATAATTCACGTTGCCCGGCGGCTGACCCTCAATCTTCAGGGGAAAACCGTGAAAGCGAAGAGCAGCACCGACCAGAGGAAGCTGGCGAATGCGTGCGCTTTGGTTCTGACTCGTGCGGTCCACCAGAATGCTGTCCCAATAGATCTCCAGGTTCGTCCAGATGCGAATCCGGCGGGTTCCGTTCGGTAACTTGCCGGTCAGATCCGCGGTCATGGTGCGCGGTCCGCCTGCGGGGAAACCGAGGTCGTCGACAACGCGTACCCATCGGCCCTTAGCATCCATAGCCTCCACATACGGTGCGATGGGCTCGAGACCCGATTGGTCCGCTGCGTACATCCCGGTAGCCGTGAAGTATTCGATTTCTCCGTGCATCAGGAGCCAAAGTGGACCGCCGCGGTAGGGTTCGCCCAAGTCGAGTTCCAAGCTGTGCAGTTTCGTGAAGCCCGTGAAGGGTAACCGTGTGAAATCACCGATATAGCGATGGGCCAGCAATGCGGGCAGAAGATCATCTCCGTGCTCGTCCCGCACCGCCGCAGGCGGAAGCGCATCGTGACTGTACACGACTTTGAAGGCAGCATAAGGAGGATTGCTGGCGAAATACTCATTCGGGTAAACCTCCAGGTCGGCAGGATGGTCGATGGCGAGAAGCTTCACCTGGTCGAGATAGACAGCTTCCTCGAGAGGCTCCATAAACCGGAAGCTCAACATTCCGTCCTTTTCTTTAAGCGTATTGCGATCGATTTTCACGTACTCGGTGGGACGCGGAATGTTGTGCTCGCCCGGCGCCACCCAATGACCAACTACCCCCGCCCCAAGCATATCGGCAACGAATCGGTACTGCTGGCCATCCCAAACGAACAGAGTGGGGCAAGAGCTGCCGCGGCGATCAATCTCCATGAATTTGTGGCCGGTGTCCCCGGCGACTTCCACTTCATCCTGGAGCACCCCGGTCGGCCAAAGCATGCGCACCACATCGGCTTCCCTCGCCTGTCCGAGTCCCACCGTGAGCACCGGCGAATTCTGACCTAGATAGCCGGAGGATCCTCGAATCTCGAACTTCTGCCGGTTTCCGCCGGCGAAGACCTCGACTTTGGTACCGATCGCACTCTTGTTGTCCGCCAGCCCTTTTAGATCGAGGCGCAGCCAGTGATTTTGATTCCCGCCCCGGTTTTCGAGCAGAACCGCCGGAGCATGATTTTGAGTAATCAACAGGTCCGTGGCGCCGTCACCGTCATAGTCCCCGGTAAGGATGGCACGGGGATTCTTCCAATCTATCTGGTCAAGCCCGACATCCGCCGTCACATCCTTAAAACCGTCTGGTCCGAGATTGCGGAACAACCGCACCTCACCTCGGCCATCGGCCGTTTCACCGACGGCGGCGAGGTCGACCCAGCCGTCGTTGTCATAGTCCAAAGCGGCAACACCATAGGCCCGGTGCCAGTTCGTGGTTGGCAGTTTCACTTCGTCGAAGCCCTTGCCATGGTCATTTCTCCATAGCCTCAAAGCTGGTTGCCCGAGAAAAGTCAATGCAACATCCATCCATCCGTCATGATCGAAGTCGAGAGCGACAACCCCCACGCTGGCCGTGGATTCCTCCTTCGAGGCGGCAGCCCGCGCCGGCAAAAAAGGATGGAGAGTAAGAAACTTGCCTTCGCGGGGATTTTGGAAGATGGTGCCTCCCGCCTGGTCTGCCACAACCAGGTCGACGGCTCGGTCGTTGTTGTAATCGGTGGCGATCGCGTTGGCGGATGAGGGGCTCGAGACGTCTATCTCACTGGTCACATCGGTGAAGGTGCCATTGCCATTGTTTCGCCACATAATGCTTGTGCCTCTCGTGGCAAGGCCTTCAGAGGTAGCCATTCCGCCCGAACCGTAAAGATCCAAATCCCCGTCATGGTCATAGTCGAGGAACGTTAGTCCGGTGACGCCTCTGATCTTCTGAATGCCCGCGGTCGCCGCCCGGTCTTGGAAGGTCCCATTCTTCTGGTTGTCGAGCAGCATCATCCCGTGGGCGAGGCTGACGGCCAGATCGGGAAATCCGTCATTGTCGTAGTCCCCTGCCGTGCAGCTGGTGGCATGTACCGTAGGATCCAGTCCCGCTTTCCGGGTCACGTCCTCAAACCTGCCATTGCCGAGACTGCGATAGAGCGCGATTCCGCCCCGGGCCCCGTCATCGGCGAGGAAAACGTCGAGGTTGCCGTCCTGGTCGAAGTCCAGGAAACAGGCCCCGGTTCCGGGATCGAAAACCGGTACTGGAGTCCGAACGACCACAGGGCTCGACTGACTCACCAGGCCCGCCTTCTCAGTAACATCCACGAACCGCACCTTGATCTCCGGCGGAACCTTTGGCAGGCCTGCCGGCGACTCCTCCGCCAAGGAATATTTTCCCTGTTCGCCGTAGGCCAAACTGATGGGCAAACCCAGCTTATTTTGGGTTACGTACTGGAAGCGTGCCAGGTGTTCGCGAGCCTTCGTCAGCTCCCCGGACTGCTGGTATGCGCGTGACAAGCCGAATTCCGCCGAGGCATGCAGCGGGTTCAACTTCAGCGCATGCTCGAAGGCATCGATCGCCTGGGAGTATTGCTTGCTCGCGGCGTAGGCCGTTCCCAGGAAATACCAGGAGTCGGGATCGTTCGCATCGATCGAAATGACATGCAGGAAGGATTCGATTGCGACCTGGGTCTCACCCGTGTTTTTCCCGAGCAGACCTAAGTTGTGCCAGGCATAGGCATCGCTCGGATCAGCCTTGACCGCCTGTTCGAGCAAACCCCGAGCCGGGTCCACCCGCCCCATGTTAAGGAGCGCAATCCCCTGATTTGCCCGGGCAATTTCGAGCTTCGGATCGAGTTTGGCCGCCGCCTCAAAGTTCTTGAGAGCTTTTTCAAACAGTTGCTGATTCATGTAGGCAGCGCCCAGATTATTCAGGCGAGCCGCCTCCGTGGTTTGGCTCATTTGCGGATTGGGGGGAAAAGCAGCCCCGAGGACTGCCGCCACCCCACCAAGCGCGAGCAGCGAAAAGATCTTTCGATTCATGCGAAATGAAGCAAACACCAAGAGAAGTGTCTGCGCTTTTGGTTGCCTACCTGCTCGCCGCGAGCGTCCACGGTTTGCCGTAGGGCCGGTTCCCCACTATGCCCTTACCTTCCTGAACGGTGATCGTCTGATTTCCAGACACATTGGCCAGTTTGTCCACTTTGCCACTCGGCCAGTCGACCTCGATGAGGTCGGCGGTGCGTCGGCCTCCGAGCCCAAACGTCAACACCAATTCGCTTTGCGAGAGATAGCTCGAACCGCTGTGCAGCATCTGCCACTGCCGATCTCCTCCCGCGGTCAAGCGCACGACCGTGCCAATGCCATCGCGATTGGATTTGGTTCCTACAAACTTCACCCGCAAACTAGGATTGGTGACGCCTTCGTTATGGAACAGGTACGCCCTGCCCCCATTGGTAGTAAGTAGGACGTCGAGCGCGCCGTCATTGTCGATGTCGGCATAGGCTGCGCCACGGGCCACTTTCGGGCTTGTGAAGCTATCGCCCAAGGAATTCGTGACTTCCTGAAATTTTCCCCCGCCAAGATTGCGAAACACATGCGGCGGCTCTCGATAGGTGACCCGTTTCTGGACGCGCTCGATCTCATTTTCAATGTGTCCGTCAACGACAAGGATGTCGGGCCAGCCATCATTGTCGTAGTCGAAGAAGAAGCAACCGAAGCCGAGCGTGACCAGGGTTGCGCGGCCGACCTCGGATCGCGGCGCCTCGTCCACAAACAGCCCGTTCCCCTCGTTGTGATAGAGCGAGAGCATCTGATTGGCAAAATTAGTGATGATGATGCTGGCATGGCCGGAGCGATCGTAATCGCGCGCATCCACACCCATGCCGGCGCGAGCCACCCCATCTTCACTGAATGCAATCCCCGCCGAGACCCCCTTCTCCTGGAAGGTGCCATCGTGTTGGTTGACATACAGCTTGTTCGGCTGGGTGTCATTGGCTAAAAGGATATCGGGCCAGCCGTCTCCATCGTAGTCGAGAATCGCCACCCCAAGGCTCTTGGAGGTCGGATCGTAGAACTTGGCCTTCTCGGTGGCATCTTCGAACTTGCCGTTGCCCAGATTATGCCAAAGCCGTGCCGATGCCCCTTTGTAGGATTCGGGGGTGCAGTACGATTTATGGCTGCCGTCGAGCGTGCAGTAGAGATCGTTCTGCTCCGACCACTGCACGTAGTTCGCAACCACCAAGTCGAGCTTGCCGTCGCGATCGTAATCGACCCAGGCGGCGCTGGTCGAAAACTCGTCCCGCCCCCACAACCCCGCCGCTTCGGTCACATCGCGAAACGTACCATCGCGGTTGTTGTGAAACAGATGGCTTTGGCCGAGCGCCGTGATGAACAGATCGTCATAGCCATCGTTGTCGTAGTCCCCGACGGCCACCCCCAAGCCATACATGGGAATGGCCAGGCCGGCCTTGCGGGTAACGTCGGTGAAGGTGCCGTCGCGGTTGTTGTGATACAGCTTCAGGGTAGTCGGGGTGCCCTTAGCATGGCCCGGCCAATCCCGGCCATTGACCAGCAGAATGTCAGGCCAGCCGTCGTTGTCGTAGTCGAGGAAAGCACATCCCGGGCCCATGGTTTCCGGGAGATACTTCTTGCCAAAGGCTCCGTTGTTGTGCAGGAAGTGAATGCCCACCTGCGCAGTGATGTCATGCAAGGTGACGGTCTGTGCCGGCAAGCCGCGGACGGCGAAACAGGCCAGAAGCACGAGTCGCCAGGATAGCTTAGACATTTCAGTTTGAGCTCCCCCGCTCAACGAGCAGCGAGGACGATTTAAGGTGGGGGACCTGGCCATCCGACCCTGCCCCCTTCTTGTCGTTCGCCGGCAGGGGCACAGACCGGTGTTCGTGGATGGATTGGCGCTCATTATTGTCGTCCGGATTGAGCTGCCGGTAGGGTCCGGTGATGGTCTGGGAAGCTTCGTCGGCTTTGAATCGCAGATAACGGCTCTCATGCTCGTGCGCTTGCTTCACCTTGCCGAGCCCGCTGTAGCAAAGCATCAGGTTGTAGTGGGCCTGAAGGTCTTCGGGATCGATCTTCAGCACGGAACTAAGCACATCGACGGCCTCCGGATATCTACGCTCTAGAAAAAGAATTCGGCCCAGATCGTTCAAAGCCACCCGGTCTCGCGGATACTGGGCGAGAACCTTGCGGAGACGAAGAGCGGCTTCGTCGTAGCGACCGTCGTTGCGCAGGACCTTGGCGTAAAAAAATTGCGCCCGCGCGAGATTGGGACTGAGCGAGAGCGCTTTTTCGAGGGCGGTTCGAGCGCGCTCCATGTCGCCCTCCTGAACTGCAGCACGACCGAGGTTCACCCAGCCATCGGGATTGTCGGGATCGGCCTCGGTTATCTTCTGGAAGGCTGCCTCCGCACCTTTCAGGTCGCCCTGCAGCAGCAAACCGATTCCATAATCATTCCAGCGCTGCCACTCCTTGGCTTCGAAGACGCTTTTGGGTCGAGGCTCCGGAGCATTGTGGGGTAACACATCCAGGGTCACTTGATCTTCCGCCAGCCAGACGATCGGCAGATCGGGAATCTTCTCCTGCTTGGCTGAAACTCCCTGCAACGATCCCGTGAACACGAATCGAGTGTCGTCGAAATCGGGCGTAACCTCAGGTTTCAGCTGTTGGGGGTCAGCCATGCCGGCGAATGAGAACTGCGTGTTCCACCAGGCAAACTTGCGATAGCCAAGGCGGGCATGGAGTGTGACTTTGTCGCCCGCCCTTTCAGGAATCGAGAGGCGGTAGTGAACGGTATCCGCCGCACCGGGAGGAATCAGGTGCACGTAGACGACCGCCCGCGTGGCCCAGGCGTTCCGCTTGTTGATGGGATTGCCGTGGGCATCGATCTGGAGAGAGCGATAAAAGTGCGCTCCCCTCTCGATCGCGCCTTTACCGTCGTCGTCCACCTTCCCGCTCCAGAAAATCGTCTGATCCTTGTCGTCGGTAGCTTTCAATTCCAGCCAGGTGTCGTCGGCATCGACAGTCCCACCGGGAAAGAAATGGCCGATTTTCTTGGTACGGACCACAACGTCGACCCGAACGGTATCTCCCCGGCGAACCAAGGGCTGAACCCGGTTGAGCGGCGCGGTCACCGGCGGCACGTCGCCTTCCGCGACGGGAGTAATATTCGTCTCCGCCTCTTCGCCGACGGCAAAATCGGTTGCCATGGCCGGTTGCACAATTCCCCCTGGGTTCACCTCTGGCCGCTCCTGGGACAAAGCAAAGATGTCTACGCTCAAAATGTCGTTTTGCAGGAAGTTCTCCGTTATTTTGAGCTGCTCGGCATCTTCATTGGCCGTCGGTAAGGCTGTATTTGCACCAGGAAAGCGGTGGGAGTGCACGAACCCGTTTATGTTCCCGAAATCCTGGGAAGGCGTCAGCGGCATGTGGCAATCGGCGCATTGCGCGGGCTTTGCCGGATAGTAGAAAGAACGGGCGCCCTCGCCCGAAACCCCGCTGGCCTGCCAATTGTCATACTCGTTGAAGCCGCGGATCCAGCGGTAATGGTTGACCGGCACGTCGAGATGGACTTTGTGGCAACTGGAGCAAAACTCCGCGGTCTGCATCCGCATGAAGGGCTTGAGGAAAACCCGGCGATGGGGCTCCGGATTCAGCTTGACCAGGAAGTCATGCAGACCGTGCAAGAGCGGATTCGGGCTGGCCGCCATTTCGTGAAGCATGGGATATTCGAGATAGAAATCACCCTGGCCCATGGTGCTTTTCACGTGCGCAATGGAGTGGCACATCATGCAACCAAGCCCGGCCTGCGACTCCGGACGATGGACGATCTGCCGGATCGGAGTATCCATCAGCCCGCTATAAAGCACCGCCGGATCGTGACACCCCCCGCACCATTTGGAGGGCCGGGTACCGACGCGGTCTTGCATGTATTCAATACTCTTGCGATACCACTGGTTATTGAAGGACGAAAAGTGGTGGGCGGAACTGAACCATTGGTTGTAAATGTCCTCATGGCAGCGTTTACAGGAGTCCGACTCCATGAAAAACCGGCTGGGAATCTTTCGTTCCCCGTAGACCTGGGCGGAACTGGGGAAAAATGGTCCGGCCGGCCCATCTCCCTCCTGGTCCATGCTGGCAGGAGGCAGTGGCGCATTCTCAATGCGGCCACGGTTCCGCCATTGCGACTCCCGCAGGTAGCGCGCACCAAAGCCGCCAAGTACGACGACCAATAGGGTAAGCACCCAACACCTGGCCCGGCTGCCAGGCCACTCCACGCTTGCGGCCCACTCCGCGAAGAGAATTGCTGTGCCCCCTAGGGACAAAAGAATGTGCAGATAGAGCAGGTTCCACTCTGACCGGGGAGTTCCGGTCTTGATGAGAACCAGCCCCAAAATCGCTCCGCCGGCTATGAGAATCCCGCCCCCGCGTGGGGCAATCGAGGCGCCTTGCCATAAGGGACACAGCAAGAGGATTCCGACAACCACGCTCAGAATTCCGAGAGCCGCATGCAGCAACACCACGACGGCATAGAGAATCGTGGGCTGCGGGAAGGTGTAAAGATACACTGCCGACAGAAACAGCAGGAGCAGACCCGTGGACAAGAACCGTCTCGCCGAAGCTGTGGAATTTCCTGCCATCAGACACAACCTGCCCGACGCCCGACGTTTCTCGACGACCGCTTGGGTGGCAACAGGTTATCGTTTCGCGGAGGTAACGGAATAGTATAAAAGGGCTACAGTCGGAAGCTTTCAAGTTGCGAGCTCTAGGCATCGATCGGCGGTGGCCTCCACCCTCCGCATTCCTTCTCGAGCACCTCGGCGATGGCCAGCACGACCTCCTCTTGCCAAGGACGAGCTGAGATCTGCACTCCGATGGGCAGTCCCTCCGGGGACCGGCTTACGGGTACGGCTACGGCCGGAGTGCCCAGCAGGTTAAACCATGCCGAATAGCTCCAGGCATCGAGGTATTCGACCGTCTTGCCCTCGATCGTCCAGCTGCGTTCGCCATGGCGAAATGCGGGGATGGCGGCAACCGGAGAAAGCAAGACGGGGAAGGATCGCATTTGCTCGAAGACCTTTGCGCGCAAACTGTCGCGCACCATCCAAGTCTCGAGAAGCGTGGCTGCCGTCGGAGGGCCCTCGGCCGCTGCCCAGCCGGAAAACTGCTGCAGAATCGGACTCAGCTCGTCTTCCCTGCCCTTGGTCATGGGGTCCAGCAGCATCGTTCCCGCAAGCCGAAACCATTGCCACCACAAATACCGTACTTGTTCCAACCCTTCGGGACGAAAACTTTGAACCTTGAAACCCGCGCGCGCGAGTGCCTCGGCCGCAGTCCTGACAGCAACCCGCGTTTCAACCGTAACCGGAGTGCGGCCATCGTCTTCAAAATAGCCGATGCGCAGGCTCTTCAGTTCGCGAAGGCCAGGCCGGCTTATCCCCACGGGCGCCGAGCAGGCATCCCCGTCGTCTGGTCCCTGGAGGGTTTCAAACAGGATCTTCACATCGGCCACGGTGCGCGCCATGGGGCCAACCACTCCGAGCAGGGAAAAGGGGCCAAGGGAGGGGGGAAAGTGACCAGTAGAGGGAATGCGCCCCGGAGTGGGCTTCAGGCCGCAAATGCCACTGAAGTGCGCAGGCACACGAATCGAGCCGCCCCCGTCACTTCCGACTCCGCCGGCCGAGCATCCTGAGGCAATTGCGGCTGCCTCGCCGCCACTGGACCCGCCCGGGGTTCGCGACAAATCCCACGGATTCTGGGTGCGCCCATGAAGCAGATTGTCGGTCTCCCATGCCATGAGCATCTCAGGACAATTTGTGGTACCCAGAATGACTGCCCCCGCGTGCTTTAAACGCGACACCAGCGGTGCGTCTTCGAAAGCCCGGTATCCCGCTCGCAGCCTGCTTCCCGCTTCGACGCCCAGGCCTTCTACGTTAATCGAGCTCTTTATGCTCAGCGGAATACCGTGGAGAACTCCAAGTTGCTCCCCGCGGCTCACTGCCTCATCGGCCATCCGCGCCTGGCGTAAAGCTCCTTCGGAGTCCACCTCCACGAACGCGTTCAGCCTGCCATGCAGCTGATCGATCCGTCGCAGATGGGACTCCACGACTTCGAGCGACGAAAGCTTTTTTTCACGGACTTTCTCTGCCAGGGATACCGCAGAAAGGAATGTAGGTTCGGCCATGCCTGGGATGCTTTCGGGAGCTAGAGGAGTCTAGCACGATAAAGGGTCCAAGACCGGCCACTCGCACGATCCGTTCTGCTGAGAGCCGCGCCTGCGAGGGACTTTCAAGGGGAATGCCGTTCACTCAAGTCACCGGTTGGCTACCTTTAGTAATCTCCCCCGCTTGTCTTACGCGATGAGATAGTCTAGGAGACTATGCCCAAGTTGGCTCATAGACGGACTCGAACCCGGGCTCCGCGCGTAAAGCTTGGAGGCATGGTTCTGAGCCTGATGCGGCTGGAGAATGGCCGCGAGTTGCGGGGACGCTTGCATGCACTTTCGACGACCGGAGGTCTGATGCAAGTCGACACCCCCCTCAACGAAGGGATCCAAGTGGTTCTGGTCTTTCATGTGGGTCAAATCACGATTCGCGCGAAGGCCCGCATGCTATTCCCGATGTGGGCTACCCATGGATGCCTTCAACCCTTCCAATTTGATGGACTCAGAGAAGAGGACGTCCGCAAGCTCGAGGCCAACCTGAAGACTCTTCTCGAATCCCGAGGCACATCCTGATCAGCTAGCGATGCTCTGAAGCGACCGTCCCTACCGCTCCGGCGTATGGCTCCTCCGGTGCATTGCTCGAATCCGCAAGTTCACCATTCCTCTCTTATACTTACTTCTACTTCTGGAGGGAGGAAGCCTCGGTTCAAGGCGGGGGTCAGATGGGAACCCGATTGGGCCTAGATCCTCTATCGAGATTCACAATCTAACCGCTGGTGTTCACCCGCGCTCCGGGTCGGAGGTACCATGGCTCACCAACATTCACCACGTTTTTTGCGTCTCGTGGAGGAAGCTAAGGGACGCATTCGGGAGACGTCGGTCGATGAGGTTCAACGAAAGCTTGATGGCGGAGAGAAGCTTCTGCTGATTGATGTCCGCGAGGAGAGCGAATACGCAATTGACCATCTTCCGGGCGCCATACACCTCGGCAAAGGAATTCTTGAGCGTGATATCGAAGCTCGTGTTCCCAGCCCGAACACCCCGATGATCCTCTATTGTGGGGGCGGATTCCGTTCCGCGCTGGCCGCCGACAATCTGCAGAAAATGGGCTATAGCAATGTCCTTTCGATGGATGGCGGGATTCGAGGTTGGCGCGAGAAGGGGCTGCCCCTGGTAAAGGATTAGGTCCGACGCCCTCGTAACGTCGGTAACTTGCTGGTGGGCAGCGCCAGAGGTCACCATAGTGTCGAAGCGCTCGTGTGCACCCGACCCGGGTGGAGCGAATCCGTCTCGGCACTATGGTTGAAAAACCAGATCCATCGAAGCTGGCCCGTGCGGCTGCTTTAGCCGTTGCGCCCAATCATTCGGTTGAGTTCGTCCTAAGCCGGGCCGTCACGCCGGAAAAGTTCTGCGCCGCATTATCTAAACTCTTTGCCGTACGGCTGAGCGAGGTCGCCCTGTTGCGCCTGGAGAAAGGCCTGCTAAAGTTCATCTTTCCCGAGCAGCTGCAAACCGCCGGATCCATTCCGGTTTCAAGCTCAACTTCGGTAGCGGCCGATACCGCTACCAGCAAGAAAATCCAGCTGTTCAACGCCTTCACCATGGTGAAGCATGCCCGCGTCTTTGAAACAATCAAGCTGATGGGAGGCGAGGAAACGGATCCATCCGAGCAGGCTGCCATTCAGAAGCTCATGTCAGCTCCCGTGCTTGGCTCCGACCAGAAGGTCTTAGGGGTAATTCAGGTTTCTCGCAAGGCTTTCGAGGCAGCGACGGCAGGACCGGATTTTACTCGGGAAGACCTGCAACAGCTGGAAATTGCCGCTCGGGTTGCTGCCAAGTTGCCTTTCATGCAAGGAGCTTTCTCACGCTAAGCCTAAGTGCTTCGGCGACCGTGTCTTTCGATTTCCTTATCTAGGCTCTGTTTTTCCGTTCTCGTCAGCGGACGGCAAGCCCCCTTCGGAAGATCGCCCAACCGCAACCCTCCGATAGCCACACGCACCAATCGCAGCACGCCAATACCGAGCGACTCGAGCATGCGACGGATATGACGGTTTTTGCCTTCGTCGAGGACGATTTCGAGCCAGGCATGTTTGCCTCCTTTACGCAGAATCGAGGCACGCTTGGCGCGCAGTTGATCGCCGTTCCCGGCGATCACCCCTAGGGTGATTCGATCGATCAAATCAGGGGCGACACTGGTGACTTGGACGTGATACGTCTTGTCCAAGTGTGTTTCCGGCGCCAGCACGCGGGCGGCCCATTCCGAATCGTTGGTCAGCAACAACAGGCCCTCACTGGCCTTATCCAGACGTCCCACGGGCGCAATCCAGGGTAGGTCGCGATCCAAGGCGGCATATACGGTCTCGCGGCCCTTCTCGTCTGACGCTGTGGTGACCGTCCCGCGAAGCTTGTTCAGCACAAGATAGACTTTGGCGGCGGAGGCGAGTTCCGTTCCGTCTACCTCAATCCGATCTCGATCCATGCGGACCAACGCCGTGGGACGGCGATAAATTGTCCCGTTTACCCTAATTCGCCCGCTACGAATCAGCTCGAAAGCGCGAGACCTCGAACAGTAACCGAGTTTGGATAGTGCGCGTGCCAAACCAACCGATCGCGAAGGATATGGGCCCGCCACCGAGCCATGCTAACCGATGAGCGCACTCGCTGAGCTATACGGAATCCGCATCTCGGTCAGAGATGCCTGAGGGGCAGGTTCCAGCCCAGAATGACGAGGTAAGCTATTGAAGAACTTAGGCCTTTATTTCAAGAGCCGCCTCGGCCAAAGGCAATTCTGCGGAGTCAATACCGAGTGGCTTTTGATCAGGAGTTACCTTCCTCGAGGTAACGGCCTCAAAGCCAGGGCTCCCAAATCACAGGTTAGGAATGAAGGTGGAAGCCACAGAACTTTGGGCTGTCTGCCCCGTTCCCATACGGGGCGAGATTCACCGCTTTGCGGTGGGGAACAAATTTTCCACAAAACTCCAAAAAAATCCAAAAACTGCACTATTTTGCTTCCCTTTTGCACCATTTTTGGTAAATAATGCTGGCCCTCAAATTGCTGTTGCTTCGAGTTCGTGTTCGAATGTTCGAGATTGGGATGACAGTTGCCATGTGGTTCGAAAAACTTTCGGGAGGAGTTCTTCGTGTGCTCACTCCTACGGGCCCACGTTATGTGAGGCCTTCGCTCGCCGAGCGAGTTTACCTGCTTTGGATCTTCCGCAATTTCTCCACTTTACCAGTCAAGGTCCTCAGCCAACGCCAGCAGAGCTGGATTAATCGTGTGTGCACCAGTCACGGGTTCATTTCCCTGCTTCGCGCTTCGGACGCAACTCTGCTTGGAACCTTGGAGCAGCGCCCGCCCATGCAACTGCGGAACCTGCCGCCACTTCGGCCAAGCCCACCTGTAGCGGAAGCAGTAACGCAGTTTGCCAACGTCGAGCAACGTCCCTAAGCGGCTCACCTCAAGATAGGGCTTAAGTCAAAGCAGTTTCGTATTCTCCCGTAAGCTAGATCCGATCACTTTTCTTACGCAAAAAAAAGCGTCTTGAACTTTTCGGTTCAAGACGCCCGGCAGCCCTCCCCCAAGAACTGCCAAGAACAATTTCGATACTAGTGGCTACCCCTGTAGCTGTAAATGCCACTTCCGTAACTGCAGCCTACTGGCGGTAATCACCGCATAGTCTCGCAAGTAACAACGGAATGAGGGTGAAATGGCAATCTTGATTTCGTTCGCGATGATGGTGCATGCACCTTCGCGCCTTCTCGCTGCTTGAGAATCAGGAGCGATTGATCGGCCTGGGCACAAAACCAGCGAAATCGCATGCCCGAGATTAGCAATCTTGCCCAATCCAAACGGCGGCGTACAAATACTGACGATGACAATTTGACCTTTTCGCCGCTATGCTCAAAAGTGCTAACCTGAGCCGTCGATCCCGCACGCTGGATGCTGGCCATTGCAGTTGCGAGGTTGCGATTGTCCGCATCCGATAACTTCACGACGTGCGCGAGACATTGGCGCAAAACCATCTACCGATAGGGGGGGTGATGAAACACGGGATTCTCGGAGCGGGCGGTGTGGGCGGCTTGATCGGTGCCGTACTGGCCCAAGCAGGTGAAAGCGTCACATTAATTGTTCGACCTGGGACCGACACGCTCTATCCTCGAGAGTTATCGCTCGAGAGCCGGTTTGGAACATTCGCGGCTCCCGTCTCGGTTACTACCAGAATTGTGGAGCCGGTTGAAATCTTGTGGGTCACGGTGAAAGCTACCCAGCTCGAGACCACCTTGGAGAGCATAGCGGATGACTCGACGCTCGATCTTGTCGTTCCTCTGCTGAACGGAATCGATCACATGGAGCGGCTGCGGAAGCGCTTCGGCGATCAGCGGGTCCTACCGGCCACGATTGCAGTAGAAACCGAGCGAGTAGCCCCGGGAAGGATTGTTCAGAGCTCTCCCTTCATCCGTTTCAACGTTGCTCAGCAGGGCCGAGACCGTCTCGCCGGCCCGCTGGGTATCTTTCAACGCTTTGGATTCGACTGTAAGGTTTTGGACGACGAGCAGACTTTGCTATGGAGCAAGCTGGTGTTTCTTGCCCCGGTAGCCCTCTCCACATCCGCCGTCCGCGGTCCGATCGGGGAAGTGATGAAAGATCCTGCCAGGAGAGCAGGGCTTGAACAGTGCGTGCGCGAGGCTTGCGAGGTGGCCACGGCCGATAGCGCGAAGGTGAATCGAGAGACGGTTCTAGCCACGATCCATTCGCTGCCAGGGGGTATACGCAGTTCCATGGAAAAGGATATCGAGAAGGGTAATCCTCCCGAGCTCGATGCCATCGGCGGGCCAATCCTTCGGCGCGGCGAGAAGTATCGAATTGCCGTTCCCAAGACCGCCGAGCTCATGAGCCAAGTGGCTAAAAGCTTGCCCCCTTTTAAGTTGGGTGAGAAGTCGCCGACCAAGCCCTTAACCGGCGACGCTAAGACTGCCTGAAGCTCGTCCTCGCAATTTGCTTTGGAAAACTGCGGGATGCTCAACCAATTCTCGATGAATCCTCCCGCGCAGCTAAGCGCCGAACAGTCTGATCATCTTGTCCCGCGAGTCGTCGATGTGGACCTCCATGGCGCGGCGCGCGTCGGCGGGTTGGTGGCCGGCAATTGCGCGCAGGATGTCGGTGTGCCCGATCCAGCCCGGCACGGTTTGCGTACAGAGCGTATCGAGCCGATTTACGTACGCCAGCGTGAGGTTGACCTGACTGATGACCCGTTCATTGCCTGCCAATTCCGACAGGCGCCGATGGAAGGCCCCATTCGCGCGGAGGATGGCGGCGAGCTCGGCGTCGGGATTATTCTCCGGGGCAAGCAAGCCACGCAGCTCGGTGATCTGCTGGGCGGTTGCGGTCTGGGCCACCTTCTCTGCCGCAAAACACTCCAGCACCTTGCGATATTGGTACATGTCAACGATGTCGCGGACGGAAATGGGAGTGACCAGAAAGCCCTTGCGCCGAATGCGAGAGAGCCACTTATCCTGCATGAGGCGGGTGCAGGCCTCCCGCACCGGAGTGCGGCTGGTTCCGCATCTCTCGGCCAGGTCCGCTTCGGAAAGAAACTCTCCGGGAGGCAGCTTCGCCGTGATCAGCCAGTCCCGCAAGATGCGATAGACGCGTTCTACTTCCCCTAGCTTGTTAGCTTTGGCTTTGGTTATCGTCGCCGGCCCTCCATGGGTACGTAGGCAAGCCGCAGCCTACCCTGGAGGACTAGCTTCCCGGGCCAGCATTGGGCTGGCGGGAATTCCGTCTCCCGCAAGTAGGCAGGGGCTGTTCAGGATACTTGTAGTATACTACAAGAATACGGAGCGACTGATGTGCGGCATTGTCGGGTACCTGAATAAGGTCGGCACTGAGCCCAGGACGATCGGCAGCATCCTGCTCGCTATGCTGAACTCCCTCGCCTGCCGGGGTCCGGATTCCGCAGGCGTGGCGCTATTCGGCGAGCCGCGGCCCCATCAGTTGGTGGCTCAGGTCAAGCTCGGCGAGAACGGAGACGACCGGGAGCGCGCCGGCGAAATCCAAACCATCGTCGAGAAATTCGGCGCCCGCGACTTCACGCAAACCGGTGCCTACTTGCGGTTTGTTTTCACCGAAACCGACGACCTCACAACGTTCATTGCCGGCGTGGAGGCGGCAGGAAAGGACGTCGAAGTGGTCAGCGTGGGGCGGCGTCTCGAGCTTGTCAAGCAAGTCGGATCGCCGGCTTGCCTGGAGAAGACCTTTGGAATCTCCGGATTCCATGGCAAGCACGGAATCGGTCACACCCGCCTTTCCACCGAGTCGGTGGTCGACCTGAGCCATTCCCAGCCATTCTGGAGTCACGGCTATCCCGATCTCGCGATCGTGCACAATGGCCACATTACGAACTATCACCAATTGCGCCGCCGCTATGAGCAACGCGGTATTCGCTTCTACACCGAGAACGATTCTGAGATTATCGCCGTTTTTCTAGGCGATAAGCTGCGGCAAGGAGCCGACCTGCCGGCCGCCATGCAGTCTACCATCGCAGAGTTGGATGGATCGTTCAGCTGCCTCGTGGCCACCGAGGGAGCGTTAGGGTTTGTCAAGGATCCTTTCTCGCTGAAGCCGCTGGTGTTCGCCGAGACCGACAGTTTTGTCGCCGTGGCGACCGAGGAAATTGCGATTCGGGGCGCCATCCCCGGAGACTTCTCGGTGTCGGAGGCGCAGGCCGGGGAAATGCGGGTATGGCAGAGATAGACGCAGCCGGACGCTCAACCCGCGAGCTTAACAGCGCGATCCGGCGTCTCATCGCCGAATCCTCGAAAGAAATCACGGTCCGCAATCCCGGGGCCCGGCACAACCTCGCGGTCGCCATTCTCGATGAAGTGCACATTCTTGTGGGTGGCAGCGTCGGCTACTACTGCGGAGGCCTGATTGACGGGGCATCGATCGAAATCGAGGGCAGTGCCGGCTGGGGTGTTGCCGAGTCGATGCTGAGCGGTACGGTTCGAGTGCATGGGAATGCGGGGAGCGGCGCGGCTGCGGCCATCCGCGGCGGAACGGTGGTAATTCATGGCGACGCCGCCGCCCGGCTCGGCGTTTCGATGAAGGGTGGCACGGTCATTGTCGCCGGCAATTGTGGTTATATGGCCGGCTTCATGGCGCAGAAAGGCACGCTGATTGTTTGCGGCGATGCCGGAGAGGCGTTCGCAGACTCGATGTATGCGACCACTTGTTACGTGGGCGGCAAGATTGCCAATCTCGGCACCGACGCCGTCCTTGCCCCGCTCGACTCGAGTGAAGCCGAGCAGCTCGAACAGACTCTCACTTGCTATCTTCCCCCATCCCTGCGCGGCGCGAAACCCGCGGCCGCAGACTTTAAGAAAGTCGTTGCCGGCCGCAAGCTCTGGAACTTTGATAAGCGCGATTGGCGCATTTGGCAGGAGGCGCTCTAGCCTTGTCAGAACTGCAAAAAAGCGGGATTTTCGCGCCCCAGGTGATCGAGGAGATTCAGGCCAAGGCCGAGTCCGGTTTGTACTCCATTCGCGGATTTGGCACGTTACGCGAGCGGCGCTGGCCGACCTTCGACGATCTCACATTTCTGCCCTGCTCACTCACCCGAATTCCGCTCGAAGGATACCGCGAGAAGTGCTCCACCAAGACCGTTCTGGGAACCCGTTTCGCCAAGCAGCCCATCGCGCTCGACATACCGGTCATGATCACCGGCATGAGCTGGGGCGCGCTTTCCTACAACGCAAAGGTCGCTCTCGCCAAGGGCGCCGCTGCCGCCGGTTCCTCCAATACGACCGGCGACGGTGGCATGTTGCAAGCCGAGCGGGAAAACAGTCGGACGCTGATTTATGAAGTCCTTCCCTCCCGCTACGGGATCAACATCCACCACATGCGTGTCGCCGACGCCATTGAGTTGACCATCGGCCAGGGTGCGAAGCCGGGCACGGGCGGACTGCTTTTAGGATCGAAAGTATCGGACCGCATCGCCGAACAGCGTGACTTGCCCCTGGGCGTGGACCAGCGCAGCCCGGCCCGCCATCCCGACTTCCTCGGCCCGGACGACATGATCATTAAGGTGGAGGAACTGCGGGAAGCCACCGATTGGCAGGTACCGATCTTTATTAAGTTGGGGGCCACGCGAGTCTACGATGATGTGAAGTTAGCCGCCAAAGCCGGCGCGGATGTAATTGTGGTGGACGGGATGGAGGGTGGCACCGGTGCTTCCCCGGCGATCTTCCAAGAACACACCGGGTTGCCCACCCTGGCCGCGGTCTCGGAAGCCCGCTGCGCCCTCGAAGACATTGGTCTTTACGGCGCCGTGCAGTTGATTATCGCCGGCGGGATCCGCGATGGAGCCGATGCCGCCAAGGCCATGGCCTTGGGCGCCGACGCCTGCTATATCGGAACCGCAGCGCTCATAGCCCTCAACTGCAACAAACCGATCTATGAGGAGGATTATCGCGCTATCGGTGCCGCTGCCCACGCTTGCCATCACTGCCATACCGGACGCTGTCCCGTCGGGATTACGACGCAGGATCCTGACTTGATGAAGCGTTTGGATGTCGAGCAAGGGGCGGAGCGGGTGCGCAACTTGCTGCAAGTAATGACCTCCGAAATCCAGATGCTCGCCCGCGCCTGCGGAAAATCGGACGTGCATCATCTCGAACCCGAAGACATGGCCGCGCTCACCCTGGAAGCGTCAGCGATTTGTGGGATCCCGCTGGTCGGCACGAGAAAGGTATTTCGACACTAATGTCTTTCCTGCTGCCTTGTCCCAACTGCGGCCGCCGCTCTGTCTACGAATTCCGGTTCGGTGGAGAGGTGCGGCTGGTTCCCGCCGTCGACGCTCCTCTGGCTGCGTGGCAAAACTACCGCTTCCACCGCACCAACGCGGCCGGAGTACAGACCGAGTGGTGGTTTCATCGCTCGGGATGCCGGCAGTGGCTCTATGCCGTGCGCAACACCGTCACCAATGAGGTGCTCGAGGCCTATCTGCCAGGGGAGAAGCCTTGAAGTTTCATTTCCAGGGCGGGGCGGTCGAGGCGAAGGACGGGGATACGATTGCCGCTGCCCTCTATCGCCACGGGCAGCGGACCTTCAGCCGCAGCTTCAAATACCACCGTCCTCGCGGTTTGCTCTGTGTTCGAGGGAAATGTCCGAACTGTCTAATGAACGTGGACGGCATTCCCAATATCCGTACCTGTATCACTCCGGTTCGTGACGGCATGAGGGTGAAGGCCCAGAACGCCTTCCCTTCGCTCGAAACCGATTGGCTGTCCATTACGCAACGCTTGGACTGGCTGATGCCTGTGGGCTGGTATTACAAGACCTTCACGCATCGGGCCCTGTGGCACGCGGCCGAGCCGATCATACGCAAAGTGGCCGGCTTGGGCGAAGTCCTGACCTCGGAGAACCGTAGCTATGAACACTCGTGGATGCACTGCGACCGGGCAGTCATCGGCGGAGGGTGGGCGGGAATCGAAGCCGCGCAAGCTGCTGGCGCACGGGGTGAACAAGTCGTGCTCGTCGACGATCAGCCGGCACTCGGCGGGCAGAGCCGATATCGGAAGCACGCAGAAAAAGTATCATCGGACCGGATTGAGCGGCTTCAGGCCCTTCCTAATGTACGTATCCTCCTCGATAGTTACTGTTTCGGCCTATACGAGGGAAATCTGCTGGGGATAGTGCAGCGAAATCCTCATCCCGGTGCCGCGGAACGCCTGGTTCATTTGCGGGCGCAGCACACCACGCTAGCTAGCGGGACCTTTGAGACTCCGCTTCTCTTCCCCAATCATGACTTACCGGGAATCATGCTCTCCACCGGAGTTCTGCGTCTCGTGCACTTGTACGGTATTGCTGCCGGGAAACGAGCTGTGGTGGTTGGAGCCCGAGACGCCGCCCTAGAAATATCGGCGGAGTTGCGCGAGGCCGGAATTGAAGTCGTGGCCACCGTGAGGGCAGACCAAATAACCATGGCTACCGGATCTGCCTGCGTGCAAGGCATTCAAACCGAAGTTGGCCGTTTCGCGTGTGATCTGGTCGCGGTCTGCGGGCCGCAGGTACCGGATGCGGGCCTGGCCGCGCAGGCCGGGGGAAAGCTCACCTGGAGCGCTGCCCACGCAGCATTTTTGCCGACGGGCCTGCCCGCGCATGTTTCGCTGCTTGGCGCCGCCGCCGGCGAAGGACTGGGGGGCATTCCCACCCCCGTGCCTCCCAGTAAGCGGGTTTTTGTCTGCCTCTGCTCGGACGTGTCGAGCCAAGATCTCTGCGATGGCATCGCCGAAGGTTTCGATCATATCGAGACGCTGAAACGCTATACGACCGCCACCATGGGGCCCTGCCAAGGCCGCATGTGCCAGCTGTCGGCGATTGGAGTTTGTGCTCGCCAAACCGGCCGTTCCATCGCGGAGACCGGAGTGACGACCTCCCGGCCACCGAACCCCGGAGTCACCCTGGGCGCACTGGCCGGACCCAGTCATCATCCCATTCGCCGCACTCCCATGCACTACGCTCACGAAAAACTGGGTGCGGTCTGGATGGATATGAGCGACTGGAAACGGCCACGCTACTACAGAACCTCATCGGCCTCGGCCGAGAAAGAGTGCGTTCTGGCGGAGTATCGTGCCGTACGCGAGGAAGTTGGAATCATCGATGTAAGCACTCTCGGCAAGCTCGTTCTTCGGGGAGCGGATTGTGGCAAACTTCTCGACAAGGTTTACACGCATCGCTTCTCGGACCTGCGGCCGGGCCGCGTCCGCTACGCTCTGATGTGCGACGAAGGCGGCATCATCCTGGATGACGGTACCATCGCGCGCCTGAGCGACGACCGTTACTTCGTCACCACCACCACCGGGAATCTCGAGTTTGTTCACCAATGGCTCGACTGGTATCTCGCGGGCAGCGGTTGGGATGTGCATATCGCAAACGTGACCGCAGGTTACGGCGCAATGAACATTGCCGGACCGAGAAGCCGCGAGGTGCTGAGCAAACTCACCGACTGCGACTTGACCTCCGCAGCCTTCCCCTACATGGCCTGCCGTGAAGCTGAAGTCGCCGCAATCCCAGTGGCCATGCTGCGCATCGGCTTCGTCGGCGAGACAGGGTGGGAAATCCATTGCCCTGCCGAATCCGCCGAGGCATTGTGGGAAGCAGTTTTAGAGGCGGGCCGGGAATTAAACATCCGGCCGTTTGGTGTCGAGGCCCAGCGATTGTTGCGACTGGAGAAACGTCACGTGATTGTCGGTGTCGATACCGACGCCCTCACCAACCCGTACGAGGCCGACCTAGCATGGGCCGTGAAGCTTGAGAAACCCGATTTCGTGGGCAAGGCTGTTCTCTCCCGTGCCCAAGACTTATCTCGCGAACGTTTGATCGGTTTTGTACTTCGCGGACCGGGTCTACCGGAAGATGGCGCGGCGATTGTGGCGGACGGTGCGTTGGCCGGGCGTGTCACCAGCACCCGTCATTCTCCGGCGCGGCAGGCGGCCGTAGGCTTGGGGTGGGTGAAGGTAGCGCAAGCGAAAGAAGGCGCCAGCGTTGATGTTCGCGTCGACGGAAAACTGGTACCGGCGACGATCACCCTGCAGCCTTTTTACGATCCGGAGGGCGGCCGGCTTCGCCAATGACGATGAAACGTTCCTCACTGTTTCATTTGCATCGACGCGCCGGGGCTAATTTCGTCGAACACCAGAGTTGGGAAGTACCTGCTTTTTTCGTAGACCCCGAACAGGAGGCGGCCGCAGTGCGCAAGACCGTGGGCCTCGCTGACCTGAGCTACTTGTCTAAATTCGACTTGCAGAAAGAACCGCAAGCAAACGGCTGGTGGTTGGGAGCGAATCACTACTGGATGATCGCAGAGCCACCGCTCGATCCTCCGTCGGGTGCGATCGACATTTCTAGCGTCTATACCAGCCTTCGGCTGGCTGGACCGAAGAGCCGCGATGTCCTCAGCAAGGTGACATCATTGAACATTTCCGATTTTGTTCTACCCCATCTTCGCGGCGCGCAAGCTTCGGTTGCCCACACCCATGCTGTCGTTTTGCGCGAAGACATCGGACCGATTCCTGCATTTCATCTCCTGGTGAGCCGGGAGTACGGGGAATCGGTTTGGGAGACGATCGTACATGCCGGGCACGAGTTTCACCTCTGCCTGTTTGGCTTGATGGCGCTGAAGTCGTTCGAAGGCTGAGATGCAACTGTTCCGCAAAGACCGGATGTGGCGGCATCACGAGCTGAAGCCGAGCTACGACCTAATGATTATCGGCGCCGGCGTGCATGGGTTGGCGGCAGCTTACTATCTCGGCAAAGCACACGGCATCCGCAAAGTAGCTCTGGTCGACAAGAGCTACCTCGGTGCCGGAGCCAGCGGCCGCAACACGGCGATCCTGCGCTCCAATTACCGTACCCCCGAGGGTATTCCTTTTTACGATGCTTCGTTGAAGCTGTATGAACGCATGTCGAGCGATCTCGGTTGGAACGTGCTCTTCAGCCAGTGCGGGCATCTGACGCTTGGCCATAGCGATTCTTCGGTGGCCGGCTTGCGGGTGCGAGCCGAGAACAATCAGCTGCTGGGCGTGAATAGCCGGATGATTAGCTTCGAAGAAGTCGGCAAGTTGGTTCCTTCGATCAACATCGACCGGGAGGCCCGATATCCGATACTTGCGGCTCTTTATCACCCTCCGGGGGGAATCATCCGCCACGACGCCGTGGTGTGGGGCTACGCGCGGGCTTGCGACCGTATGGGCATCGAAATTCACCCTTTCACCGAAGTCACCGACATCGCCGTCGCAGCTGGCCGAGTCACTCACGTGATCACCAACCGGGGGAAAATAGCCGTGGGCGCAGTCCATAACGCTACGGCAGGCTGGGCTACTACCATTTCACGGATGGCAGATGTCCCGCTGCCTATCGTCACCCACCCTCTTCAGGCCTGCGTTACCGAACCCTTGAAGCCGTTTCTCAATGTCGTCATCGTCTCGGCTACGCTGCACGTCTACCTAAGCCAAACTGACAAGGGCGAACTGGTGATCGGGGCTGAGATTGACCCCTATCAGTCCTACAGCATGACGGGCACACTTCCCACACTCGAACAAATGGCAACCTACACGCTGGAGTTGTTCCCGTGGTTGCACGGCGTACGGGTTCTGCGACAATGGGCGGGCATCTGCGATATGACCCCCGATTTTGCGCCGATCATGGGTGCGGCTTCCGAATTAGGCAACTTTTATATGGACGTAGGCTGGGGCACCTATGGATTCAAAGCGGGCCCCATCTCCGGTAAGTGCATGGCCGAATTGATTGCCACCGGCAAATCTCCCAGCCTGATTCAACCGTTTTCTCCGGCACGGTTTGAGACCGGCCGGCTGGTCGGGGAAAAAGCAGCAGCAGCTGTATCCCACTGAAGCGAGGCAAAAATGACAGAAAAGCTTAGGTCGGTACTGACGGCAAGAGGCGTGGAGTACGTGTTTTGTTCGTTCGTCGAGTTGACCGGTGCTCCCAAGGCAAAGTTGGTTCCGGTCTCGCACATTGAGGAGTTTGCTCAAGATGGCGCGGGCTTTGCCGGATTCGCCTGCGGTGACGTTGGCCAGGGACCCCACGATCCCGATATCTGTAGTGTTCCGGATTTTCGCTCGCTGACCATTTTGCCTTGGCGCAAAAACATCGCTTGGGTAACCGGGAATCTTCACGTTGAAGGGAAACCCTGGCCTCTTTGTCCCCGCACCGTGCTCATGCACCAGCTGGAGTTGGCTAAAACGCAGGGGTACGCCGTCAATATCGGAATCGAGCCGGAGTTCATCCTTCTCAAGAAGAATGCCCAAGGTGAGTACGTTCCCTGGGACGAGTTCGATACCCTGGTCAAGCCCTGCTATGACCTGCGCGCCCTCTATCGAAACCTGAACCTGATGACAGCCTTGCTCGGGTTCATGCAGGAACTGGGGTGGGATCCCTACGCCAACGATCACGAAGACGCGAACTGCCAATTCGAAATCAACTGGACCTATTCGGATGCCCTAACCACGGCCGACCGTCACACCTTCTTCAAATGGATGGTTCGGACCATTGCGGAGCAACATGGTCTGCTAGCTACATTCATGCCAAAGCCGTTTGGCAACCTCACCGGCAATGGTGCTCATGTTCACTTAAGCTTGGCCGATGTCAGCACGGGCACGAATCTGTTTCTGGATTCAGCTGCCGATCGCGGGCTTTCGCAGCTGGGCCGATGGTTCATGGGAGGAGTCTTGCATCATGCTCGCGCTCTGTCCGCGTTGGTCGCTCCCCTGGTCAATAGCTACAAGCGCTTGGTTCGCGGCGCGCCGCGCTCCGGTGCAACCTGGGCTCCGGTCTATATCACTTACGGGGCTGCCAACCGCACGCAAATGATTCGCCTTCCGGGTCCGGGCCGCTTCGAAATCCGGGTAGTCGACGGGGCTGCGAACCCCTATCTCGCCTTCGCGGGGATTATCGCCGCTGGTCTTGACGGCGTTGCGCAAAAGATGGATCCGGGAGTGATGAACCACGATAACCTTTATGAGGTATCCGAGAAAGAGTTACGGGAACGCCGTATTGGCGTTTTGCCTTGTACGCTTGCCGAAGCGTTGGACGCCTTTGATCAGGACTCGGTTGTACAGGGCGCACTGGGAACGACCTATGCCAAGGAATACTTGAGAGTTAAACGAGATGAGTGGTGGTTACACACGCGCAACGTTTCCGCCTGGGAAAGGGATCACTATCTCGCTACCTACTAGCGTCTTGTTTCGAGAAGCATGAAGCCTTCCCGAAGGGCGCGATCGGCTTCGAATCCAAATGGCACCGTGGCCATACACCCTTGAGTGGACGACCGGAAAGGTCGAGTCGATCTTAGGATTGCGAGATCCCCTGTAGCGCCGGTCCGATAATCTTGGATCAAGCTTTCCGTGTGGTAAATTGTCTCAAGAGAAGGCTCCAGGGCGCGTAGCTCAACTGGCAGAGCAACTGCCTCTTAATTACTGCATTCGTGCGCGGTAATTTGGCGACGAGTTGCTGCAAACAAATGGCTTAGCAAATATCGTCCCGCACGGAGAGTGAGAACTCAGTGGTTCACGGCGTTCAGCGCGTTCAACGACTTACAAGGGCGCTCGGTTGCGTGCGCCACAAAAGTCCCCACATTCCCCTTAGCCATAATCCGCACTGAGTCCGCGGCGCGGCCCTGTCGTTAGACAAAATACTGTACGGCTCGGAAATCAACAGCTTGCGAGATATCCTCAGGACCGGCATTCGGTTATGAATTCGTGCCATGTTCGATTTCTTGCGGCTTTGCTCTGGCTTGCTCATTCGGCTGGTTCGCTCTCGCCTGACCTTGCTGATTGAAAACCTCGCCTTACGTCAGCAGCTGGCGGTTTTCAAACGCCAGAACTCCCGTCCCAGACTGGCCACAGCGGACAAGATCTTCTGGGTGCTCCTCCTCCATCCGAAGGAATTGCTGAACGTTTTGGAGTCTGCAGGGCTGATTCAGCAGGAATGAGCGAGTGCGACACGTGAACATTTCCGAGTTCACATTCGCGGCGGACATCACAGTTCCGAGCGCGCTTGCTGCACCATCTCGACCAGAACCTTTCTCGTTTCTATCGGGTTGCGCGCTTCCCGTAAGAATGCAATGCGAGCGCCCCGTATACCATCTTGGGTTTTCACGCGCACCTGAAAACCGAGGCGATCGACTGCTGTCATCATTGCTTCCGTTGACTCAATGCGAGCAAATGTCCGGGCAAGCAAGACGAGCGCATCCTTGTGGTCGGCGTTCATGTGCTGAATGATTTCGGCCATTGAGTCAGCAAGGGGATCTGGTTGGCTGCGGTCATATTCTGAGTCCGATACCCAGCCCATCACTCCGAAGCCGCCTACGTAATAAACATCCACCACATTCATGCGGTAGAACGAGAAGTCTTCAAAATCTACCCAATACTTGCTGTTAGCGTGACACTCCAGGTACAGCTTGCGCGCCTCGGCCAACTGGGTGTTCGGTACTGGCAGAACATTTCCTACCAACGTGACCCTCGATGCGCCGAGCGGTTCAGCGTCGGTGTCCTGTTGAGTAACCAACAAGCTGGCGCGGGGGTCGGCCTGCAAGTTCTGCGTATGCATAGCCATCGTGCTGATGAGGAAGATGGGACGGCCGTTTTCGTCCAACCCGTAGGGCATAACTGATCCGAAAGGAAACCCCGGCTGCTTGCGCGAAAGGGTCGAGAGGCTTCCGATGCGGGCCAGGTACACCAAAGTTCGTGCTCGCTCGGCGAAAGATGGCTCTGGAACCGGAGGCTGGTCACTCGCCGCGCCAGTGCCCGCGTGTTTTCTGGTGGAAGAGGAAGACATCGCTCTAGTTTAATGGACATTCACTATAAGAGCGCAACGACGCGCGAGAATCCAGCAGAGCCAGCCTTGATCTTCACCGGGAAGCAAGACACTGTGAATCCCGTCGCTGGAAGGACTTCCAAATTTGCTAGCTTTTCGATTTGGCGGTAGGATCCTTCGCGCCCTTGTCGTTAGACAAAATACTGTACGGCTCGGAAATCAACAGCTTGCGAGATATCCTCAGACCGGCATTCGGTTATGAATTCGTGCCATGTTCGATCTCTTGCGGCTTTGCTCTGGCTTGCTCATTCGGCTGGTTCGCTCTCGCCTGACCTTGCTGATTGAAAACCTCGCCTTACGTCAGCAGCTGGCGGTTTTCAAACGCCAGAACTCCCGTCGCCGACTGGCCACAGCGGACAGGATCTTCTCGGTGCTCCTCCTCCGCTCTTGGTCTTTGTGGAAGACGGCACTCATCGTCGTGTCGCCCGAGACCGTTGTGCGTTGGCATCGTGCGGGCTTCCAACTCTACTGGCGACTCATCTCGCGCGTGCGTAAGCCCGTCGGCAGAAGGCCCGTAACAAAGGAGATCCGCGAACTGATCTTCAAAATGGTGGCCGAAAACCCTACCTGGCGTGCTCCTCGTATTCACGGCGAACTTGTGTCTCTGAACACAGCGTCTCCCGCTGGATGCAACGTGCTCCGCGAACACCCGAATCGGGGCAGCGCTGGCTCATCTTCTTACGCAATCACCGGGAAGCCATCGCCGCGATGGACTTCTTCTCAGTACCCGACGGTGACGTTCAACCTGCTGTACGTCTTCTTCATCATTCGGCATGATCGGCGGCGCATTCTCCACTTCAATGTGACACGCCATCCGACGAGTGTCTGGATCGTACAGCAGTTAAGAGAAGCCTTCCCTATGAACCGGCCACGAAGTTTCTCATCCTCGACCACGATGCCAAG
>DATJVZ010000342.1:0-3122 GCA_035501575.1 Terriglobales bacterium | reverse complement strand
TGAGCGTCGACGACGGCAAATTGGATCTTCTTCTCCACCGGATCTAGGCGATCCACCAGCACGCGCATCTGCTGTCCGATCCGATACCGTCTCCCCGAGCGCTGACCGATGATCTCGCGCGTATTCTCATGATAGATGTAGCGATCGTCGGTCAACGAGTCGAGCGGCACCAGGCCTTCCACAAAAAGATCGGTCAGCTCGACAAAAAAGCCGAACTTGGTCACGCTCGTGATCAGGCCGTCGAACTCTTCCCCGATGCGCTGCTGCATGAATTTCAGTTTCTTCCATTCGATGAGTTCGCGTTCCGCGTCGTCGGCCCGGCGCTCGGTCTGGCTGGATTCCTCGGCAATTTCGTGCAGCTCCTCGAGCGAGATCGGACCAGACAAGGGTCGCAGGGCCTCCCGGTGGGCGCCCCGGTCGCGCCGTTTGGACCAGGGCGACGGCGGATCCGCGGGGTGTGTCGTCGCCCTCGGTTCGGCGCGCGCGAGCTTCTCGCTGCCCTCTTCCGCACGTTCCGGGCGGTGCCCTGTCCCGCCTCCGAAGCCCGGTTCGAGCACCCCGATTCGCACCGCGCCCTCCTCGGCTTCGGCGGATTCCTCGAGCACGTCCTTCAAGATCCTGTGCACAATCAAATCGGGATAACGCCGGATCGGGGAGGTAAAGTGGGTGTAGGTGGGGGCCGCCAAGGCGAAGTGTCCAAGGTTGTCCTCCGAATACCTGGCTTGCTTCAAGGAGCGCAGCATGAGATAGGAGAGGATTCTTTCTTCCGGCTTTCCGGCGATCTTCGTGGTCAGCTTTTGGTACATGCGGGGCGTGATGTGGACTTCTTTCGGAATCTCCAGCTGCCGTGGACGCTTGCCGGTGCCATAACTGGCGCGGCGATCGGTCTTGAGCGAGATGCGCTCGATGGGCAGCGCACCCACTCCGAGGGAGTAACCAAACGTGGCGGCCAGCATTTCGAATTCATAAACCCGCTTGGCATCCGGTTTCTCGTGAACGCGGTAGAGAGAAGCGACGCGCTTCGACTCGAGATAGCTGGCCACGGACTCATTGGCCGCCAGCATGAACTCTTCGATGATGCGGTGCGCCAGGTTGCGCTCGGAACGGACGATGCTTTTCATCAGCCCGAATTCATCGAACTCGATGACCGGTTCCGGCAAGTCGAAGTCAATCGAACCACGACGCTCGCGCTTGCGGTTGAGGATGAGCGCCAAATCCCGCATTCTCTCGAAGGTCTCGACAAGCTTGGCGTAGCGCCGCCGGGCACTCGCGTCTCCTTCGAGGATGGCATTTACCTCGGTGTAGGTCATGCGTTCCATCGAGCGGATCACGCCTTCCGACAAGGTCACGCCCAGAACTTGGCCCTGGTGATCAATCTCCATGACCGCCGACAGCACCAGCCGATCCACATGCGAGCGCAAACTGCAGATATCGGTCGAGAGCTCCAGAGGAAGCATGGGAACCGCGCGGTCCGGGAAATACACACTGGTGCCCCGAAGATGCGCTTCCCGATCCAAAGCCGAGTCTGGGCGCACATAATGGGCGACATCGGCGATATGCACCTGCAATTCAAAGTTGCCGTTTGCGAGCGGGCGAACCGTGACCGCATCATCAAAGTCGCGAGCCGTCTCGCCGTCGATGGTAACCACCGGGAGGTCGCGGAAATCGCGCCGTTTCTCGAGTTCCCGCGCCGAGATGATCGCTTCAGTGGCCTCCGCCTCGCGCAGCACGGGGGCGGGGAAGCGATGCGGCAGATGAAACTTGCGGATGACGATCTCAACATCGACCCCAAAATCCTCCAGATATCCAAGAATCTCAACCACTCGCCCCCGGGGATTGTCGGTCGGGGTTGGCCAGTTGGTGATCTCGACGTCGACCACTACATTTTCCAGATCCGGCCAGTCCGTCTGGGGTACGGCCTCCTGTCCTAAGACGCGGTGACGGTCGCGTCGCTGGCCTTCCCGCCGGAGCCCCTTGGTCCCGGCTTCCCCGCCTTGAACCGCCGCGGTTTTCTCCCGCGGGTATTCCATCCCCGGGGGAATGGTAATTTCTTGTGTCAGACGCTCGTCGATGGGTTGCACGTAATTGCGACGATGGCCGGAATGAAAGATGCCGACCACGGTCGGGTGGGCGCGCTCAAGGGGGGTCAAGATTCGCCCTTCGGCCCGGCCATCCGGGCGAATCGTACGAATTTCTACTCGCACACGGTCCCCATGCATGGCCGAGCCAATGGCATGCGGAGCGACGAAAATATCGCCGGACAAGCTTGCCTTGAGGCTGGCGTCGAGCGAGCTGGGATCAGGAATCACAAAGCCGTAGCCATCGCGATGCATGCTCAGGCGCCCAACCACGATGTTTTTGCCGGCCGAGCTACGCGGAATGGCGTAGTTCTTCGAATCGAGCTGCTCGAGCTGTCCGCTCTTGACCAGTTTTTCCAGCCGTTCCGCAAGTTGGCGGCGGGCGGCGCTGTCGAGACCGAGCTCCCGAACCAGCTGCTTGTATCCCGCACTGTGCCTCGGCTGGCGGGCAATTTTCTGAAGAATCACGGAATCGGAGAGCATATCTGGTAAACACCCCCCGGAATTCAGAATACTCGCATCTCCACGCCAGGATTGAATATAAGAAATGCAGGTAACCAGGCAGGAATTGCACTCCGGAGATCAGGAACGGGTAGGCGGGAAAGCCGCTCTAGGAGCCGGTGAAAGCCGCGGAAGGCACAGAATTTCCACATGACTCCGGGTCCTGTTCGGAGTAGAATGCCGTTTGGTCACTGAAATGCCACGTTGACCGATTAACTTCAGTTCAGGAAAGGAATCAGAGGACATGTGGAAACCCACAACTCAGACACCCGTCGGCCCAGCAACTCGGCCCAATGAGCCGGAACGTCCTACGGTGCCGACGGCGAGTACTCCCCCTGCTGAACCTGCCACCGCCACCGCCGCCGCGCCGCCTCGTCCGGTTTCTGCCACAACTGCCGATCAGGCGACCATCGGCAAATCGCTCGTCATCAAAGGTGAAGTGACCGGTTCCGAATCTCTGTACATCGACGGAAGGGTGGAAGGTTCCATTAGCTTGGCTGGAAACCGCGTGACCGTGGGCCGCAATGGCGTGGTTTCGGCCAA
>DATJVZ010000341.1:0-23285 GCA_035501575.1 Terriglobales bacterium | reverse complement strand
ATGCGGCATTGGTTGTACACAACGTCGCCAGCGACGATCAGGCCGATCGATGGAACGTGTAGAGACGTCGTATCGGCACTATCGGTGTGGCCCTGCTCGATGATGCGCAAATCGTGGCCCTCGAGAGTGAACGTGTCGTGCTCATAGGGCTCAGGGGCAACCAACTTAGTGGGCACTTGCCCAGGAAAGCATCGGCGGGCTAACCGCTCCACTGGGGGAGTGAAAGACATCTGCATGGCGTTCAGCGTCTTGGGCGTTGCTATCGCCCGAGCGCCCGGGAAACGGTCGAGCAGAATGCCCAGACCGTAGAAGTGGTCGAAATGGGCGTGCGTTATATAGATGGTCTCCAAGTTGCGGTTGTGCAGAGCAACCCAATCCGCGAGAGCCTCGGCCTCGGCCACCGTCATCATTGCGTCTACCAGCACCGCGTCGTGCTCTCCGAAGATTAAAGTCGACGTGATCGGGTCAAAGCCGAGCGCTTCGCCGAAGGGCCTTGGCCGCTCGCCGACCATAGCCTTTCCCGGGGCGGTAAAAACGTTCACACTAAGCGTGTTCGAGGCGGCAGGCGCGGTCACGCGCGTGGTCTCTTTCAGTCCATTTGTGCCGTCCATTTGGTAGTCCTTTCGATGTCAGAGCGAGTGACTGTTCAAGGCAAGATTGGCAGAAAGCGACGACGAAGCCATGGACAAACGTATCGACCAATGAAATTTAGGCCTGGGTGGTGCACCTTATCTGCCTGCTAGGGGAAAGAGACGGTGGTTCAACGAAATGCTTGCCCCTGCCTCAGGACGAAAGGTTTCAGCCTGTCATTGGCTGTCCGTCCCAACCACTGTCAGCAGGCTACGATTCTACACCTTCCGATAGCCTGAAGAGGTTCTGGATAGTTGATGATAGAGTGCGCCGTGAAAGGCGCTGGACTTCAGCGGGGGCAACTCCCGCCCGGGAACTGGTTCGCTCCACCCGGTAGCAACCGAGACCGCAGCAGAGGCAACGAAGCTGTCGGAGACCAGACGCAACACGGGAAACCCCAGCGGTGATCGCAGTTGGGATCAACTGGCAACTCGCGAGAGACAGGCCAGGGCGTGTGGGGTGGCGGAGAGGCCTACAGTACCGTTAAAGCTGCTTAATACCAGTGGAGGGAAGAGGCCTCAGTTAAAGACGAACGCAATCTGAACACTGAATGGAGTTGTTAGGCTCATCGCCAATCCCTCGGTCCTTTGTCACTTGTCGCGAGGGGTCTTGAGACGAGCTACACGCGACCCTGGGGTTATCCGAACGACTGGGGAGCGGAGTACAGGGGAGGAACGCCAGGACCGTGTTCCCATCATGGATGGAAGCCCAGAACCTTCATCCGTGTTGCGGTAGCGTCGCCGAGGGGCGGAGTGTGCGCTGGACCAGGGTGGAGAGAGAGGTGGAGGGGGCGCGGACGCGTGACGCCTTCCGTGCGCAGAGCATTTGGGATGATAGTGCGAAACTTCTTTGTGCTACTGGCCAAGGTGTGTGAGAGCGGAGCGCAGGGGGGAACTTGAGATCTGAATTAGTCCGCCGAAAGGCGTGTACATCTCGAGGATCAGAAAGATCGCGCCAGAAACCGACAACCCGGCGGCGAAGAGGCTAGCGATGGTGGTCGGGTTGTGAGGCGCGAAGAGGCCGTAGCTGACGAAAACCACAGTAAGCCAGAAGACCATGATTACCAGCAGCGGCTTAGAAACAGCGGCATTTCCCTGTTCATACATCAACCAGCGGATTCGCCCGACATTAATCAAAATTGAGCGCCTGAGCTTGGAGCGAGCGTTGCTTGTCGTCTTTCGGCGACAGTCCCTGAATTTGGTCAATTAGAGCCTCCGATGCCGCTGGTGCTTCCAATCGTGTCCCTTTCTAGGGCCACATTCGTTCCAGCTGGTTGACAACGCTGCGGTACAGCATATCCCGTGCATCTTTTGTCTCTGGCCCATAATGGGCGAGCAGGCGATCCACCGCTACGACGTCGGCCGACAACTGGTTCAGTTCGGCGCTTTGTGTGTCATAGAAGCTCTTTGCCGAGGAGACTAGCAAACCAAGAACCAGGGCGGACATGGTCGAGACAAGCCCCATCCCCAGTTTCACGGTGTCCTTTGAATCGCTACTGACATGGTCCTGGAGCAATGAGCCCCGAAGAAGCATGCCAGCCAATGCGCCTCCAAACACGCACGCGAATGCGATCAAGCTGATTGCAATAGCACTCAAGGTCTACGTTTCTTTCAATTTTGTGTTGACCGACATGGTGTTGCGTCTTCGTTTCTCAATTAAGACGTCCTGTCGCATGCACTTTGCCTCGGGAAATCGTAGCACTGAACAACTCTGCCGGAGAACGGCTTCGTTCAACAGATAGTGCTCAAAACCTCCCTGCCAGGACCTCAATGAGTGCTGCGATTTATCAGCAATAATGTTCGGAAGCGCGATCAACCTATTTGGATGCATTGACTTGCGTGTGCCACACACGTAAGATTCGGGCCAGTGATCGGCCAGACCGTATCCCACTATCGCATTCTTGAAAAGCTCGGCGGAGGGGGCATGGGCGTGGTGTACAAAGCCGAGGACACACGGCTGCATCGCTTTGTCGCCCTCAAGTTCCTGCCCGATGAAGTTGCCCGTAACTCCCAGGCGCTTTCCCGGTTCCGGCGCGAGGCGCAGGCGGCTTCCGCTCTGAACCATCCGAACATTTGCACAATCCACGACATCGGCGAGCAAGACGGCCAGGCCTTTATTGCTATGGAGTTCTTGGATGGCGTTACCCTGAAGCATCAGATCTCCGGGCGGCCAGTCGACTGCGAAACACTGCTGGCGCTCAGTATGGAGATCGCCGACGCGCTGGACGCCGCCCACAGCAAGGGCATCATTCATCGAGACATTAAGCCCGCGAATATCTTCGTTACCAAACGCGGCCAGGCTAAGCTTTTGGATTTCGGCCTAGCAAAAGTGGCGGAGTTCAGCGAGAACACCGTCAGCGATCCCACGCCGCAGATGACCAGCCCGGGGTCGACCATCGGTACCGTCACTTACATGTCGCCCGAGCAGGTGCGGGCTGAGGAAGTAGATACGCGCACCGACCTGTTTTCTTTCGGCGCCGTGATGTACGAGATGGCCACCGGAAAACTAGCTTTTCAAGGCAATAGCAGCGGCGTTGTTTTCGAGGCGATCCTTAATCGCACCCCGCCGCCTGTATCGAGCGTTAGCCCGGCCATTCCCGCTAGACTAGAGGAAGTCATTTTCAAGTCCTTGGAAAAGGACAGGGATTTGCGCTACCAGACTGCTGCCGAACTACGCGGCGATCTAAGGCGGATCAAGCGGGACTTGGCGTCAGTGCCGGGGGACGCTGTTGGACGGCGATCGAAAGCTCCTGTACCGGTAGCCTCAACGTCTGCATCACAGCCAAGGCATCGACTCGTCCCATTGCTCGTCGGCTTAGGCCTCTTGGTAGGCGCAGCTTTCGGGCTATTAGCTGGCAAGTACGTCTGGCAGACAGCACCTTCGGCGCCGCTTTATCATGAGATCACGTTCCGTCGGGGCCTGATTCCTACAGCCCGGTTTGCTCCTGACGGGCAAACCGTCTTGTACAGCGCCGCCTGGCAAGGAAATCCTGTCGAGATATTCACCGCGCGCCCGGGATCGGTTGAATCCCGCTCTCTGGGGCTGGGAAGCGCTCAGCTCTTGGCAGTTTCTTCGTCGGGCGAAATGGCGCTTTCATTGGACAACCACCTCATCGGAACCTGGGTGAGCTCTGGAACTCTGGCCCGAGCCCCGCTGGCGGGCGGTGCGCCGCGCAAGGTTCTTGAAGACGTACAGTGGGCCGATTGGTCTCCGGATGGAAACGAGTTGGCCGTAGTGCGAGACGTGGGCGGGCGCAACCGTCTGGAGTACCCCGTAGGCAAGGTGCTGTACCAAGCCAGCGGAAGCTGGATCAGCCACCCTCGTATATCCCCCAAAGGCGACATTATTGCGTTTCTCGATCATCCGGTGCAGGGGGACGACAGCGGTTCCGTAATGGTGGTAGATCTTTCGGGTAACAGCCGGAAGTTGTCGCACGACTGGTACAGCGCCCAGGGACTTGCTTGGTCACCAGATGGCAAGGAGGTCTGGTTCACGGCCAGGGCGATGGGCGCGGACCGTTACCTGTCCGCCGTCAATCTTTCTGGGAATGAACGTTTGGTAACACGCATACCAGGTACGCTAATTTTGTTCGACATTTGGCGAGATGGACGAGTACTGATGGCGCGCGCTAGCCGACGCCGCGAACAAATGGGCTCTCTAGACGGCGCTAGAGAGCGCGATCTCTCCTGGCTCGATTACTCCTGGCCGGCCGACCTCTCGGCCGACGGTAACACTCTTCTTTTTGATGAAGAAGGAGTAGGGGGAGGAGTACGGTTCGGCAAAGGACAAGAGCTGACTTATGCGGTCTACATGCGCAACACAGACGGTTCTGCGGCAATTCGACTCGGTGAGGGCGCAGCCGCGGCACTTTCCCCCGACCAGCAGTTTGTGATCGCACAAACGCCTGGATCTCCAGCACAATTTGGCCTGCTGCCAACGGGCCCCGGCGGAGCGAGGGCGCTTACCAGCGACCACATTAACCACGACACAGCGCGCTGGATGCCTGACGGGAAGCGTTTTGTCTTTGCTGGGAATGAACCGGCCCACGGTGTTCGACTTTACGTCCAAGACGTCACCGGGGGTAGGCCACAGGCCATCACACCAGAAGGGGTGAACGGAACCACCTTGGCAGTTTCACCCGATGGTAGGCTCGTGGCCGGCATCGGGCCAGACGGAAAGGCTTGGCTTTACCCAATCGACGGAGGTCAGGCAGCTTCTATCCCAGGTGTGCAACCGGGAGAGCAACCCATCGGCTGGACCCAGGACAGCAGGTCACTCTACGTCTATAGGCTCGGCGAAGTTCCCGCCAAGGTTTTTCGCTTGGACCTTGGGACGGGGCAGCGAATCGTGTGGAAGCAGCTCATGCCAGCCGATCCCGCAGGCGTCTCCACCATAGGGCCGATCCTGATCACTCCCGACGGAAAGACCTATGTCTACGGTTTTCACCGAACGCTCGCAGATCTCTACCTCGTTGAGGGTCTGAAGTAGGTTTTTCCGTGGAAACAGTTGGGTTCGCACGCAGGACAGCCCGGGAAATCGCGTGTGCAGTAGAAAATCGGGTAATTGATTGGGCGTCCCGCTCTTCTTCAGAACAAGAGGAGTCCCCAGGCACATCAGTGCTCGCAGCCCGGTAATTTTCCAGAAGGGCGCTTCGCTGGACAGAAGGAATACGCCAAAACCGACTCGTTGCTCCTCGAAGGCTACCCGGGGATGCCGGCGCGAAAAGATGGCATCGCCGCCTTCGATCATACCACCTGGAATGTGCCCATCAGTGGCTGGTCCAGCTGTACAAGGATTGGGGAAAGCCCAACCTTCATCGTGATCCAGTCGAGATCACCCTGCAGCTGAAGCGCGGTTCGGGGCTCGCGATTCGGGGAGGAAAAAAGGCTACCCTCCGCCGATACAGAGGGCAGCCTATAGCCACAAAGATCGTGCAGAATCAACTTGTCAACTAGCCTTTGCGAGCTCTTGCCGTTTTTCTGCCGCAGCATCTTTGGCTCTTTCTGCCGCCATCGCCGGTTCCAGCTGCGCCATCACCGCATCAAGGTTGAACGATGCCGCCTTCTGGCGAGGCGGATACTTGACGAAATTGTCGATCTGGGCCTGCACGACGGCTTGGGCCAGGTAGAGGTACGGTGCGTGGTCAATCAGCCAGTCCCAGTAGACGTTGGAATTGAAATCGGCGCGCTCGAACGGGTCGCGCCGAAGGTGAAAGATATGCGGCAGGCGCAACTTCACAAAGGGTTCGGCCCAAACATTGGTGGTAAGTCCGCGTTGCACCTCGAAGGCCAACTTGTAGTCTCCGACCCGCAGCGCCATAATGGCGCCGTCATCGCTGACGTAGAAGAAGTAGTCCCGGGGACTCTCTTTCACTTCGCCGGTCAGATAAGGCAGCATATTGAATCCGTCAATGTGCACCCGGAAGTTTTTGTCTCCTACTTTATAGCCATTCTTAAGCTTCTCGGACACGTTCGGATCGCCTGCTGCAGCCAGCAACGTTGGCAACATGTCCTGGTGGTTCACGATGCCGTTGAATTCCGTACCCGCCTTGATCTTTCCGGGCCAGCGGATGAAGCAGGGTACGCGCCAGGCACCTTCCCAGTTGGTGTCCTTCTGGCTGCGGAAGGGAGTATTGGCACCATCTGGCCAGGTGTCGTTCTCCGGGCCGTTGTCGGTGGAATACATCACGATCGTATTATCGGCGACACCGAGTTCATCGAGCTTGTCGAGCATCTGCCCGATTTGCTCGTCGTGCACAACCATGCGATCGCTGTAGTCGTCCTGTCCGCTCTTGCCCCGGTTCTTGGCTGCCAAGTGGGTCCTGAAGTGACAAGCCGTGGTGTTGTACCAGAGGAAAAAGGGCTGGTCAGCCTTCACCTGCTTCTCCATCCAATCGAGAGCATGGGCAGTGATCTCTTCATCCACCGTTTCCATGCGCTTCTTGGTTAGCGGGCCGGTGTCCGTGATTTCTTGTTTGCCTACGCGTCCCCAACGGGGCTGTTCGGTGGGATCGTCCTTGTCCGTAGCGACACAGTGGAGCACGCCGCGGGGACCAAACCTTTCCTTAAATTTCGGGTTTTTCGGATAGTCGGGTAACTCTGGCTCCTCCTCCGCGTTCAAGTGATACAGGTTGCCGAAAAACTCATCGAATCCGTGTACGGTCGGCAAATATTCATTGCGGTCGCCGAGATGGTTCTTGCCGAACTGGCCCGTGGCGTAGCCGAGCGGCTTGAGCAGCTCGGCGATGGTCGGATCTTCCGCTTGCAGTCCGACCGTCGCGCCAGGCATTCCGACTTTGGTCAAGCCGGTGCGAAGAGGGTTCTGGCCGGTGATGAAGGCTGCGCGTCCCGCTGTACAACTCTGCTGGCCGTAGTAGTCAGTGAAAGCGCAGCCCTCTTTGGCAACGCGATCGATATTCGGGGTGCGATAACCCATCATGCCACGGCTAAAAAAGCTGATGTTCCAGGTGCCGATGTCATCGCCCCAGAGGATCAGAATGTTGGGCTTTTTTGCTGCCATAATTGTGTTCCTTCCGTTAACTGGATTGAAGTGCGATTCTCGGGTCAAAGGAGCGCTCCTCGCCGCCTTTCCGGCCTCGAAACTCTCTCTAAGCCAGGCTCAGATTACAAAAGGGATATCGCACACCGAACTGGCAAAATTACCAGTCGCTAACAGTTTTAACGGTAGTTACACTTTGCCGAAATCCTTGGGCTTCACAATCTTGTGGCTGCTTTCCCTAAAAAGCCTGATTCTTGCCCCGATTGGGGAAGCGATGTCCACCGTCAGGTCGCGACATACAATCTGTTATCGGTAGAGGCGGCCCAGGTTTTCGACGATCCAGGAAGCAGGCAGAGCGAGTGGCGACGTAGCAAGCCAAGACGTAACTGGCCAGCACAGAGCGTCGTCGATGACCCATCACCTTGAGCACGAGTGCGCGCTCCTGCTCCATCGGGATCGTTGACACCGGCATTAGCAATCAAGGAGCGCTCGCGGGGTCGATGAGCGTAAGCGGGGGATTTATCACCGACAACTGGGTGCGGTCGCGTAATGGATATGACGACATGTGATCGGCTACGGAAAACACTTCTCGGCGACATCCAAAAGGGGCAGGACACCCGGTGCAGCCCTTCTGTCACATCCTTGGCGACTTGTGTAATACCGGCCTCAGCGGCCGACGGGGTAAGCTTATTTCTATAGGGGACAACGTCAGGGCATCCTTTACACGCGCAGTACGGAGGCATGCCAGTCATGAAAAGGATTTCCACCGAGCAGACAGTCCACCTCAAATGGGCACCCTTCATTTTCTGGCCTGTGCTGGTCGTCGTTTTTCTTCTGCTGATCGCCAACGGGGCATACGAGCTAGCTCCGTCACTGTTGGTCGGGATGGGCATTGCGGCCTTCTTCGGCGTCGTCAATCACTATCACACCAAGGCGATCCGTCGGAACCTCGTCGATGCAGTGTATGATTGCGGCAACTCGCTCTTGCTTTGCCGGGGTGGGGAGGGAGGAGACTGTTCCCTTTTCGAATATCGCCAACGTGAACTTCATGACCGAGCCGGCCCGCATCACTCTGCAGCTCACTACGCCGGGAAAATTTGGCGGTGAGGTCGCCTTTATCCCACCGCCGCAAATCTACTTCGGCCCAATCCCTGAAAATGAGATCGCCAACGACTTGACGGGTCGTGCCGTCAAAGCCAGGTCGGCAGGCAGGTGATATTAGGGACGCCGTCGCGATAATAATTGACCCAGTTTGGGAAGTCCGGACCCACGTTGCAGGACCAATGAGCCTAATCGCGACGTTAGGTCAGGATGCAGTCTCGTTCGGATAGTTGAAGAAGAACTGATTACCATCTGGATCATCGACCAGCAGGAGCCGGTAGCCCCAAGAACCCTCCTTTACCGGAACGCCCTTGGCCTCGAGTTCCATGCGCAGCACGTCCAACGCGGCGATTGCGGCTTCGCGTGTATCGGGCTCGACGTTCAGGGAAATGAACATTAGCCCCTTGCCAATCTTCTCCGGCCACGTGTCGGCCAGGATCAGCGCGCAGCCCTGCCGGTCAACCTGTGCGACATGCGCTCTACCGTCCTCTTCGTAGCGCCACGGGCTCGTGAAGCCGAGCCGGTTAACGTAAAAGCGGAGCGAGGCCTCAACGTCGGTCACGTGTAGGACGGGGCGCGCGAACCAGTTTGTCATGCGCTATGTATCCAATGAAGTGAAGGGGCAAATTCTCGGGACGAACGTACATGTCTCGCAAGTATCGCACGAGGCTTTCAACTGTTGAAACAGGCGTTTGCAGCGCGCCGGGATAACCCGGCATGAAGTAGAGGATGGAAGAGCCTTACGACAGCCATCTGATTTCGACAAATACAAGAAGTTGTGACGTTACCTAAGAGGAAACTGTGGCTGCTCCTATGCAGCAAAAATCCGCAGAGCTCTTATCGTCTGGTTTGTCGGCCAACCAGCCCCATGCCCGGCCGGCGGCACTGGTTAGAAGGAGTATTGTTACAGGCTCTTAGACTCGTGGATCTTGAGCCCAAAGGTATCCCGACTAGTTTCCTGCGCAATGGCCGCCAACAAAATGCTGCCTCAGACGGAATCACCCGTAGCCGGACATGGATCCGCAGCCGAAACAATCAGTTGACTCAAACCCGTACAGGAGGTTGTGCAGAAGTTTGCCCAATCCTTTATCGAATTTCCGCCAATGCCGAAACCAGCATCGTTCAACCTCGATGCCATCAAAGCGAAGGTTGAGATCGCGATAAAGGCCCATACGGCGGGCGCCTGAGCAGAAATCAAAGGGGTGATAAAGGCGGGTTTGTTGCGAGGTTCGGTGGTGGCCGCCTTCAGTACTTTGAGGGCGGCCTCTTTAGATCAGCCCCGTCGAATACAGAGACAGATAGTAGGCAACTCGTTTGTGATGCTGAACCGCATGGGAGGAATTCGGTTCTTAGGGAGTAGGAACCGCGCTGCGCTACCAAGCGCTGACATCGGGTCCCAGACCAGCGCCATAGTATTCCGCGAGAGCTGTCTTCTCCTGGTCCGTCAGCTGCCGCGCGATGCTGCGCATACGAACGTTGATGTCGTTGGCACGATCGCCATTCGCGAAATGACTGAGCTGCTCCAGAAGGTAGTCGGGGTTTTGCGTCGCGAGAGACGGCGCTCCTTTTACAGAACCAACGGGACCATGGCATGCCTGGCACGGCGGTATGCCTCTGCGCCCGTCACCGAACACGATGAGCTCGATCGCCATCGAAGCACGCGAAGGATCTCGCATGGCCTGCGGAAACCACCGCTTGTCTAGGGAATCGCTTCCGGTTGGCAGCATAGAATAATAAGCCCCAAGATCGGCCGAGTCCCTTGCCGAGCTGCGGGTGGCAATCTCCTGCATTACTGCTGAAACACGCTTGCCGGATTTGAAATCCTCCATCTGTTTCCAGAATGACAACCGGTCAATGCCTGCAAGGTTGGGAATCACTGGGACCGCGCTGAATCCCTCCTCGCCATGACAATGATTGCAGCGCCGGGCAAGTAGGAGGCCCCGAAAGGCATCGCCTCTGGAGATGATCGCCAGTGTCTCGCCCGTCCAAGCCACATCTGTGGGTATGCGTAACGGCGGTTCTCCCCGCTGCCCCGGCAATTCCCCTCCGGCCGCGAGAAAAAGCACGGCGAAAGGAAAAACCGCGATCGCCCGGAAGCTTCCACGTTTTGTCCGCACCGAGGCCGCCCGATTATCTTGGCTCACAATTCCGCCTTTCCTCCGGATTGAGCGGCGGAAACTGATTCTGCGAAACAACCTCAAGACGGCCTCTCATCGCATAGTGACCAGGGCCGCAGAATTCATGGCAGGGAATCTTGAACTCTCCCGCTTTGGCAAAGCTAAAAATCGCTTCGGTAACCGCGCCCGGAACGGCCTTAAGCCCATAATTCGTGCCAAGGAAGCTGAGCATGTGCACCATATCCGCGCTGGTAACTCGAAACCGTATGGGAACATCGGCAGGGACGACAATGCACTGCGGCACGAAAACATATTGCTGCGCAATCATACGCACGGTGAACGTACCCTTTGCATCTTTGGCTATCCCCAGATTGCTTTCGACGAACTCACCGTGCAGATGGAGCGTTGCTGGGTCTGGTCCGTCGCCGCCTCCTAGGATGTGCCACACGGGCAAGTCAACCATATAAAACCGCGTGGATAAGAGTGCCAACGCAAATAAGGTGATTGCCACCCCGAACCCGATTTTCTTCTTCATTACCTGTCGGATCCAAGCTCCCGGAATGCTGAGATGAATCCTCGAAGGCATTGGGTGCGAATATTTTGCAAGCGGCGAGGAATAGCATCTGCCACTTGGCGGTGTCGCTATTTCGCAAACTCCTGTCCAGCATACTTAAGTTTATAGACACTGCCGTGGTGCACTAGAAGGTCCGATCACTTAAAAATCCGCCATACTTCTTAGCCGTCTTTGGAATAAGGAGAGACTTTCAATAGATCGCAGAAAAGATCATTTACTGGATGTGCCCAGCCCCCAGTCATAATGTTCCGAGAGAATCGACCCGATGCGGTGCTGGGAGCCTAAAGAGAATTGGTCCTTGAAACTCAATACGTCTCGCGTTGATCATCACAAATCATTCATTCATGATGCCAACCCCCTGCATCGGCGATTTGGGTTGATACAGTTCGATATTCTTCGAGAGGTCGCAGGCACTTCGCATGTTCGTGTGCGCGCACTGGTTTCCGCGCACAAATTTTCTCTAAGCTGGGCGGATTTAACGCCACGGCGGATCAATTTCCTCTTCGGAACGCTCGCGATTTGGGGTCAATTGCTCGTCGGTTGTGGCGACAATGTAACCCTTTCGCTTGGCTTTGAAATCAGCAGACTCGTGTCTTCGCCTCCTTCCCGATGCCGTTCGGATCCCTTCCCAATGTAGATCGGCGGCCAGTTTGCGACGATGTAGGAGCGCCCTGCAACGGCCTCCGTGTGTCGGATCTGCATAGGGAACAGAAACAGAATCATTCCGGACTCGCGACTCGAGGGCGAATTGTGCGGGGGCGCGGGCGGGTGAGGCGTAATTTGCTCGGGATCTGTCAATTCTGCCAGAAGGGGGGGTAACTCCAGACGTGCTAGCCTTTTCGATCTGTACTTGTTTTTAGAACCCGGGACTCATTGCAAACTGTCTCAGGAGGACAGCGAAATGCCAAAGTTCGATGTTACAAAGCTGAACGTAGCCATTGACCGCCTGCTTGAGGTAACCGAGAACCCTAGACATCGGTTTATGCTTCAAGCCTACAGCCGGCATCGTTATCTCGAAGTAGCCGGTCGGTACGAAGAAATCTTTGCCCCGGACATGATGAACATGCATCCTGTGTATGTTTTCAAGGGAGCAGGTAACGATGCGTCGCTTACCGGACAGGATGCCATCAAGGGCTTGTATCGCTTCTGGGCGGAGACCAATCAGAGCATCTTCTACCTCGAGAAGGAAGAGATCGCTGTTTCCGACCACTACATATTTTCTGTAGCCTTGATGCAACAGCAGATTTCAGGTCGGATTTTCAAAGCCAACAAGCTGATGCAACATTTGCCGAATGCGGTTTCCCACAAAATACTGGAGAAGCTACTCGAGGCCAAGGGTCATAAAGCACACGACGATGACATGTACCTCTACCGGACGACCATCGAAATGATCTGGCCTTATGACGATCGCTGCCGCTTGATCGGGGAAGATGTCTACGAACCATATCCAGAAAAGGCGGAAGTCTTTAAGCTGGACCGTGCCGACGTGCTCACGAGCGAGGAGTCGGGCAAACTGCTTGCACCTCTCATCAAGCCCCTGCCTTCCTATGAGGAGATGGTGCTTGGAAAGAAGGCAAGTGCGGCATAGGCACTTTCTCAGCCTGCACAACACGACACGGCAGAGTTGGCCGCAGCCCGCGGTTTGCGGCCAGGCTCGCAACAGTTCAATCGTAACGTCCCATTGCTTGGGATAGGAAACTTGGAGGCACGGTGAAACCGAAACCCGCATTTTTTTGTCTGGTTCTTGCTTTGCTGTCTGGGCTCACGGCCTGCTCGCCATCGGACACGAAAACGTCCAGCCAACCTGGCGTAGAACACGCGGTCAGTGACGCAGTTGACGTTTACGTCTACGGCTATCCCCTTGTCACCATGGATATGACACGGCGCCAGATGACCAATGTCGCTGTACCCGATGCAGGACATGCGCCGATGGGTCAGCTCGTCAGGATGCGTACCTATCCTGCCGTTGACTATCACGCCGTCACGGCTCCCAACGCCGACACGCTTTACACCACCGCCTGGCTCGATGTCTCGAACGAGCCATGGATCTTCAGTGTCCCCGACATGGGTGACCGCTACTACCTGCTGCCTATGCTTAGCGGCTGGACTGACGTATTCCAGGTTCCCGGAAAGCGCACCACTGGCGGCAAGGCTCAGAAGTATGCCATCACTGGTCCGAACTGGTCGGGCACGCTGCCCGAGGGCGTGACCGAATACAAGTCACCAACTGGTCTCGTCTGGATCCTTGGCCGTATCTACTGCACCGGTACGCCTGATGACTATGCGAAGGTCCATGCGCTGCAGGACAAGTTCTCGCTGTTGCCGCTTAGCTCCTATGGCAAGCCGTACACACCCGTTCCGGGCACGGTCGATGACAGCTTTGACATGAAGACCGCCGTTCGCGACCAGGTAGATGCCCTGAGTGTGAACGACTACTTCAACTATCTGGCCCGTTTGATGAAGACCAATCCTGCTGCCGCAGCGGACGCGCCGATCGTTGAAAAATTGAAGGCCATTGGTCTGGAGCCCGGGAAAGATTTCGACCCCAACAAGCTGGGCGCCTTCGACAAAGAAGTCATCAAGACCGTGCCCAAACTGGCACAGGTCAAGATCATGGAATACTTCAAGAAGGCGGCCGAGCCGATCAACGGATGGATGTATCTAACCAACGACATCGGCACGTACGGCACAAACTACACCCAGCGCGCGTTGGTCACTGCGATCGGGTTAGGAGCGAATCGCCCGCAGGATGCCATATATCCGACCTCGCAGAAGGACGCCGATGGCCATGAATACGACGGCGCTTCCAAGAAGTATGTCATGCACTTCGACAAGGGCCAGATGCCTCCGGTAAACGGATTCTGGTCAATCACGATGTATGACAAGGATTACTTCTTCGTCCCCAATCCGCTCAATCGCTACACCCTGAGCGCGCGCAACAAGTTCAACATGAATCCCGACGGCTCGGTTGACCTGTATCTCCAGGCCGACTCGCCGGGTAAGGGCAAAGAGGCGAATTGGCTGCCGGCTCCCAAAGCGCAGTTCATTCCCATGCTGCGCCTATATTGGCCGAAGGACACGCCGCCTTCCATCATCGACGGCTCGTGGAAGCCGCCGACAATCAAGGGTGCAGCCTAGTCGAGAACCTCCATAAGGTTGCGGACTCCGCCCTCGAGCCCATAGGCCGTTCGTTGATCCGGTGCTGCGGCGTCGATCCGTCCAGAAACTCCACGACGAGGAAGGGTTGCCCATCGGACTGGCCGATCTTAAGGATTCATGCTTCACTCACAGGCATCTCGGTACTCGCATGGAACGAGAAGACAGGTAACGCATAAAAAGTGAACTCCAACCGTCGCGGATTAGATAAGCGAAATGAAGATTGACAAGTATTCAAATCGGTTTCATGAGAAATCATCGGTCCCGATACTTGTTCAATGCATGTTGGCTGGCAAGGATATGCGGTCGGGCTCCTCAAAACGCTCAATGGGAAGCCGGCGGAAAGCCATCATTGAAAGATCAAAGAACAGAATTGTTCCCCGGACTCACGGTTCTCAAGGCGAGCTGTGTGCCCAGAAGTGCGGCGCAAGGCATGCCAACACTAGTCGAAGGGGGATGATGGTCGACAGGTCGTCATCAAACAAACTGCGACTCAGTCCCCGGCAACTTGTTCCCGAGTTATTCGAGCCATGACCTTCGTGGGCTCACGTAGCATATCTTCGGGAATCATACGTGCAAACAGATCAAGACCGCGTGCGACGAGCCCCGTCCATCCCGTTTGGTGGCTGGCGCCTAGTCCTGCGCCATTGTCGCCATGAAAATACTCGTAGAACAAGATGTAGTCGCGCCAGTGGGGATCGTCCTGGAACTTCTTCGTCCCGCCATATACGGGGCGCCTGCCGTTCGCATCCCGCAAAAATATGCTCGATAGCCTCCGATTAATCTCTTTCGCCACTTCGAATAGCGTCATGTAATGCCCTGAGCCGGTTGGGCATTCGACCTTAAAATCGGGACCATAAAACGGGTACATCTGCAGCAGCCCGCGCATGATCAGCCCATTGACAGGCATCCAAACCGGGCCGCGCCAATTGGAGTTGCCGCCGAACATGCCGGTGTTTGACTCGGCAGGAAGATATTGCACCTTAAATTCCTGGCCGCCGAACGAAAACAGGAAGGGATGATCGAGGTGATATTTCGACAGCGAGCGTATGCCAAACGGACCGAAAAACTCATTTTCGTCGAGCATGTACGCCAGGATGCGCGTGAGCTTCTCTTTGTTGCAGATGGCGGCCAGCCTGCGCCCGCTAAATCCGCCTACCGCTGGGTCACCGGCCGTGGCGACCTTTTTCGATACTTCCGGGTGGCGCTTACGGAATAGCTGAACCAGTTCCATGATGCGGGGATGCCTCTCGGCCGTTCCCGCTTCGAATACGGTAGCCGCACATAGCGGCAGTAGTCCCACCATGGACCGGATCCTCAAACGCGTGGCGTCCCCGTTCGGGAAATGGAGCAAATCGTAGAAGAACCCATCTACGCTATCCCACATCTCGTTATGCTGGGCGCCAATGCGGTCCATGGCATAAGTGATCCACACAAAGTGTTCGAGGAAACGGTAGGCGATGTCCTCGTACATCTCGTCGTACTCGGTCAGAATCAACGCGATCTCCAGCATGCACACGCAGTAGAATGCCATCCAGGCGGTACCGTCGGCCTGATCCAAGTACCCTCCCGTGGGTAGGGGAGAACTGCGATCGAAGACCCCGATGTTGTCGAGCCCCAGAAATCCGCCGGCGAACACATTGCGACCTTGCGGGTCTTTTCGGTTTACCCACCAGTTGAAGTTCAGCATCAAGCCCTGGAACGAGCGTTCCAGGAAGCGCAGGTCGGACCGGCCCAGTTCTGTTTCAATCCGGTAAAGGAATAAGGTAGCCCAGGCATGGACAGGGGGATTCACGTCGCTGAAATTCCATTCATACGCCGGAATCTGTCCGTTGGGGTGAGCGTACAAGTTCCGCAGCATCAGCAGGAGCTGGTCCTTGGCAAAGTCGAAGTCCACAAGGGAAAGCGCAATAGTGTGAAAAGCCAGGTCCCAAGCCGCATACCAGGGATACTCCCACTTATCCGGCATGGAGATCACGTCTCGATTCAGCATGTGGAACCACTCCGGATTTCGAGCTCCCCCATGCCCAGATCCGACGAGTGGGTGAGAGTCGTGCTCATTCAACCATGTGTCCAGGTCGAAATAGTAGAACTGCTTGGACCATAACATTCCCGCTAAAGCTTGGCGATGAACCCGGCGCTCGTCCTCGGTTAAATTCTTGGGGGTGATTCGCTCGTAAAATTCGTTGGCATCTTCCTGGCGGGAGGCGAAGATCTCCTCAAAATTGCCAAACCCGTCGGCTGAAGGTTTCTTGCTCATGCGCAGGCGTACGACCTTCGATCCTCCCGCAGGGACATCCAGCGTGTAGTGTGCCGCCGCCTTGGTGCCTGTTTTCGCGGGATTTACCGCTTCCTGCCTTCCCTCAATTAGGAAATGGTGAAAGGCGTCTTTCACGTACGCCGAGGAGTTGGGTTGTCCCCAAAGACGGGTGGCATTGGTTTCATTTTCCGTGAAGAGCAAATCTTGCGCCCCTTCGCATTCGAGCGTCTGTTCTCCGAGCTGAGGATGAGAGGCATGGATTCTCTCTGCACTTACCTGAGCCAGCATGGGTTTCGACTCGCCTTTGTCCCAGGACCAGGTGTTGCGATACCACAATGTGGGCAGAACATGAAGCTTAGCCTCCTCCGGCCCGCGGTTGTGCACCGAGATCTTGATCAGCACGTCCTCCGGATCGGCTTTCGCATACTCCACAAACACATCGAAATAGCGGTCGTCATCAAAGATGCCAGTATCCAAGAGTTCGTACTCGAACTCTTCCCGCGACCGCCGGCCGTTCGTCTCCACCAAATCACGATACGGATACTCCCTTTGCGGATACTTGTAGAGGTACTTCATGTACGAGTGCGTCGGAGTGCTGTCGATATAGAAGTAGTATTCCTTAACGTCCTCGCCATGATTCCCCTCGCTGTTGGTCAGACCGAATAACCGTTCCTTCAGGATGGGGTCGCGGCCATTCCACAACGCAACCGCGAAGCAGAGTTGCTGTTTGTCATCGGAGATCCCGGCGAGCCCGTCTTCCCCCCAGCGGTAAGCGCGGGAACGGGACTGGTCGTGGCTGAAATAATTCCACGCGTTGCCATCCCGACTGTAGTCCTCGCGGACCGTTCCCCATTGCCGTTCGCTGAGATATGGTCCCCACTTTTTCCACGGAATGCCCTTTTCGCGCGCCTCGTTCAGTCGACGCTGCTCGCTCGTTTCTATATAGGCGATCGGAGACTTCTGGCTCGGATTCACGGGATCTCCCCCTTCTTTTCTAAGCTTGGCTGTCATTGGGGTGTGGGCACTTCGGGCACGCGGGCCTGTCCTTGTTCGCCGTATCCTTCCCATAACCCCCCCCAGCAGTGGGTCTCAAATAGAGAAAACCGAATGCAAGCCTACACTGGGGGGTGTCGTCCCTGTACCTGTCAAAAGTGACAGACGCCTTACTCGATGGTGCTAATCGTCGGAATAGACAAGCAAATGGATCAGAAGGTCGATACGGCGGTCGATCTGGTACTCCAACGCCGTCCTCTTGGGCGGACATAATCCATACGCAATTCGAGAAGTTGCTGGTCAATGGCCCTCGATCTCTTGATTGAATTTCCACCGGCCAGGTTCCGAATGGGCGGACCATTCGACCAGAAGGATCACTCCACTTTATCCACACGCACTCTGTTGTCGTGATAAACGGCGCCTCCTCCCATATCTGAGTCTCGATCGTCGACGGTCGCGTTAACGGTCGCACCCTGCTTGAAATCGCGCGGCCAGCGGCCTTTCGAACTCGCGACCACGCCGGGGCGAACGCGATCGCTGACGTCCGCGACAGCAAAGAAGGAACCTCGCGCATTGGCGACGCGCACTTCATCTCCTCCGGCGATCTGTCTTGACTCAGCATCGTCGGGGTGAATCACCAGAGTCGGTACGCCAGCCCGTTGTTGCTGCCGCGGAATGTTGGCGAAGATCGAGTTCAGGAAGTAGTGGTTGGCTGGCGTGATCAAGGCAAGCGGGTATTCATGGGCGAGGAACGTGTCCTGCTGCGACATCTCGTGCGCGGGCGTGTAACCGGCGACCGGATCGAATCCAGCCTGGGCCATTCGTTCCGAGACAAACTCTAATTTGCCGGAGGCCGTCGGGAAAGAACGTTCGAAGGGAACGAACGGGCTCGGATAGTTGAGGCGCATCCAACCCTGGGCTTTCAGTTTCTCGAGTGTGATGCCATCCAACGATGGATGGCGGCTGTCGAGCAACTGAGTTGCCATGGTCTCGTCGCTCTCATATAACGCCGGCTCGTTCAAGCCCAGCTTTCGCGCGAGACGCCGAAAGATCTCAGTGGTTGGAAGGCACTCGAATGGAGGCGACACTGCGGGTTCGTTCCAGGCGATGTAGAGGTGTCCGTACGCAATCAGGAGATCGCGATGCTCAGTTTGCATCGTGGCCGGTAAAACGATGTCCGCGTAGCATGCAGTATCGGTGAGAAAGTGTTCGATGACGACATTGAACAGATCGTTTCGCGCGAGACCGCGAAGCACCTGATTCTGATTGGGGACGCTAGCCGCAGGATTGCTGGCATATACGAACAAAATGCTGACCAGCGGTTTGTCGGTCTCGAGCAATATCTCACCGAGCCGCTTGATGTCCAGGGCGCGTGTTTGTCGCGGTCGGAGATCATCGCGCCACAGCGCGTTCCAGTTCAGCCCGAAGAAGCCGCGCGTGTCGTAGAAAACTCCACCGCCCGGATAACGCCAATCGCCGGTCACGCCCGGAATACAACTGATCGTACGCACTGCCATTCCGCCTCCACCGTGGCGTTGCAGACCGATACCAATGCGAATGCCTGTCGGGCGCCCTTCGGCAAGTCGCTTGCCTAGGTCGATAATGTCCGGGCTCGGAAGTCCCGTGATCGTCGCTGCTCGTGATGGACTAAACTCGAGAATCCGCAGGCGAAACTTCTCCCAGCCGATGGTGTGCTCGGCGATAAACTGCCGATCCTCCTTGCCCTGAGTCAAGACCACGTGCATGAGGCCCAGCGCAAGTGCAGCATCGGTTCCAGGTTTCGGCGCGAGGTGCCAATCTGCGGCTGCAGCGGTTCGCGTCCGAATCGGATCAATGGTGACAACGAAAGCACCATGCTTTCGCGCCTCAAGAATCGGACGCCACAGGTGGGGCTCCGTCGACAGCACGTTCGCTCCCCAAAGCACAATGAGCTTCGAGAAGCGGAACAACTCCGGATCCATCCCGACCTTGTTGTCGCCCAGTGTGTACCCGGTACCGAATCCGCCAGCGATCGTGCAAAGAGTGTAGTCGTTGCGTGAAGTGCCGAGCACGTTCCATAGCCGGCGCCCGGCACCATAGATGCCCTGGATCAGTCCCATGCTGCCGCTGCCGGCTATGGGCCATATGGCCTCAGCTCCGTCGCGCGCGATCACGTCGCGGAAACGCTCTGCGATCTCGTCGAGCGCCTCATCCCATGAAATCCGGGAAAACTCGCCACACCCCTTCGGTCCGATGCGGCGCATTGGATACAGCAGCCGATGAGGCGAGCGAGCGTACGTCAAGTAGTCCACGACCTTATTACAGAGCGATCCTCGAGTGAAGGGATGCTCAGGGTCGCCACGCAAAGCGATCGGTTCGCCTTTCTTCACGGTCACGATCCAACTGCATGTGTCCGGACAGTCCAGGGGACACGCACCGTGGATGTAGCGAGCTTCAGAGTCGAGAGTCATAAATATCTCGTGAGTGCCGACCGGGCAGCACGTTGTTACGCGTTAAACAAGTTGTCTGCCTAGGGCCCGCGCTCCGGAGTGACGTTCACCAACATGTTCGGCCTCAGATTTAATGTCTCAATCGTGAGCTTCGAAATCAGGCCGTTCACCTTATCGGGGAGGGCCTGATCGGCGCTCTCCTCGAGAATGGCAGCCAGACTGTCCCGGGGGCGGAGTCGCACGTAGCAGGGCGCATTTCCCCCAACCACCAATCGGTACCACAGCGTTTCTCCTCGCAGTTTTGGCTGCTCGGCGGCTAACGCCGTCTCAAACGATTTGCCCGCGCCGTAATTGAGTTTCACGGTTGTGTATTCGGCCCGAAGAGTTGGCGTCGGTATCCCACTGCCGCGCGAAAGCAAAGGCAGGAACTCGTAGATAGCGTTCCCCGTGAATTGCACGTGTGGCAGTATGTTGATCATCGAGTCGCGCTCGTCCTCGGCGGGAGACACCGGATCGCTCAGTTCGGCAGCGGTGTGGCCGAATGTCGCGTAAATAATCCACCTCTGTCTCTCAGTTGATGCCCAGACCGAGTAGCTATACCAGGCAAACGGATCCTTGGCCTGTCGGTGCCACTCGAGGTGGCGAATGTACCCAGACTCCAAGTCCACAGAATGACCCTCGTCCCGTGCCCGCATGATGGCGATGCGCGCGTAAGGGCCTGGAGTCTGACCGTTTTGCGTCGTCTGGGAAACGGGGCTCGTCGGGAACAGAGAGCCGACGAGAACTACTGTACTGGCGATTCTAGTCCAAAGTTGTTCCAAGGGTTCCTCCCGAAAGCGCGAGCCTTTCGGCCCCAATCCTGCTAACCGGCGAAGGAAATGGTAGCGAACGAACCCAGACGATTTGCGACGCTGATCCGTCGAAATCCGCCATTCTTGGCGTTCAGGCTTGGAAAAATCCCAGTTTCGCGGCATAGTTAGCCAGCTTATGCCGGTCACAAGAAAGGACTCTGCTGCGGCTCGCGCATCCTCGGGACGCCGGATCATCGTCGTCGTCGTGCCTCCAGTCGATGAACTCGACTTGGTTGGGCCTCTCCAGGTGTTCAACTCGGTGAATCGCCTTGCCGGCAGGAAGATTTACGACATTGAGGTCGTCACCAACACGGACAGCCCCACCGTTGAGGGCGAGGGTGAGGTATTGACCTTTGTCGCCAAGTACCACTTCAACAAAGTCGAAGGCGCCTGCGATTCAGTGCTCGTCGTGTGCGGGCTGAAGAGTCGATCGCTCCGCGACGCCGCATTCTCAGCATGGCTGAGGAGCATCGTGTCGCAAGTGCGGCGACTAGGCGCCGTGTGCGTCGGCGCTTTTCTGCTGGCTGAGGCAGGACTTCTGAATGGTCGCACAGCGACTACGCATTGGAGGTTCGGCCGGGAAATGGAAGACCGATTTCCGCGAGTCCGGGTTCAGCACGATCCCCTTTGGGTCAAAGACGGGAATATCTACACGTCGGCTGGCATTTCTGCCGGCATCGATCTGGCTCTGGCTTGGGTGGAAGAGGATTGCGGCGCCGGTCTGGCGCATGAGGCCGCGCGCGAGTTGGTGTTGTTCTTGAGGCGTCCGGGTGGCCAGCCCCAATTGAGCGTTTCACTCGCCACTCAGGCATCGGAAATGACGTCGATTCGCGAGCTTCAGATCTGGATTGCGGAGCATCTCCAGGCCAAATTGTCGGTAGACGATCTGGCCGATCGCATGTCGATGAGCGTGCGGAACTTCGAGCGCGTTTTTACGCGAGAAGTGGGCACCACGCCATCGCAATATGTGCTGCAGATGCGAGTCGAGGCGGCGCGGCGCGAAATCGAGCGCACGCAAAAAGGCCTGAAGCAGGTTGCTTCCGCCGCTGGATTCGGTAACGTCGACGTGATGAGGCGCGCCTTTGTTCGACTGCTGGGACTCACACCGCGCCGTTATCGCGACGTCGCTGCGCGCTCGAGTAGTGTGTGAGGGGGCGCAACTATTTTGATCCCTATCGGGAGATCGTCTTGATGATCGCCTCAGCAATTGCGTCGGTATTCTCGTCGAGCGCGAAGTGGCCGCTGTCAAAATAGCGCACCTCGGCGGTTGGCACAATCCGCTTCACGAATTCCGCGGCCGCCGGCAGGATAATCGGCATGCGCATGCACGTGCGCCAAACGGAAACCGTAGCGCACCTTGGCTTTTTTCTGCATAATCCAGGGTATGGCGCTGGTTGTTTTCCTCCGGGGTGTTAATGTTGGCGGACACAGGACGTTTCGCCCAAGCATCGTCGCGCGCGAACTGGGCAGCTTTGATGTCATCAACGTCGGTGCGGCAGGCACATTTGTTGTTCGTAAACCTGGATCCCGAGCAAAATTCCGCACCGCGTTGCTTCGTAAGCTACCTTTCGAAGCGGAAATAGTGCTGTGCGAAGGACGCGATCTTATGCAGCTGGAAGCGGAGAATCCCTTTGACACTGAGGCGTCATCCCCGGATGTTGTTCGCTTCGTGAGTATTCTTTCGAAAAGCGGGGGCGTCCGGGCATCCCTTCCCGTCAGTTTTCCCTCTGAAGGGGAGTGGTTGGTGCGAGTGATAGCGTCAGCAGGCCAGTTCGTGTTTGGAGTGTACCGCCGTCACATGAAGACAATCGGCTATCTTGGCCAGATCGACCGGCTGTACGGCGTGCCAGCGACAACACGGAATTGGAACACAATAGTTACGATCCTACGGATTTTGAAGGGTGAAGGGAGCACACGGTAGGACGCCCAAACGGGACGCATGCCCTAACGCAGTCCGCCGATTCACGGAGGAGGCAGGCATTCTAATTGTTGTGATCGGGCGTTTGAACACCTCATCATCCTGGGTTCCAAGGAATCGCGGTAGTGCTTTAGCGAGCTGAAAGCATTCACCAGTCATGAGTTGGGTGAGAAAAATTAGGTGACTAGATTCTTGGCCTTGAATGTCCCAGTGCTTCCGCCATACCTATCAGAGCCCAGGTTCGCTGCTCGGTTGTCGGTCTGGAGCGCGCCCACTTGAAGACCGCCTTGGGACCGTCTCGAATGGTCCAGGCGCGCGCAACCTCTCGAAGATCATTCTTGCCCGTGTGTGCCGGGCTAAGATCCTGGAGTTCATCGAGAAAACGCAGGGCCTCGCTAATGTCCCGCTTTTGCGCTGCCGCTTTTGCCAGCTCGCTCAGTCCGCGAGCCAAGTCGTCCCGATCCGCTCTCGTACGCAGCAAGTGCTCCGCACCAACCGGATCGACTGCGTACTGTTGGGCAGCAACATAGGACACATTCGAACACTTGTTTTTCTGAATGAGGGCGTCAGCTTCGGCGAACTTACCCTCTGCGGCGTACATGTATGAATAATCACATGGTGTTGGCTGAATCACCCTGACCTCACAAGCCTCGCGGTGCCAAAGGGTGAATCGCGCACACTCCAGAAATAGAGCGGCCAGTTTAGGATCCTTCATGTGGGCTGCAAGTTTGCGGGCACGGCTTTGCTCGCCGCGCATG
>DATJVZ010000340.1:0-35938 GCA_035501575.1 Terriglobales bacterium | reverse complement strand
CGAAGTTCAAGAATCGCTTCGGTCGCTCTCGGACGTTTCCGCAGCCGCTAAGCTGATCGTCGAGCGGCTGGAGAAGATCACTACTGCGACGGCCATTGCCGTGGCGTTCCTCCAGACTGACCGACTGGAGTACTGTGCGGCCGCGGGAACCTTGGCACCGCTGGCTGGTTCCGTCGTTCCTATCCCGGTAGACGTTGCCGAGTTGTTGCAGAAAGACAAAGCTCGACAATCTTCGGCCAACGATATTCGCCGCGAGCATCTGCAAGGGGATACTCCGAATCCCATTCTGTTTCCGTTTTACGACAAGACAACCATGTCCGGCTTTTTGCAAATGAGTTTTCCGGACACAGAGCTGGTTGCGCCGCACCAGATGCAAAGCTGCCAAGTTATGGCGAATTTGATGGGAGAAGCGGTCGTGCGCGCGGCCGAATTGCGCTGGAAGCAGACTCTCGCCAAAGAGCATGCCGTCCTGCTCCAGGCTCTCGAGCGGTTGAAGCCGCAGCTCGAGCGTCTCACCACGGATGCTGCGCCAATCACCGCCGAAGTGGCGCCCATGAACCTTGAGCTGAGCCCGGCACCTCTAGTTGAAGCACGGGAGAAATCGGCTGCGGAACTTTCCACCGAAGGCCTGCCGGACATTTCTAATTTGTTGGAGCAGCTCACGGTTGAACCTGGCTCGGCCAATGCTGGCCAGAATTCGCTCGCGGCCGTGGAGCAAATAGCTGAACCGCAAGTGCCCTCGACCGCCGTGCCCGAGCTGACCGGATCTCCGGTCAGCACCGCTGAATCGAACGTGTCCGCGTCGGATGCGGTTGCGCAATTGAGTTCCGCTTGCGGGCAATGCGGATTTCTCTTTAGCGAGGGGGAGAGTTTCTGCGGACGATGCGGAACCCCGCGTGCGGTCGCCCCGACACGGGATGTCCCGCAGGCTGCTCCGCAAACCAGCAGCGATCCCCAACCTACGCCCAAATTTCTGCTCACCGGTGAAACCATGCCGGCCGTCCCGGAGGCAATCCCGGTGATGTCTGAATTGGCCGCTGCCCAGCTCTCCGCACCGGTCGACGGCAGTGCAGCGTTGGCCATTGAACCCCAGCCGTCCGCGGCAGAAAGCGGCACGGAGCCCGACAAAGAACTCAAGATCCTTCTCGACCAAGAGAATTCCGCTTGGGAATCGTCGCCCTGGACATCGGCGACGAAAGCCCGCACCTGGCTCGAGTCGGTCAAGAAAACTCACGTGAGCAAGCGGTGGCTGGGCAGGCATCAGGGTGACGTCTCCGTCACCATTTCCGTGCTTGTACTTCTGCTGGCGGTCTTGTGGTGGAGTCCCCACCAGGTGCCGCAAAGACTGCGGACGAAAGCTGCGGAGCCTTCGCTCACATTGTTCGAGCGTGCCCTGGTGGGTCTCGGGTTAGCGCAGCCTCCGACGGTAACTCCAACCTACGGGGGCAACCCCGACGTGTCAGTCTGGGAAGATGTGCACACCGCTCTCTACTATTGTTCTGGCTCAGAGCAGTTCGGCAAAACCGAGGGAGGAAAGATTGCTCCCCAGCGCGATGCGCAACTCGATCAGTTCGAACCCGCTACGCGCAAGCCCTGCGAATAAGCCTCAATCCCCCTAGCAGAGTCACCAACCTACTCCCTACTCCGATGCCTGCAGAGCAACTGCTGTTCGAGACACAGGCCAGCGGGCAACTCAGGCTCGACACCGATGCCATTGCTCGGCGCAAGCGACTTCATCGACGCTATCGAGTTTCTATATTTTCAAGGGACGCCGGGACTCGTACCACAACGCTAATTCGACCCGATTCCAGAGCCCGAGCTTGTCATAGATAGTTCGAAGATAGTTTTTGACGACGTGTTCGGTGGTTCCGATGGCTTGTGCAACTTCGCTATTCTTGAGTCCTTGGGCAACGAGTTCGATGACTCGCCGCTCTCTTTCATTGGGCGTCCGTCCTCCGTGGCGCTCCCTTCCAAGCATAGTTGCCTCCGATATAAGAGTGTCGCGAGTTTGACTCGCTTGATTCCGCTTCTGATGCCAAAGCGCAGGAAGAGCCGATTGAAATGCGCTTTGACGGTGCGTCGTGCCATGTTTAGCTGTTTGGCAATTTCTGCATTGTCACAGCCTTCAAGCAGCAGATCGGCGATTTGCTGCTCTCGCGGACCCAGGTGTATGGGTTTAATTTTCATGACCTAGCTCCTGGTTTGACAGAATCGCCTTTAGGCGGTTGTCTTCTGGTGGAGAGAGCCAAGGTACCCCGGCAAAGGATGAACGGCTTAGGCAGGACGACGGTTAATTGGCCGCCCATCTAAACCACGGGCGACCACCTGCACCCCGAACTCCACGCAACCAGCTTTGACGCTGGTTCTCCCCCCGGTTTTCCAAACTCGACGCCGCCGGCAGAGACCTGCCCTATGCGTCGCGTCCAGCGAACGAAGAAGAAACGAAACTTTCTTAGCTTGATTTTCAGCCTTACCGGGTGCATGTACGCTGCCAGGAGGTTATCCTCAGACCTGGTTTTTTCCACATATGCCAGGAACCCGGACCGCGAGGAAGATTCATCCGCCTCCCAGGAAACTTCTTTTCACTTGTTCTTCTCCCGCCGGGGACGGGAGCGATGTTTAGCTAAGTTATGAAAAACGAAAGCGGTAGCCGAGGCCGAGGGTGAGGATCTCGGGATCCTTACCTAGGCGGGAAATCACTTGGTCCATCGACGGCAGGCCGGAGGAGGCGGCCAGAAAGATCCACAGGCCACCTTAGAAAGGAGGCCTGTCGAGGGAGATCGTAACCCCTAAGGGGCACTCCTTAAGGTCAAAAACTTCTGAACCGTGTAAGGGAACATGGTACTAATTACACCTTCGTACTGTTGAAAATTTGCCGCGGTTTTGAGGCCAAAATCGGGGGCAAAGGCAGGCGAGGGAGAGCCTCGCATCCGGTTGGGATTGTCTACCCTGGAGCAACTTTTTCCGCCATGAAATTGTCGGTTGTGATGCCCGTTTACAACGAGCATGCCACGTTGCGGCAAGCCATCGAACGTGTGCTGGCGGTTCCTTTCGAAGTCGAGTTGCTGTGCATCGACGACGGGTCCGAGGACGGCTCGCGAGAAACCCTTCTCGAACTCGAGAAACGGCACCCCCAGATACGGGTCTTGTTACAGGCCCGCAATTCGGGGAAGGGGGCCGCGCTACGACGCGGCATCGCTGAAGCTCGCGGCGACTTCGTAATCGTACAAGACGCCGATCTCGAATATGACCCGAGCGACTACAAGACACTGCTCGATCCCCTGATCCAAGGTAAGGCCGATGTGGTGTACGGTTCCCGTTTTTTGGGTGGTGATCCTCATCGCGTGCTCTACTTCTGGCACTCGGTCGGTAACCGCATGCTGACGCTGCTCTCCAATTGTCTTACCAATATCAATCTCACCGATATGGAGACCTGCTACAAAGCGTTCCGCCGGGTCGTGATCCAATCCATTCCAATCGAAGAAAACCGATTTGGCTTCGAGCCGGAAATTACCATCAAAGTTGCCAAGCGTCGCCTCAGAATTTATGAGGTCGGGATCAGCTACTGGGGCCGCACCTATGAAGAGGGAAAAAAGATCGGCTGGCGCGACGGTCTGCGGGCCGTGTGGTGCCTGCTGAAGTATTCCTGGAGGGAGAGCTCGAGGACAGCGGAGACGCGAACTGCGCCCCCCGAAGCACCGCGATGAGGCCCTGCTAGCTGGAAAAGGCCGGGATCTTGCCACGGACGCTCTGGCCGAACCCGCAGGCTCAGTTAGAATTTTGTAGCAAAAGTTTGCACACCGCGGAGCCGGATCAAACTCGGTCTGCGATAAGCAAAGTGCTGGCAGAAAGATACCGAGATCGGATACCTTAGTAAAGGAATGAGATTTGCAGACTATTGGATTGATCCGATCGGCCAGGTAATTCTTAGGGAATCCATCGCCTCTCGCGCGCAAGCGGGCGCGGGCACCGGCGGGATTGGCTTGTGACCCTCAGAGACGCCGGCTTCAGAATCTGCCTCTGGCGGTACGCCAGGCAACGTACGATCGCGAAACACAATCAACAATTCGAAAGGTGGATCGTTTGACAGCGCCAATAAGCCATCTGGTTGCGCCACACGGAGGAACACTTATGGACCTCACGGCGTCACCAGAACGAGTCCTGGAACTGAAAGCGAATTCGCGGGAATGGCCGTCCTGGAATCTGAGCGCACGCCAGATCTGCGATTTGGAGTTGCTGCTGAGCGGCGGGTTCTCTCCGCTCACCGGCTTTTTGAACCGCAACGATTATGAGGGCGTATGTCAGCGTATGCAGCTGGCTTCCGGCGTGCTGTGGCCGATGCCGATAACCCTCGATGTCGCGGAGAACTTCGCCCAGAGCTTACGGCCGGGCACGAGCAAAGTCGCCTTGCGGGATCCGGAAGGCGTGATGCTGGCGCTGCTTCATGTGGAGGACGTATGGAAGCCGGATCGCAAGGCCGAGGCGGAATCCGTCTTCGCGACCACCAGCCCAGCCCATCCCGGCGTGGATTACTTGTTGAACCAAGCCCAGCCCTGGTACGTCGGTGGACGCCTGGAAGGCATGCACATGCCTTCGCATTACGATTTTCGTTCCTTGCGCCTGACTCCCGCCGAATTGCGCGCGGAGTTTACCCGGCTGGGATGGCGTCGCGTGGTCGCTTTTCAAACTCGCAATCCCATGCACCGCGCGCACGTTGAGCTCACCTTCCGCGCGGCCAAACAAGTGGGAGCCAGTTTGTTGATTCACCCTTCGGTGGGCATGACCAAGCCCGGCGACGTGGACTATTTCACCCGCGTGCGCTGCTACCACCTACTGCTTCCCAAATTTCCGTCCGGGACGGTCAAGCTCTCGCTGCTTCCCCTGGCAATGCGTATGGGTGGGCCTCGCGAAGCCATCTGGCACGCGCTCATTCGCAAGAACCACGGCGCCACCCACATGATCGTCGGCCGGGATCACGCCGGTCCGGGCAAGGACAGCAATGGCAAGCCCTTTTATGGGGCCTACGAGGCACAGGAGCTGTTCAAGAAGCACGAGGCCGCCGTCGGGGTGACGATGGTTCCCTTCAACATGATGGTGTACCTCGAAGATCAGGGTTATTACGTTCCCGACAACGAGGTACCGAACGGTTCGCGCGTGCTGAATATCTCGGGCACGGAACTGCGCCAACGCCTCAATGAAGGCCGCGAAATTCCCGGATGGTTTACCTACCCCGAGGTAGTCGAGGAATTGCGGCGCAGCTTTCCGCCGCGGCACCGACAGGGCCTGACGATTTTCTTTACCGGCCTTTCCGGCTCGGGCAAATCGACCATCGCCAACGTTCTGGTGACCAAATTCCTGGAGGCGGGAGGCCGGCCGGTTACTCTGCTCGATGGCGATCTCGTGCGCAAGCATCTCTCTTCCGAGCTGGGATTCTCCAAGGAGCATCGCGACATCAATATCCGGCGCATCGGTTACGTCGCCGCCGAGATCACCAAAAACGGGGGCATCGCGATCTGCGCTCCCATTGCTCCCTATGACTTGGTTCGCAAGCAGGTGCGAGCCATGATTGAGCCGGTCGGCGGCTTCATCCTGGTGCACATCGCCACCCCGCTTGAAATTTGCGAACAGCGCGATCGCAAGGGCCTTTACGCCAAGGCTCGCGCAGGAATCATTCCGGAGTTTACCGGAATCTCCGATCCGTACGAAGAACCCAAAGACGCCCAGGTTGTGATCAACACGGCCGACGTCACGCCAGAGGAAGCCGTGCAAGAGATTTTGTTGTATCTCGAGCGCGAGGGATTCATCGGCGTTAACGGCAGTCACGGTTAGTCAAATCCGCCGCGCTCGAACTCGAGCCTACGAGCAGGTATGCTGATTGTAGCCAAGATCATCATCGGCTTCTTCGTCGGAACACTGATTGGTATGACCGGTGTGGGGGGTGGCGTTCTCCTGCTGCCGATTCTGATCTTCGCGTTGCACGTACCTCCCATCATGGCCGTCGGTTCGGATGCGCTGTTCAATTTCCTCACCAAGATTGGTTCGAGCTACGTACACCTCACCAAAGGAACGGTACGCAAGAATCTGGTCCTGGGCTTGGCAGCGGGTAGCCTTCCGGGCTCCCTGTTGGGGGTCGGATTACTGCGAGCTCTGCGGCAGGCCTACGGCAGCGGCGTGAATACCTTCATCACCACGACCGTGGGTGTCTTGCTGATCCTGGTGCCCACGCTGTTGATGTTTCAATCTCAGATTGAAGAGCGGGTCATCAATCGGCCACCGACCATGAAGTCGATCATCGGGGTGTCGGCGATCGGGCTGCTCGCCGGCTTCCTGGTGGGCATGACCTCGGTTGGTTCGGGCAGCATCATCATGATGCTCCTGCTGCTGTTCTACAGCTTTTCCCCGAAGGTGATGGTCGGCACCGACATCGTGCATGCCGTCCTGCTGACGGGAGTGACCAGTTTCCTTCATTTCAAGTTGGGAAACGTCGATACCTCCCTGGTCGGTTTGCTGGTGATTGGCTCCATTCCTGGGGGATTGCTCGGCTCTCAATTGGGTACGCGCATGCCCGTGCCCTGGCTGCGGCGCCTTCTCTGCGCGGTGCTGCTGGCGACCGGTGCGCGCATGCTTTGGGCGTGAGCGCCTGGGCCTTGTCCGGTTCATGATCACTTCTTTATCTCAGGAAACTCTGCGGCGCATCCAAAACTCTCTCCAGGCTGCCGCAGAAGTGTTCCAGGGCTTCACACCGGGAAAGATCGAGGCCGAGTACAAGGCTGGTCATGATCCGGTAACCGAAGCCGATCGCCAGATTGACGCGCGGCTGCGCCGGGAACTGCTACGGGATCAGGAAGGCTGGCTTTCCGAAGAAACGGTCGACGACCGGATACGACTCGAGAAACGCCGGGTATGGGTGGTCGATCCGCTCGATGGAACGCGCGAATTTGTCGCCGGAATTCCCGAGTTCTGCACTTCCGTGGCCATGGTGGAAGATGGTCGGGCGGTCGCCGGCGGAATCTACAATCCTGCGACCAAGGAGACCTTCTTGGGATCTCTCGGATCCGGCGTGACCTACAACGGAAAACCCGCCCAACTTAGCCAGCGCGATCGTTTGCAGGGCGCGGTGGTGTTGGCCAGCCGCAGCGAAGTACGACGCGGCGAGTGGCAGCGATTCGAAGGCGCGGACTTCGAGATCCGGGCCGTCGGCTCCGTAGCCTACAAACTGGCACTCGTGTCCGCCGGCTTGGCGGACGCCACCTTCACCCTGGTGCCCAAACATGAATGGGATGTTGCCGCAGGAGTGGCGCTGGTCGAAAGCAATGGCGGATTTGTGACCACCCTCGATCAAGGCCCACTGCGCTGCAATCAGCGCGATCCTTTGCTCAAGGGACTCATCGCTTGCGGCCCAAGGATGGCCGCTGCACTCCTCTCGCGACTCGGTCTTACGCAACCACCCTTGAACCTCGATCGTAGCTGACCAGTCCCGCAGTTCTACCGATAAACCGTCGGGCATGGCGGGTGTCGATGCCAACAGATCCACACTCAGCGCACTGGGATACCAACCGGTAGGGAAAAATGACGTGTTGGATGTGCTGGCGCAGGAAATACGGCCGAGCACCGTGCCAGCCTAAGCAATTGGCGAGGTGCTGACGGGTCAACGGTAGCGTGAGAAAAAATACACCAGAGCCGCGGCGACGAGCACCACAAGCAGAACGCGGAACACCTTGCCGCTACTGCTGGCTTCGGGCACGATTGGGGTGTTGCTGATCATTCCTGTGGAACTACCGTCCGTCGGGTTGGCATTAGCGGCTTCGATTATCGCCGTTGTTTCGGACCTGGAAGTCGGGGCGGCGAGATCTCGTGCCCGTCCCAGACTCAAGGTGTGCGAGCCTGCGTTAACGGTGACGCCGGTCTTCCGGTTCACGAAGACTTTAATGTCCCCCGAGTTGCCCTGCGCGGCCAACGCCTGCGACAACTCGGGCATCAGGTGTCTCCCCAGAAAGCCGACAATCTTTTCTGCAAAGTGACTCTGCATGTCATTGTGGGTCATTACTTCAATCGGCTCTGCATTGGGATTGGAAGAATGGATGACAAAGCCACCTTCCGGCTTGTGCTCGATGTGAAAGGCAAATTGGAGGTCCTCATTATTTTCGACCGGCAGCTTCAGACCAGGAAATTGCGCGCTCAGGCCGGCGAGAATGTTTTCCTGTATCTTTTTCTGCAATTCGTCGCGCGTAAGCGCCTCGATCGGAGCGACGCTGGGATCGGCAGGGTGGGCGATGAATCCGCCGCCCGTTTTGGGCTCAATGCGATATGTGAAATGCGAGATCAGGCGTTGGAGTTCCATGGGGTGCGATTGTAACCCCTTTCGAACACCTGATCCTCATTACTTCAGTCGTGCGCTTGGGGGTTGAGCGTAAAAAGGGCGGCGGCAACCGCCAGTATTGCCCCAGTTTTCGCAACACCGTAAAAGAGGGGTGGTGGCGTGAAAGCTGCCAGTCCTCATTCTTTGCGACGCGATCCTGATGCGCACGACCGGCTCCCATTGCTGCATAATTTCCCGGGCACGTTTTTCAAGGCCGGACGTCTGGCGACGTGGAAAACGATATTGCTGCGCAAATCTGACGGAGGACTTCCCCATGATCATAGAGATGCGGACCTATAAAACCAAAGCCGGCTGTCGCTCACGATTTTTGGAGATATTCCGATCGAAGTCCATTCCCGCTCATCGAGAGATCGGAATGAAGATACTGGGACCGTTGCTTTCCGTGGAAGATCCCGACACTTTCTTCTTCATGCGCGGTTTCCCTGATCTTCGGTCGCGCGAGCCAATGAAAGCCAAGTTTTACGAAGGGGAGCTCTGGAAGAGCGAACTGGAGAACGTTTTGATGCCGATGCTTGAAACCTACAGCGTGGTCGTCGTCGATGACAGCGACGGCCTGGTTCGCTGGCCATGAGGCATGGTCGGGCAAGGCATACATTGAACACCGACACCCTGGAGAGCCCTACCGGAGTGTCGTTTCGGCCGGCGCCCTTGTCGACGCGACGCGAAGCCCCTGCACAGCGGACCGGAGGCGGCGCCACACCAAGCAGCTGCGCTTCCAAGCGGGGCGCCCTTTTATAATGCATGGGGCGTAGTCACACTACTACAGGGGATCAGGCAGGCATGGATGGGAAGGAATTTCGTGACTTAGGCCACCGCGTGGTGGACTTGCTGGCCGACTATCTGGATCATATCGAGAGTAAGAGGGTGTTCCCTGCGGTGGATCCGCGGACGGTGAACCGGTTGTTTGCGGAACCGCTGCCCCAAACCCCGAGTACATCCGAAAATCTGCTGGTCGAACTCGAAAACAAATTGCTTCCCTATTGCACGCATGTCGGTCACCCAGGGTATATGGGCTTAATTACACCGACACCTAGTCCTGTGGGTGTCATCGCGGACTTCGTGTGTTCGGCAATAAATCAGAACGTGGGGGCGTACTCGATTGGCCCGTCGGCGGTAGCCGTGGAACGACGCGTGGTACGGTGGCTGACTGACCTCTGCGGCTACGGAGAAAAGGCGGGAGGGAACCTGACCAGCGGCGGGATGATGGCGAACTTCATTGGACTAAAGGTGGGACGCGACGCGGTGAGCGGCAATCAGGCACAGCACCACGGGATTCGGGATCGCTGGGCGGTGTATACGTCGGAAGAGCGCCACGTCTCGATCGATAAAGCTGTCGATTGCATCGGCTTCGGCCGGAATGCGCTGCGTCCGCTGCCCACGGATCAGAAGTTCCAGGTTCGGCTGGATGCACTGGAGGAGGCGATTGCCCGAGACAAAAAGAACGGCATTCGCCCGATGTGTATTGTGGGCGTATTCGGTACGACAAATACGGGAGCCATCGATGATGTTCGCGAACTGCGGCGCATTGCCGATCGCGAAGGCATGTGGCTTCACGTGGACGCCGCCTACGGCGGCGGCATGCTGCTCTCCCACGAATGGCCGATGCGCGACCGTGGGCTGGAGCTTGCCGACTCGATCACCATTGATCCTCACAAATGGTTCTACGCTCCGCTCGATGCTGGTGCCGTACTGGTCAAGGATCAACGGCGGCTCACCGAATCCTTTGGCATGAAGCCTTCTTATCTCACCGATGAGCTCGACCAGGATAATGAACGTTATCAATATTACGTACATGGATTCGAGCAATCGCGCCGCTTTCGCAGTTTGAAAGTTTGGATGAGCTTCAAACGCTATGGTGCGCGTCAGATCGGAGAGTGGATCGACAACAATGTGCGTCAGGCACGGCACCTTTATGAGTTGACTGCGAAAGATGCTGAATTTGAGCCGGCCAGCGCTCCGCCGATGTCGGCGATTTGCATCCGCCGGAAAGCCGCGGGGCTCGATGAGGCTGAGTCGAAGAATCTGCATGCCAAAGTAGCTCAGCGGGTGGAGCAGGGAGGACGTTTCTGGATTTCAACCACCGAACTCAAGGGAAAGGCGTGGTTTCGCATCAACCCGGTGAACTTCCGCACACGGCGTGAGCACATCGAGGAGCTGTTTGCGCTGCTTCAACAGGAATGTCGAGCGATGCTGAGGGAAAGCACTCCGGCGACAGCGAAGCCGCCACATTGATCGTTCGAGTGGCCTACCGGGAGAGAAACCACTAATCTTGATTGCGATGCGCACGGGTCGTTGCCTAGGTCTGGTGGGTGGGCTCGGCATCGGAGCAACCGTCTATTACTACGAGAAGTTAGCCAGAGCCCATGAAGCGCAAGGCCGTACCCTCGAGCTTGTCCTCACCCATGCGGAGATGTCTCGGGTCTTTGAATATGCCCGAGCGGACGATCACAAGGGATTGGCCGAATACTTAGCCGGCTACATCCGCCGGATGCAGGCTGCGGGAGCCGAGGTGGCCGCCATTCCCGCGGTGACGCCGCACTTCTGTATTGGGGAACTCAGGGCGATCTCCCCGTTGCCGGTGGTAAGTATCTTCGAGCCTCTCCTCGAGGAGCTTCGTGTAAGGGCGGCTCGGCGGGTAGCCATCTTTGGCACCCGTTTCGTCGTAGAATCCTCGCTTTTTGGCCAGCTGCCGGACCTCGACGTCATCAAGAGCCGGCCAGAGGAGATGGACTACATCCACAACACGTATATCGAGCTGGCTCGAACTGGAAAGGCCTCCGAAGAGCAGCACGCGCGTCTTACCGCGCTTGCTCACACGCTCGTCCGACGCGAAGGGGTCGATACGATTCTCCTGGCTGGAACTGACCTCGCCCTACTTTTCGATGACACCAACACCGATTTTCCCAATGTTGATTGCGCGGCGTTGCATCTTCGGGCCATCCTGAAAAAGGTGCTCGACGATCCTGTGCCAAATTCACGCTAACCATCGTCGGTAGAGTGCGACGCCAGACTTGTCAGGCGCCATCGAAACCTGCGGCCGGTTCATCCGCGGGTTGAAGGTGAGGTTCGAGCTGCTCGATTTCCCGCCTCACTTTGCCCGATATACGGTCTTGCCCGCCACCATCGTCCACAACACTTTGGTTTCCCGCATTTCCTCCGCAGAAATCGTCAAAACGTCGCGGTCTAATAAAACCAGATCTGCGCGTTTGCCGGGAGCGATGCTTCCGATGGAATCGAGATTCATGGCCCGCGCGGAATTCCGCGTATAGGCGTAGAACATCGCCTCCCGCGGCATGGCCTGCGCCGGATCGAGCACTCCTTCGCTTCCCTTGCGAGTCTCAGCCTGATAAATCGCCCAGAACACGTTGGCGCTCGAAACCGGCCAGTCACTCGCTCCGGAGATAACTCCTCCGTTGTCGAGGATCGAGCGCGCTGGATACTGCCACTGGTAAATTTCAGGGTCGAGATAAGGCTTCACAATCTCAATCGTGTCCGGGCTGGCCTCCGCCCACAAGAGCTGCAACGCGCTCACCACACCCAGTTGACGAAAGCGAGGAAAATCCTCGGGCTGGACGAATTGTTCATGCGTGAGGGTATGTGGCAATCCGCTATTGCCATTAGCCTGGCGCGCCGCCGCAATCCCGTCCAACGCGGCCTTGACCGCTCCATCGCCGATGGCGTGCACGTGAATGATCAAACCTTGTTTGTCTGCCGCCACACACAACTCGGCAAATTTCTGCGGATCAAACAACAGATCCCCGTTGCGCCCGGTGTTCTGGTAAGGCTTGCTGAGATGCGCCGTCTGCGACGGATACTCCACCACGCCATCGGCGAACAGCTTGATCCCGCTCACGTGCAGATTAGGTACCGTCTTGTACGCCTCCTGCGTCTTCCGAATCCCCGCAAGTTCTGCCGTGGGATCCTTGGCAAACACCTGAGGAAATGCCACCACTTGCGAAGTCAGCTCTCCCTGATCCGCCAGCAGCTTGTAGGCGGTCAACACATAATCCGTGGCGAGTGGATCCAGCCACGCCGTGATGCCAAGGCTGTAGTTGTATTCCAAAGCGGCCCGGCTCCCCGCCAGCAACCGGTCTGGGGTGGGCGGCGGCAGCAGCGGCTCGATCTTCTCCATGCCGGCATCGACTAAAAATCCGTTCGGTTTCAGGTCCTTGTCCACACCGTAGTAAGCCCGTTCCTGGACAGAGAGCTTCTTGAGAAATTCGGCTGTGATGCCGGCGCGCCGCAACAGCGCCTGATTCGCCCACGCCGTGTGCCCATCCATTCCGCGCAGAAGAACGCTTTGCTTTTCGTAGGCGCCGGTACTGAAATCGGCATTGAGGACGTCGCAGTGGGACCAGAACTCGAGCGGCAAGCCAAGAATCTCAAGCATGTCGCCGCGCATGCCCTTGCCCGTCTGTTTCGCCTCTTCGACAAACGATGGAAGCTCCGCCAAGGAGCGCACTTTCTCGCTGGCGTCGGCTGAAATTAGAGCGAGACCGCCCTCGATCGAGTGGCTGTGCGAATCGATGAATCCAGGGAGAAGACTTCTGCCTTCGAGATCAACGCGCTCGGCCTTCGCGGAAGCTGCTTTCACCACCTCGGGAAACGTGCCCACTGCAAGGATCCTGTCACCGCGAATCGCAACCGCCTCCGCATAAGGATTATCCGGGTCGCCGGTGAAAACCTTGGCATGGAAGAAGATCCGCTCATCAGAGTTTCCCTGGCCCCAAAGTGCAGAGTCTGTCTGAACAAGAAAGAAGAGCGCAAGCAACAGAAAAATCCGGGAACGCCGTGAAAAGCGCCTCATCCGATTCCCCTTTCCATCAGCGAGGGGACAACTATACACAAGTTTTCGAAAGCTGGGCGGCTTTTGCGTCCCGCCGCGAAATGCGGCGGAGCTCAGTTGCAGACTTTCGTGCAGGTTGTGTCGAACAGGCAACGAGAACTGGGCTAGGCGGAAGCGGGAGAAGGGATGTTTTGATGAATTAGAGCAGACCGGGGGATCTGGAAAGAGGAACCAACGAACTCAGTGGTTCGTCTCCCCTGCGGCTGTAACGGGCTTATACCCTTCCGGAATCTCAAAGAGGGCAGGATCTGGCTCGGTGCGCGTGACCTGGGTTACGCTCAACCTGACCGTTCCCTTGCGCGGGTCGTTATGTTTGATCATCATGTTGATGCGGAGGTCCTCTGAGTACCAGCATTCATCGGTAATGACGATCTCCTTATTCTCGCCATTCTCGCCCGGTATGGTCTGCACCTCGCGAACCCCATGCACCGGCAGCCCCTGCATATCGTTAACGCCCAGATCTTCTGCTTTCGTGAACTCGTTTTGAGGAAGGCCGTTGTCGCTTGGCGAACCATAGCGAACCGAAGGCGGCACCGTGGCTGGTGGGTGATTCAGCGTCCTTGTCCGGAAGGTTCGCTCCTTGGGATCGAGCGTGGTGGAGATCCGGGTCTGTGGGTCGTAGAGATGGATGCTGATGACTCTGGGTGTCTCAACACTTGAAACTGGCACCATCGCCCTCGCCTCGTTGTGGATGCGGCCTCGACTGTCTCGGCCAATATCGTGCATTGATTTGAGGTTCGCGACCGAGCCCTCAGGCTGAACGAACGAGCGTTCGACGCGGACCACGCCACTGAACGGTGCATTGGGGATTGGCGTAACAAACACTTCCACTTGGGCCGAAGTATGCCGAGACCCAGTAGCAAAGAGCAGAAGGAACAGCCCGAAAACCGCCGTGGGAGAGAATCGCCAGTCCATGGGAGCCTTCCAGTGACGTTATTGGCGGCAGCATACATCGGTAGCCCCAGCCTGGCAAGACACGGGCAAGTCGCTGAGTTCCGGTCAGGAATTTGATCCGAACCTGGTCGCCACGCAAGCGGCTTTCTTTCAACCTCTTAGCCGAATCGTGCCGAACATCGCTCCGCTGTGTCTTGCTTAAATCAGCCATTTGCGTGAGTTGATAAAAATTCAGGACTCTGCGCTTCGCATCCGCCCGGGCGGGCGTTATTGACATCAACAATCCCGGTCTTGATTTCCCTGGCTTCTGGATGCGATCCTGGGCTTAGAATCGGCGTATGGCCAAGAAAACCGGAATAAGTGATTCGTCTCTCTGGATCATCGCGCTTGCCTTGTTGGCGCTTGCCGCATGGACCTACTTGAAGAGATAAGCGAAACAGCAGATGCCGGGGTTGCGCGGGGGGGGGAATCCCACTTCTTTCGACGTCCTGAGTGCTAATCGGCGTGGCGGCTGAAAACACATAAGCAGCTCTCGCCAGGATGTTCTAGCAAACCATTCCTGGGGGTCGCCGAGACGTTGCCTCTCCGCGCCGTGTCTGGATTTTCTGATTTTCAGGATTACATCCGAGCGGCTGCGTGCGGGGGCAAGCATGCGGCGTTCCTAGAGGTACCATCCCAAGATGGCACCGTGCGGCGCTACTTCCCGCGAGGGTTGGCCTTCATCCACTTTGACACCACTTCATTGAAGGCGGCGTCGTTATTCACAAATTCGACTCCCACATTGCCCCGCACGTCCTTCCAGACCAATTCGGCATCGGTGGTTATCCGGCTTTGCTCTCCCGGAAGCGCAAAACTGAGTTTTAGAGCCTTCACGTTGGGAAGGGGACGCTGCAGCGCAATGGCGACGCCGCCTTCGCTGATGTCCAGGATCTTGACGGGAAAGTTATCGGTGTTGTTCACAGTAAGGCTGGCTGTGATATCCACCTTGATGCGCGCGGACACCCGCTGCTGCCGCCGCCCCATCAGAATGCGGATGGCGCGCAGTCCGTTTCGTAATCGGTCGTGGGTAAGCGGCTTATAGATGACCAGGTGGGTTCCGGCGCCGAATACGGCGTCGAGAGCCGCGTCGGTCTTAGCCAGTGCAACGATCAAGGCCTTCTTGCCATTCTCCGTGGCTTGAATGTCGGTCAGGAGCGAAGCGGCACTGGCTGCATCTTGGTCGTCAACGATGACTCCGTGAAACCTTTGCAGTCCGAACTTCTCGAGCGCCGTTTGTGCCGTGGAACAATGGGTTAACTCGACTCCCAACTCACGACAGACGCGGTTAACCAGAGCCACGGTTTCCGATTGCCCGCATAAGATTAAGGATCGTAGACGCACAGACCCTCAGCTTAGAGATTGTGCTTCGCCGAACGCAAGTTACCAAGGAAATGGCGAGGGGGCAACTGCGGAAAGATCCGTCCCTAGCCCCTCCCATCACGCCGGGGCGAACTGGTGGCCGCATGTGACCAAATCACCGCTTAAGGCGAGATAGTGCCCTGCACGCCGCATGATAGCCGCACATGCCATGAACAGACCCCCCGGGCGGGGTTGAGGCGGAGCAGAGGTACAGATCGCTGGCTGATGTCGCATAATGCCGCCAGGTTGGCCGGAAGCAAAATTGCTTGATATCGAGGCCCCCTCCGACGATGTCACCCCCCACCAAATTAGCGTCCATGGTTTCGAGATCGGCGGGGAAGAACACCCGCCGCGCCAGGACACAGTCGAGAAATCCCGGGGCAAAGCGTTCAATCTGATCCTCAATTCTTGCCAGCATGTCAACCTTGGATGCGTTCGGAACATGACAATAAGCCCACGCAATTTGCTTACCTGCGGGAGCGCGTGTCCCATCAAACAGGGTCGGCTGAACCAGCAGCACGAAGGGACGCTCGCAATCGCGACCTTGGCGCATCGCCGTCTCCGAAGCGGAGATTTCTTCGAAAGTTCCCCCGAGGTGAACCGTGGCGGCCCGCAAACAGTCTGCCGCCCTCCAGGGAATCGGGCAATGGAGCGCGTAATCCACTTTGAAGACTCCCGGCCCATAGCGGAAGTTGGCCAGTCGTTTCCGAAAGGACGACGACAACCGATGGCCGGCCACCTGAAGCAGCTGGCGCGGAGTCAGATCACAGAGCGTCACATCGTTCGCCGGTAATGCCGCGACATCGTCTACTCGAGCCGATGTGTGAACGGTGCCGCCCAGTTTCGCGAGGTAAGCGCAAAGGGCATTCGTGATGGATTGCGTGCCGCCGCGGGCAATCGGCCATCCCACGGCATGGGCGGAGGCCGCCATGATCATGCCGAAGGCGGCACTCAGCGGGTCTTCTAGGCGGAGGAAGGAATGGGCGGCCAATCCGGCAAACACTGCCCGCGCACGCTCGTGACGAAATAGGCCGAATGACAGCCTTCTCGCCGATCCCACGGCATCGATGCCAAAGCGGGCCATTAACCAGGGATGACGTGGGATGGATGGCAGAGGTCGAAGCACGTCTGCCGCGAAATCACTCCACCGCTCGACGAATGGCAGCAGGAGGTTGCGCCACGCTCTTCCATCCGGGCCAAGCCAGGATTCCGTCCGCCCGAGATCGCGTTCTAGGGTGACCGACGTGCCGTCGTCGAAAGGGTGCGCCAGGGGAGCGGGCGAGTGAATCCACTCGAGTCCATGGTCTCCTAAGGGCAAGGCGGAAAAGAAAGGCGAGCCGACGCCCATCGGATGCACGGCTGCGCCGAAGTCGTGACGAAACCCGGGCAGGGTGAGCTCGAGGGTTCGCGCTGCGCCCCCGGGCGTGGACTCGGCCTCGAAGACGTCCACCCTCAGCCCGGCTTGGCCCAGGACGATGCCGGCCGCCAGCCCGTTGGGGCCGGCGCCGATTACGCAAGCTTTACCTGTCATGGTGCAGCACTCGAAATCGGCGGTTTCTATTCATCGTTAGAGCGTGCAAATTCACCGCTGCGATGGAACATTGGGCAGCTCGATCATGACAATCCGGCCGTCAGGCTCGCGCTCCAGTGTTGGCGCGTACAAGCCCAGGAGCTGACGACGCCACCACAGCCCAGTCGCACGCTTCTCGGCCCTGCTGGTGACCCAGTATTGCCAGAGCACGGCGCGGATTCGATGCGGCGGGGCGGCGGGGAATGGATTTCTCGCAAACAGCGTGAGCACATCCTTGGCATTCTCGAGCAGCCGCACCTCCGTGTTCGGCACAATCGGATAGTTTCGCCAGGATCCGAGCGATGCGAACCACAGATTCCAATCCAGTCGCGGCTGATAGGGGGCATAAATGCCCGGCGCCTGGTTCAGATCCTGAGGTTTATAGCGAAAGGGATAGGCCACCCAGGTTTGCCCGTCTTCGGAACCCTGAAATTCAATTTCGTATCGACCGCGGGTCATCACTGCGAACAGGCCGTACTGGTTCGCGATACGGAACGGTTCGAGCGCAAGTACCGGAGATGTAGGCAGGGGCGCACGGACAAAAATCCAGATCAGTTCCGCGGTGGTCACATAGAAAATCCAGCTCAGCATCACGGCCGCGATCAGAAGCTTGACGGTATGGGCTGCCGAGCGAGCGCGCCCCACTGTGGATTGTTCGGCAGGTGCCGGCGCCTCGAGCGCGGCTTGCCAGGGACCCGGATCCGCAAGAGCCGTCCGACGAAGACCCTTCCAGCGTCGGGCAAAATCGGCAAAGAAGCGATCATCGAGTAGCAAGAAGCCCAGCGCAAGAACCAGATAGTTCAAGAACGTATAGTTGGCGGTAAGAATGACGCCAATCTGCCAAGGTGTGACGATGAAGAAACTGAGGATCTTCAATCGTCGAGGCAGAAACCACATCCAGACTAAGCCCAATTCCAGGGCAAGCGTGGCATAAGCGGTAGCGGCGTGGAACCAGTGGGGCAGATGCTGTACGTACCAACCGATCCAGGTCGGCAAAGGACCATTTTGATAGTACTCGTCCATGGCCGTGAAGTGACGCCACTCGGGATCATGGCTTGCGATCTTGACCACTCCCGACTCGAAATAGATGCGAAACCCTTCCCATAGCAAGAGAAACCAGCTGGCGCGCGAAGGAGGATGGAATCGCCCCAACTGCGGTCGAAACCCCGGCGGAGCAAAGAAGATCGAGAGGAAGCCGGCTTCGAGCAGCATTCCGTCGGATTGGTAACCGGAAAAGTCCTGGGCAGCGCTCACGAAGGAAAGAAAGCACAAGAAGCAAGCGACCAGCATGAGGCGCGGCCAAACATTCAGTGCGAGACCAATTGAAGCCGCCATGCCTACCGTGCAGAGGAGCAGAAGCATGGCGGAGCCGCTCGAAAACCACAGCAGCGTCGGGGCATACCACACGCGCGAGGAATGCCCGAAGCTTGCGGCGACAGCCTCGAGATAACTCGGCGTCGGGAGAATCCCCTCGGGCCCGATCAGGCCGCGGATCTGGAAAGCCAGCGGAAAGAAGGCGGAGAAATAAATCAGACCGAGCGCCCGTAGGAAGAGCCAGCGAGCCATGAGACGCTCCGAAGCGCCATTGGGAGAATCAAACAGAAAGCGGATGGCGGAGAGAGGAGCCCGATCCATGACCGCGGCAATTATACCGATGGTGATCCCGGCCGGCCGGTCCGCCGCCGCCCCTGGCTTCGGCCCGGATGCTGTCACTGTCCTCTGGTTTGCCGGCTGGGAAATCCTGCGCCACCTGAAGGTTGGGGAAGCTGGTTGAGGCCCTGCCAGACCGGTCCTTTCAGTCTTTCGGGTACCATTGCTCACCGGACGAATTACTCCGGTGATCTAGTCGCTCCCCCAGGCTGCGTAGCATGCTGTAAGCATGAATGCGAAAACCCGGAGCCCACTACCATCCAACCAACAGACAGGTCTAGAAGCTCTGTACCAGGACCTCGACTTGTTTCTCACCCAATCCGTACTTCAGCTGGACGGCGAAGAACCAGTCGTGGTTGGTGAGATACGCAAAGAACTCGGACGCTTGCGGTCCCAAGTCTCGCGGGTTGAGAAAGCTCTGGAAGGGCTCCCTTCGAGCGCCAGCCTGGAGAAGGCTATCGAGGCTTTGGAGAAACATGGGATCATCCATGCGGGCCGCATGAGCGAAACCGATTAGCCGTTCTCAGACTCCTCGATTTGCCCATCGGATCGCTTCAGCTGACGGAAACGGTCTTTATATTGGTGAATTCCCTGATCCCGAAATGGCCCAATTCCCTCCCGTGGCCGGATTGTTTAACCCCTCCAAATGGCAAGCGCGGATCCGAAGCCACCATGCGATTGATGAAAACCATTCCGGATTCGAGCTCATTGATGAGCAGGTCGCGTTCGCGGCCATCGTTCGTCCAAGCGCTTGCCCCCAGCCCGAAGCGGCTCTCGTTGGCGATGCGAACGGCATCCTCGGCATCCTTGGCACGAAACAGCGAGGCCACGGGACCAAATAATTCATCCTGGTAGGCCGGGGAGTTCTTGGGAATATCGGCGAGCACCGTCGGTGCGTAGAAATTCCCCGGCCGGTCCAGCCTTTTCCCCCCGGTCAGCACACGGGCACCGGCCGTCACCGTCCTTTGTACATCCCGATCCAGGTCTTCGACTCCCTGGAGTGTCGCCAGCGGACCGAGCTCGGTGTTCTCGTCAAACGGATCCCCAACCTTAAGGGCTTCCATGGCGCGAACAAACTTCTTTTCAAACTCGTCGGCAATCGCCTCGGCGACGATAAAGCGCTTGGCCGCAATGCAGGATTGCCCGTTATTAATGACACGAGCCTTGACCCCGACCGAGACCGCCTCATCGAGGTTGGCGCTCGGCATCACAATAAATGGATCACTGCCTCCGAGTTCAAGAACTACTTTCTTGATGCGCTTGCCCGCTGCGCTGCCCACCTCGACGCCCGCCTGCTCGCTGCCGGTCAAGGTTGCTGCCACGATCCGCGGATCAGCCAGTATCGCGTCCACCTGCCTCGCACCGATCAGGAGTGTCTGGAAGGCGCCGCTGGGAAAGCCGGCTCGAGCAAAAATTTCCTCCAGTGTGAGAGCGCATTGGGGGACATTCGAGGCGTGCTTCAGCAAGCCAACGTTACCCGCCATTAATGCCGGAGCGGCGAAGCGCACCACCTGCCAGAAGGGAAAATTCCAGGGCATCACCGCCAGGATTGGCCCGAGCGGCTGGTAACGAACATAGCTGCGCTTTGCGCCGGTTTCGATGACCTCATCCGCCAGGAAACGTTCCGCGTTCTCGGCATAGTAGCGGCACGCCCACGCACACTTGACCGCTTCATCCACGGCGGAGCGAAATGTCTTGCCCATTTCCGAGGTCATCAGCCGCGCATAAGGTTCCTTTTCATTCTCCAGGATCTCGGCGGCTTTGAACATCATTCGAGTTCGCTGGGCAAACGGAACTTTGCGATATTCGCGAAATGTGCGGCTGGCGCGTTCGAGCTTTTCTTCGACCTGCGTATGCGAGTGCGGTTCAAAGGTCTTCATCAGTTTCTGGGTCGCCGGGTTAATGCTCACAATAGCCATAATCTGCCCTCAATCGAACTGACTTGCGCGCCGCATCCGGTCCAACCACCCTACCATACGCCCAATCTAGCGGGCAAAACCCGGCATCAGGCCCCGCTCGGGGGGCTTTCCCGGAGACTTCAGTCCTCAGGTACGTGCCGCATCTATCTCACTAAGTTGCAAGCTTATGGGTTTCTTTGTGGATTTCCTGGCATCGACGTAGGTGTGGCAAAGAGCCTGAGCAGCGCATGAAAGGGGCCCGCTGGCTTTCTGTAAGTGGGCTGCGGCGCCGGCGTACGAGGTACCAAAGTAAGGAACCCTCGCCTTTTCCTCTTTCCCCGAGCGCTCGCGTAGGGCTAAGGTAACAGCGCCTATTACTTTGAATTATCAGACACTTAAGCTTGCGTTTCTGGCTTGGTAACGAGAATATGAGCAACATAGATGGTAAAATTGTGATTGACTTTTCTAGCAAATCTCATAGACTGGGGAACTTCCTGTCGGCCTATCTGGTGCTGGCGACCGTTCTCCAAACGGGCGTAAAGCGGTGAGAGATGGTGTGAATCCCTTGCTAGACTGGAAGAATCTAACAACTTACTTAGAGTTTTCATTTTGAGGAAGACGAGGTCGTCATTTTTATGGCCAAGCGACGTGGAAATCCTAACTGGGGCAAACCGGAGCCGATCGGACCGATCACCCCGACCATCACGGAGTTCGAACAAGTGGTTCGCGAGTACAAGCTTACGCCCGATCAATATCTACGTTCCACTCGCCTGCGGGAGTGGGCGCGGCGCAACAAGAATTCTAAGTACATCCCGGAACCTCTGCTAGAGGCTTGGGGATTTGAAATCGAATCTACCCTCTAGTTGGGTCTTGCTACAGTACAAGGGTCGCCGAGCGGCGACCCTTCGCTTTTTGTTAGGCTAGAATTCCCTGATGATGCCCAGTTCCCCATTTGCCGATGTTCCGACCGCAATCGAGGAAATCCGCGCCGGTCGCATGATTGTGGTTGTAGACGATGAAGACCGGGAGAACGAAGGCGATCTAACTCTGGCGGCGGAGAAGGTCACGGCCGAAGCCATCAATTTCATGGCCCGGCATGGCCGGGGCTTGATTTGTCTGGCCATGACCGAGGAACGCCTCAATCACCTGCGGATCGGACCGATGACGGCCGAAAACACTTCCAGTTACGGCACCGCCTTTTGTGAGGCAATCGATGCTCGGGAAGGCGTAACCACGGGGATCTCTGCCTACGACCGGGCTCGCACCATTAGCGTCGCCATCGATCCCGCGACCCGTCCCTCCGACTTGGCCCGCCCCGGCCACGTATTCCCTCTGCGCGCCCGCAAGGGTGGGGTGCTGGTGCGGGCGGGACAAACCGAAGCCTCCGTCGATCTCGCCCGACTTGCCGGGCTCGTTCCGAGCGGAGTGATCTGTGAAATCATGCGAGACGATGGAACCATGGCTCGGGTTCCTGACCTCCTGGAGTTCTGCGCCAACCACGGGTTGAAGATGCTCACCATTGCGGAACTGATTCGTTACCGCATGCAACATGAGCGCTATGTGCACCGGGTCGGCGAGGCCATGATCGGCACCTCATACGGAGAGTTCCGGTTGATCGCCTATGAAAGCGAAATCGACGGCGGGGAGTCTCACATTGCGCTGGTTCGCGGCAGAATCGAAGGCGGCAAGGATCCGGTGCTGGTCCGCATGCACTCCCACTGTCTAATGGGCGACGTGTTTGGCTCAACCGCCTGTGATTGCCACTCGACGATCGAAGGATCGATGCAGGCCATTGCGCACGAAGGCAAGGGCGCACTCATCTATCTGCATCAGACTTCCAAGGGGTTTTCGATCGAGCCCCTCGAGGGCCGGGGCGGGCTGACGTTTCACCGCGAGAAGCGTCTTCCGGCTCTGCCTGAAAGCGAGCGCAAGACCCAGCGCGAAATCGGCATCGGGGCGCAAATCCTCTCCGACCTGAATCTGCGGCGGATTCGGCTACTCACCAATCATCCTCGCAAGGTGCCTGCGCTCGAAGGCTTCGACATCGAAATTGTGGAGCAGGTGCCGCTGCCGCTCGTGACGGCGCCTAGCCGCGTCCGCTGAAGCTTAGAGACGGATGCGGAAGATCAGCCAGCAGCCGGGACGAACCACACTGCGCCATTGAAATCCCCACCATCCGGCGATCATGTCGCAGAGTCGCGATGAGGGAAACGTGTTCTCCTCGATCCAGAACAAGTCGCAATTCTCCTTCCTCGATTGCCGGCAGAGATAAGAACGACATCCCCTCCGGTCTCTCGCAGGGGCAAGAATCAGGAGGGTTTACGAGCCACCACTAGGCTGTCATTGATGAAGAATTGGGCCGAACAGCAAGACGAACCACAGATGACCGGCAACAACCCCGCGATTTGCTTGCGCGTAACCAGGCCCAGGGTTCCGCACTCCGGACAAGACAGCACGGCCCAAAAAGGATCGTCTCTTTCGCCGACACGGCCTGCGTTTTCCAGCACGAAGATCGTGCCCGGCAGCATTTGTTCCGGAATCCACTCGCTCAGGATGTCCAGTTCTCCCACCATCCTCGCCTCCTCTTGGGCCAACGTATGTGGAACCAAACTTCCCTGCTCTAGGTAGCCGAACTAACTTGTCGATTGAGTGAGACCTCGAATAGCTGCCGCCCTTGCTCTCACCAACACCTTCGGAACCACTTCAGCAAAACCCCCTTACCCGGTTCGGGTGCGCGTCGATGGTTACCATTGCGGCGGTCGCGCACTGCTCGAGAGCGATGCCAGCCTGTTCACTCCATCGCGAGATGTGAAGTACTCCCTCAAGTTCAAATCAACAAACTTGATGTCTACTTGGGAAGCATTTTAGGCTGAGATCGCGAAGCTTGAGGCAAACATTCCGTGCACAGGGGGTTACTAAGCGAGTTCTCCGAATGTTAGAGAAGGGTAACGCAGTTTTGGCAGAGGTCCGACCTTACCCCGCGGTTCCTCCACCTACGAAATGCACGATCTCCAGACGATCCCCTTCGTGGAGGGTAGTGCCGGCCCATTCCTCGCGGGCAACAATCCTTTGATTCAGCTCGACGGCCACGCGATCGGTTTTCATGCCCAGCTCTACCAGCAATGCTGCGACCGACAGCGGAGCGGAGCAGTCGCGATCCTGGCCGTTGATTTGAATTTTCATCTTCGCTGTCATCTTATCAGTAAAGCCTGGGTGCTCAGGACGTGAACAGGCTTCAGATGCTGCCGTTCGCCCGCGCGGAGGTGAAGACTCGGCCGAGTTGCCACCCTTCTTTTGGGGTACAATGGGCGCACTCCGGATGAGCGACGACCACGATATCACTCGGCTGTTGTCGGAGCTCTCGCACGGCGATCCCCAAGCGGCCTCTAAGCTGATTCCAGTGGTATACGACGAATTACGGCATCTGGCAGCTGGCTACATGCGCCGCGAGCGCCCGGACCACACCCTGCAACCAACCGCGCTGGTCCATGAGGCCTACGTGAAGTTGTTGGCACAGCGGTCGGTCGACTGGCAGGGGCGTGCCCACTTCTTTGGAGTTGCGGCCCAATTGATGCGCCGTATTCTGATCGACCACGCCCGCGGTCATCTACGACAAAAACGCGGAGGAGAGCAGCGCAAGGTATCACTCGACGAGGCGCTCGTGTTTTCCGAGCAGCAGTCTGCCGAAATAGTGGCCGTAGACGAGTCGCTCAAGCGTTTGGAGAAAGTCGATCCGCGGCAAGCTCGCGTCGTCGAGTTGCGCTTTTTCGGAGGGCTGAATATCGAAGAGACTGCCGAGGTACTGAAGATTTCGGCAAAGACGGTCAAGCGCGATTGGAGCGTAGCCCGGGCTTGGCTGTATGCAGACATAAAGAAGTGCCATGGAACTGACCTCGGAACAGTGGGAGAGGGTTAAGGTCATCTTTGAGGCTGCCCTCGAGAGGCCCCCGGGCGATCGAACGTCCTTCCTTGGACAATGGAAAGATCAACCGCAGGTTTTACAGGAAGTAGAGAGACTGCTCGCCAGCCACCACGAAGCCGGCGATTTCCTCTCCCCCCCGTTGCCCCCTCCGCTTGATTCCCCGGCACCGCTCCAGTCCCTGTCCGCGGGAGTTCTCCTCTCGGAGCGCTTTCGGATTCTACGTTTCCTCGCCCGCGGTGGCATGGGGGAAGTCTATGAGGCAGAAGACAGCGAGTTACGCGAACGCGTGGCCCTCAAAACCATTCGCCCCGAGCTGGTCGAGGATGATCGCATCCTCGAGCGCTTCAAGCGTGAGGTTCATCTCGCCAAGAAAGTAACGCACCCCAACGTCTGCCGGATCTTTGACCTGTTTCGCCACCAGCTCACGAGGGACGGAGAAGGCGCGGGCCGCAGCCTGGTGTTCGTCGTGATGGAATTGCTGGCGGGCGACACCCTTGCGCAACGGCTGCGGCACGGCTCACGCATGTCTGCCGCCGAGGCCTTGCCGATTGCTCTGCAGATGGCGTCTGCCCTGGGTGCCGCCCACGACGCGGGCGTCCTGCACCGCGATTTCAAGCCCGGCAATGTGGTCCTGGTTCCATCAACCAAGGGAATGCGCGCGGTGGTCACCGATTTTGGCTTAGCGTTGCGGGCTGCTGACGACACCGCTGTGCACACCGCGCTCACCGAATCCGGACAAGTGTTCGGCACCCCCGCCTACCTGTCTCCCGAACAGGTCGAAAGCAAGCCGCTCACGCCTGCATCCGATGTTTATTCCTTAGGACTGGTCTTGTACGAGATGGTGACGGGCGCTAAGCCGTTCGAAGACGCGACGCCCCTCGCTATGGCCGTGCAACGTCTGCGGGTGGACCCGGTACGGCCCCGTGAATTGGCTCCCGATCTCGACCGTCACTGGGAGCAGGTCATCTTGCGCTGCCTGGAGCGCGAGTCCGAGCGCCGTTTCCAGAGCGGGGAGGAAGTTGCCCGAGCCCTCAAGGGCGAAATCGAGGCTTCGCGCCCGAAGCGCCACCTGGCCATATGGCTGACGGCCGCGGCGGCCACGATTGCCATACTGGCCGCCATTGGCTGGCGGGTGTCTGCAATTCGCCACCGGTTGGCACCGCCCCCAACGGTCGTGGAACAGCCGATCAAAATGCGCCCCTCGCTGGCGGTGCTGCCCTTCCGCAATCTATCTGGACGCAGCGAAAGCGAATGGGTAGCGACCGCGCTGCCCGACATGTTGACCACGGAACTCGCCGTGGGCGAGAAGCTGCGGACGGTGCCCGGGGAGAATATTGCGCGGGCGGCGGCTGATCTCTCGCTTTCCGGGAAAGACACGCTGGCCAGCGATACTCTGAAACGTTTACGACAGTATCTAGGCAGCGACTACGTAGTACTGGGATCGTACTTGGACCTGGGCAACTCTGCCGGGGGGCAGATTCGGGTCGACCTGCGTCTGCAGGATGCCAGGTCAGGTGAGATCATCGCCAGTGTTTCCGAGAAGGGGAGCGAACGTGCGCTGGACGCGGTGGCAACCCGCGCCGGCGAAGATTTGCGAGGAAAGCTGGGGTTACAGGCCGAGACCGCCGCGGAGGCAACGCAAGCCAAAGCATCGCTCTCAGCCTCGCCCGAGGCTGTCCGCTTGTACTCGGAAGGCTTGGCGAAGTTCCGGGTGCTCGATGCTCCGGCGGCGACCGGTCTGCTGCTGCGGGCCATTGCCGTCGACCCCAATTTTGCGCTTGCCCATTCCGCCCTCGCCGACGCCTGGAGCATGCAGGGATTTGATGCCAAGGCCCAGGCCGAAGCCAAGCGGGCGCTCGATCTCTCCGCCCAGCTTCCTCGCGAGTCGAAGCTCTGGATTGAAGGCAGATACTGGGCCTTAAGTCACAACTGGAACGAGGCGGTCAGGATTTACCGCACGTTATTCGAGTTCTTTCCCGACAACCTCGACTATGGCCTAAGCCTGGCCAATGCGCAGCGACATGCTCGCACCGTGGATGAGGCCTTGGCAACGCTCGCCCAATTGCGCCGCCTTCCGCCCCCGGCGCGCGACGACCCGCGCATCGACTTAGCGCAAGCGGATGTTTTTGACGTCAAGGGATCGTATCAAGAACAGCAGGCGGCGGCGACGGCGGCCGGCGACCGGGCACAGACCATTGGCGCGCAATCGCTTTTGGTCGGCGCCCTGAATCGAATTGCCCGCTCGCTCGAAAAACAGGGAAAGCTGGACCAGGCCGCGGCCACCGCCGAGGAGGCCAGTAAGATTGCTTCCGCCGCAGGCGAGCGCACGGAAGTAGCTCAGGCCCTGACCATCTTAGGCATCGTGCGTTTCGATCAGGGGCACTTTGCCGAGGCCCGTGACGCTTACCAACAAGCGCTGGCCCTGCAGAGAGAAACCGGGAACAAACGAGGCGAGGCGACGACCTTGAATGACCTGGGGAATGTGCTCGGCGAACAAGGAGACTTGGCGGGTTCGATCAAGATGCTGGAAGGGTCGCTGGCCACGTTTCGCGAGGTGGGAGACAAGCACAGCGCCGCCGCCGTGCTGAGCAGTATGGCAGCCCGGACACTGCAGCAGGGCAATTTGCAGAAGGCAAAAAAAATGCTCGAGGAAGCGCTGGTAGCTTCTCGCGAAATCGGGGATCAGGAACGGACCTCTACGGCCATCTACAACCTCGGTGAAACCTTGCGGTTTCAGGGGGACCTGACGGCCGCCGCCCCGATGTACCAGCAATCGCTTGAGCTATCGCGCTCGATCGGCGATCGCAGCGGAACGGCGTATGCGATTGCCGGATTGGGCGATGTACTCACCGCCCAGGGAAAACTCGCCGCCGCCAAGGGGAAGTACGAAGAAGCCCTGGCGATTCGCAAGCAGATTGGGGAGAACGGAACCGTGGCGGAAACCGAACTCGCGATGGCCGGCGTCGCGCTCGAGGAAAATCGCCTGGCAGACGCCGAGTCTTGGGCGCGCCAAGCACATGAAGAGTTCCACAAAGAAGGCAGCACGGACGAGGAAATCTTGGCGGACATGCTGCTAGCCAGAGTTCTCTTAGCCAGCGGAAAACCAGCCGACGCCCAGCAGCAAGTTGCAGCCTCTCGCGACTTGGTGGCAAAGAGTCAAGATTTCAGTGTTCGGCTGAAGTCGTCGATTGTCAACGCTGAGGTCGTCGCCCGATCGGGCAAGCCCGAGGATGGTCTGCGTGGACTTCAGGAAGCAATCGGGACAGCGCAAGAGCGGGGATATCTTGGGCTGGCGCTCGAGGCCCAAATCAGCCTCGGTCAAATTCAGCTGGCCACAGGCAAAACCTCCGCGGCGAAGGCAACCTTGGGGACCGCTCGGTCCTTAGCTCAAAAAGCAGGTTATGGTTTGCTGGTTGCAAAGGTGGATCGCATCATGGCTCAGGCCACCCCGGAAAACGGCCGCCGCGCCGGGTGACGGGCGGCCGCGGGGTGGTGCGATTCAGAATTTCGAGGTCAGAGAAGCGCGTTCCTTGTGACCAAAGAGCTTTCCCCAGATCCCTTTCTTCTTGCTGCTGTTGGCCGCTAGCTCGGTCGGGGAGACGCCAACCTTCGCCGCATTCGTAGCCAGACTCTGTGCCATGCTTCGGGCTACGCTCGACAAATCCGGTAGAAAGATAGGAAGCGAAGTCGTCCCCTCCACTTTGAAAGGGACATCATTCGGCAGGGCCCGCAATCCGGGGACCACATTCAATGCCGAGCGGGTCACGCTATGGCTGGAGATGTGAGCCACCATATTGAACTGCAGCCGGTTGTTGGCGTCAATGTCTCCTCCGCCAGTCACGCTGCCTATGCCCGAGAGTTCGCTTTTCAGATTGCTGAGGTGAGTATCTTGAGGGGTGATCCGGAATTGGCTGCTGAGGCTGACAATCCCCAAATCCGCGCCGGATTGCAATCCGCTGAGGCCGGGAATGGAGCCGAGCTTAGAGCCCAAATCGAATTTCTGCAACCGGGCATTGTCGATTTTTGCGTTTCCGCTGGTAACCAACCGGTCCGTGCGCCCATCCAGTGACAGACTGGCGGTGACCGTGCCGCCGTTCAATGCCGATCCGGTTGGAGGCTGGATCCCCAGTGCTGCCAGAACCATCTGCACATTTTCTAAAGGAAGTTGCGAACCGCTCAGTTTCACGTGAGCAACCGGGGCATTGCCACGGAGGCTATAGCTTCCGGAGAGCTGAGCTTTGGCCTTGCCGATCGAAATTTCACCCGCACGAATGACACCGGTTTGCTTGGCAACGGAATAATCCGTCGCATAAGAGAAGGTGACAGGTTGACTGGTTGGCGTTCCCTCGCGGACTAGCCGTAACTTCTCGACTCGCCCGTGGCCCTCACTGTGGACCGCGTTGCCGTCGGACGCTACCGAAGCGTCCATGCCCAAGGAGCCGCTGCCCTCGAAACCGGGGCTTAGAGCGAGATTCGCATTGGCCACTTTAATCGCGGCATGAAACGCAGTCTTTTCTGCAGCAGAGCGGTTGACGGGCCCCGCCTGACCTCGCGCCTGAAGTCGGCCGCCATCCATGGTGCGCCCGGAGAGGACGAAGGACATGACCCCGTCGAGGGCGACGTTGCGGAGATCGACTTCAATATGTTGCAGCGTGATATGGTTCGATTGTTTTGCCTCCGTCGCCCCGGTTACAGGCAACGCCAGTGTGCCGTTGCTGATCTTGATGTGATCGAAAACAAATGCCTGCGTCGAGTCTCCATCACTTGGTGCAAGTACATCCTCGGCAGTCACCGATCCCGAGTCTGGGGAATGGCCAATCGTCGAGAAGTTCCACGCGCCTGAGGAGGACTGGACCAGGTTGACCTGTGGTTCATCCAACGTCAGCGAAGTCACGTGCAGCTTGCGCGAAAATATCAGGTCTTTCAGACTCAAACCTATACCCAGCGATTTGCACTCCAGAAACCGAGCCGTGCTGAAGGCGGGATCGTCTACGATCGAAAGATTTTCGGCTCGCATTCCACCCGCTAGAATCGACAGCTCGAGTCGCCCGATGTGGACTTCCCGGGTCAGAGAGGATCCAAGGATGGATTCCAGCTGAGGACGCAAGCGATCTACGTTAATCAGGAAGGGAACGACAAAAATTACCAGAGCAAATAGTGCCACCACTCCGGCTGCGATCTTCGTCAGTTTGCGCTTTCTTGTCTCGCTCATCATGGTATATCTCCTCTCGTGAACTGCCGGAACCGTCCATCGGGCTCCACTGGTTAGCGCGACGAAAACCCAGAAAAAGGGACAAAAAGCCTTGAAGCGGCTGAAGCTGGGTCCGGAACTGGGCGGTCTCGGCTTTCGAGGTTTCTGCAGACAACGATACGAGATGGACCAGATGGGGGATTTTGGCAACTCCCGTAGGCAGCGAGCGCGTCTGGGACAAAGCTAGTTGTTCGGCGCGAATCTGATGCAATCCCTGCTGCACCAAGCCGAACACGATAAACCAGCCAATCATGCCGAGGGCAACCAGATGAAGATCGAAGGGCATACGCCAAGCTCCGTCCCAGGCCATGTGCAACCCCACCGGGATCGAAAATGCCTTAAGGAAGTTCCAATCCAGCAATAAGTTAGGCTGAAATGGTTGATCGCCCTTGATCCGCCACAAGGCAGCTGCCAGCGATCGCCGTCCAGGCCACGTGCCCGAAGGGCGTGAGAAAGGCCCGGGTCTGAATTACATCAAACATGACTACCGGGCTCTTGCTTCGCAGCAAGAAGTCGAAGGCATACCCCGCGCTCTCGAAGAAGGCAAACCCGGCTCCGACCGAGGCCCCAAACAGCAGTCCATTCAGAATGTACTTAGTTTTGAATGACCTGGCGACGATGATGACAGCCAACAACTTGCCGATCTCTTCGACAATCCCGGCGCTCGAGGCACCCATCCAGTCCAATTTCGACAGGCTGAAGCCGGCAAAAGAAGCAAAGAGCGAAACCACTCCCCCGGAAGCCACCAGCATGAGCACGCGATTGAAGGTAACGTTGCGCAAAACGTTCAGCTCAAAGACCAGAATTACCGTAGCCAGCGGAACGGCGAATGACCCCATCATGATCAGGCCGGGAATCAGTCGGATATTCCCAAATTGCTCGAAGGAGACGTAAAACGCGGCGTACAACGCGGCCAGAAACGCCAGGACTCGGAGAAAGAACCAGGGTCTTGGCCAGACGGTCGGCACCTCCGCCAACTGGGGAGTGGTGCGACTGGTTCCAACCACGAAATACTCGTCTAGCTCCTCCCGGCTCCGCTTCTTAAATACCTCCGAGAACAGTGTCTTGAGGCTGAACCCTTCGAGTTTTTCTGTACTGGCAAGGCTCGAAAGACTATCCCCGACAGATCGCAAGACACCTGCACTGCGCGTGCGCGGCGCCCGCCGCCCTGGCGACGAAACGCCCATCCCTTCAGAGGCGGACAGTGCTCGGCTGCAGGCGCAGCAAAAACGTGCTCCTTCAGGATTTTGGTTGCCGCATTTTTCGCAAAGCATGATGTGCTCCCCCGCTGACAATGAACTCTGCCACCAGTGAACGCGCGATTTCGCGGCGCGAGGGGTCATTGAGGAGGAAAAGGTCAGCTCGTTCCGGAGCGAGCGCTACTCCTTCGGCAGCCGGAAGCCGACAGAGCTCGGCGCCAATCGCAAGCCCCTTGAGAAAGGCTGCTGATGAGGAAATACGGTACGGAACCTGCCCTTCGAGGTCACCGCCCCAGTTGCAGTGGTTAGCCTGGCGAAGATCAGGAATGGCTAATCTGCGGAGCTTGGCTCCTGGTGAAGGTGATAGGCACGACCAGCTTGAAGGTAACCGAGGATTGGGCCGGCATGACGATGTCATGATTACCGGTCAAGGCCGAACCGGCCACGCCAGCGCCCGCGCCAGCAGCAGCTCCGGTGGCCGCCCCTTTGCCGCCGTGGAGGAGAGCACCCACGAGGGCTCCGACGGCCACTCCGCCACCGGTTACTTCAACCGTGCGTTTACCTTTGCCTTCCGAAATGCGAGCCACCGAAGTGGTTTTAATCAGGTGGTCCGTCCCATTGAGCGTGAACGACGTTAAGGCGATACGAATAGAGGCACCCCCCGAGAGGCGCCCGGCTGGCACGGCCTCGATCACTTTGCCAGAAAACTCGGTGTCGGCGGGCACAACTGTTTGGCCATCAATGATGAGGGCATGGGTTAGGGTCCCACGGAAAGCTTGGCCAGAGGCACTCAATTTTGAGCCGACTGGGCTGTTCAGTCGCACCGTCACTGCGGTTCCCGCGGCTAGCGTGAGACTGACGGGCTTGGGGACGGGCTGCGCGACTGGCTGCGGCTGGTCTGGCACGCTGGAATGCAAGTAAGCGAGAGTACCTAGAATCCCGATTAAGGCTAGAACGCCGAGCGATTTGGCCTTTGCCTGTGGTGGATGCATATTCTCTCCTTCTGCACTCACCTAGTCACGCGACAATTCCGGGCAAACCGGGTCACGCAAGGCCCGCGCTCCTTGCCGGAGAATCGACCAAGGTGTCCTAGCATATGGATTTTCCAGGACAATCCTTTTGCACCTAGGAGAGTGCTACAGAGGACCGGATCCTTGGTTCAGGAAGAAGAAATTTTCAGCTGACCGACTTTCAACTGAAAAATCGTGAGGTTGTGGCCAAAGGAATAGATCTTTAGGTCACGAAATTGCGGATATCGAATCTGGAGTTCGTATGCCAGCGGGTCTTCCCAACGCCAGCCCGCTTGCAGCACCCAGACCGAATCGCCACTGTTCAGGCGATAGGCACGCACCACCTGCTCCCAACTGGGGAGAAAATTTTCAGCCGTGAAGGTGTATACCCTGCCGTCGGTGGCGGCGATCCGGAATCCTGCGCATCGCAAGGAGTTTAATCCTTCGGTCCACTCGTTGATGAAAAACGGTTGCTGGCAAAGATAATGTCCCAACAAGAGGCTGGTCTGATTATCCGCCAAGAGAAGATCGTTCCGAGGGATGCGCTCGCGCACGAAAGCCATAGCCTGATCCATATGCGACTTCTCCTGATCCCCGCGGGCCATGTAGGGCAGGCGATGGGACGGGAACAGGTTCGATAGGGCCACGATCGCCACGGCCACGGCCATGCCCCAGATCCGGTGTCGGCCGACTAAACGGACCAGTGCAACGCTGATTCCGGTGATGGCAAATATGGCTAGAAATATTGAGTGCCGGGTGCCGCCGTAAGGATATAGGTCCAGAAGCCCGGCGCCGCAACTTATCAGGAATGGCAACCATAACAAGGCGGCGAGCTGATCCCCAGGGACCTCGATCGAACCTATTGTGGCCGCCCTCCAGGCCGCCACCGTGCCTGCCAGGAATAGCAGAAATAACAGATCACCAGCCACCGCCTGTCCGAGCACATATTGAAAGACAGAGGCGCTTCTCGCCAACACAAAAAGAAGGACATGGTGGCGCTGGGGATCGAAGTACGAGTTGTGCAGGTAGGTATCGCCCATCCAGCCATGCAACGCATTTCGCCCGAATTCAGAGAGGTAGGTGAGATATAAAGCCGCACCGAGCAACAACTCGCCTATCTCACCCGCCAACCAAACTTGAAACACGGCCTGGGTCGGAGGTCGTTTCCACATCCGTAGGAGCGCATACACGGCGAGCGTAGCCGCCAGTAAAGCAGCGGAATAGTGAGAGAGTGTTGCCAGCCACAAGCAAAGGCAAGAGCACGCCATTTTCACCGCGGAATTTTGCGCGAGAGCCTGCTCCAGCAGGTACATGGTCGATATCGCGAAAACCAGCAAGAAGGCGTACTGACGCACTTCGGCCGATACGGCGATCATCGGCGGAAGAAAGCTTGCGAAAATCAAGCCGATCAGGCCGGTCTCGGTCCCGAACAGATCCGAAAGCCAGCGGAAAAAGATCCAGCCGAACGCGGTGTCGGCCGCCACGCAAGGCAAGCGGAGGATGATCTCGCTAGAACCGAACATCCGCCAAACGTGGAGCAGAAAGATCAGCAGAGGCGGGTGCGAAACAGTGAGGCTGGCGCGGTAGGTCAGTTTCCACGAATCCTGGTTGGCCGCCATGAAATGCAGCGCCTCGTCGGCATTCAGGAATGTTGCGCCAGCCAACTTGAGACGCACGACAAAGCCGGCGAGAACCAACAACCCGGCCAGCAAGCGCGGGTCGAACGGCATCTCCCTCGCCAGCCAACTCCTCTCAATCCCTGGCTTTGCGAACGGGATCACGCCGGAGGATGGTAGAGAGTTCAAGATTGTTAGGCCACCGCCTAGGCCCGCCAAGCGCGGTAACCCTTAAGGACCTTCTCGAGCGGAGCCGAGACTCCCGGTCATGTTTCGACTTTCCGCAGCTGGAACTTTCGCGTTGCCCTGCGGTCCGTGTAGCTGGCTTGCACGAGGACCATGGAGTCGGTCAAAGCCGACTCCTCCACATCAACTCTCATTTCGGCCTCGCCATTCGGACCGGTGGTCACCTGGGTATAGAACGGATCGGCGCCGGGACGAGCAAAGCGCATGATCAAACGGGCACCTTCGAGGGCAGCGCCGCCATCGGTGACCCGCAGCCGCATTTGCAAATGTCCCCCCGAGTGTACCGACCCGGCATTCAGCCATTCCACATCCAGCTCCTTGATGGCGGACAGCGACTCCGGAGTGTCCCGCTTGTCGAACACCGTATCGAGTCGTCCGTCCCGGATGGCGTCGAGCACCAAGCGGTGCTGATCGCGCAACATATGTTCCTTGCGCTGATCGGTGAAGTCGCTCTCGGTGGCCTTATCGGCGTAGGAGGTGGCGCGTTTGCCGATGCAATGCCCGCGAACAAAAACCTGCGTTTGCAGCAGGCGTTCGTTCTCGCGTGCTTCGCTTTGCACGTGATATACGGTATCTGCGTGTTTAATGTCGGTATTAAAGCCGAAGATCATGCGATTCACACGTTGGGGTTAGCCAAAATACTATTCTCGATGACCGACGCGGGCGCGAGTCGCTTGACACTGTGTCGCCACGAAATCTACCCTAGGTAGTTTAGTCAGTGCTTGGCTGCAAATTATATCTAGCTCCCCTATGCCCGACAATTACTTCGCCCAATACCTCCCACTGCTGATCCAGTTCATGGTAGCAGGAGCTCTCGCCATGGTGATTGTGTTGATGTCTTGGCGAATCGGCTTCCGGCGACCGACAAGGGCCAAGCTTTCGCCCTACGAGTGCGGCATGGTTCCCGTGGGCGACGCCCGAAGCCGTTTCTCGGTGAAATTCTACCTTGTCGCCATGCTCTTCATTTTATTCGACGTGGAGGCGGTGTTTCTCTACCCCTGGGCGGTAATTCTCCGGCGCCTGAAGATGTTTGGCTTTTGGGAGATGCTGGTGTACATCGGCATCGTTTTCGTTGGCTTCTTTTACGTCTGGAAGAAAGGTGTGCTTGATTGGGGTCCACCCTCATCCGCCCGAGGTGAGATCTGAGTGTCCCTTAAGCCGACCATCACCGACCTCGAGCAACTGAAGGAACACCCTGCCGTCGCCTGCTTGCAGGAAAATAGTCCGGGTGCGATCGAAGCCGCAAGATTTGCGCATGATGAGTTGAGCCTCTACATCGTGCGTTCCTCGATTCGCAAAGCTTGTGCCTTGCTCCGGGATCATCCCCCTTGCCCGTTCAATTTCCTTTCCGATGTGACTTGTGTAGACTGGTACCCTGCGGAGCCCCGCTTCGAGGTCATCTACCACCTGCTCTCGATCCGTCAAAAAGAGCGGGTGCGTTTGAAGGTGCGTCTGGGGGACGACGCGCCCGCGCTCGATTCTGTGACCCCCATCTGGCCGGCAGCCAACTTTTTCGAGCGGGAAGTTTTCGACCTGTTCGGGATCCGGTTCCTTGGCCACCCTTATCTGAGGCGCATCCAGATGCCCGACGATTGGGAAGGCCACCCGCTGCGCAAAGACTATCCGGTCACGGGGTCGAGAGTGTGAACAGGTCCCGGAGTGTGAACAGGTAAAAGCCATGAGCGATACCACCCTGCCGCCCACAGTCACGATAGAAGGCGACGAACAGCCGCTATCCGGCGGCGCGCGCCGCATGGTCCTCAACATGGGACCGCAACACCCGTCCACGCACGGCGTGCTGCGTCTGAGATTGGAGCTGGACGGCGAAACCATCCTGAAGTGCCAGCCTGATATCGGCTACCTGCACACCGGCATCGAAAAGGAGTTCGAGCAGAAGAATTATCAACAGGCGGTCACGCTGACCGATCGCGTCGATTACCTGGCGCCGCTTTCCAATAATCTCGGCTACTGCCTGGCGGTGGAGAAGTTGCTGGAGCTGGAAATTCCGCCGCAGGCGCAGTGGATGCGCGTCATGCTGACGGAGCTGACGCGGCTCAA
>DATJVZ010000339.1:0-8348 GCA_035501575.1 Terriglobales bacterium | reverse complement strand
GAGGAGCCGTAGTCTCGTAGGGCTCGGTATTCTGGCCGTCGAAGACATAATCCGTGCTCACAGAGATCAGCCGCGCTCCCCCGGCCTTGGCGGACGCGGCTATGTTGACCGCGCCCTGGCAATTCACGGCAAACGCCTGCTCCTGATTGCTCTCGCAGCCATCGACATCAGTGTAGGCGGCCGCGTTGATGATCCATTCCGGTTTGGTGCGCTCGATGACAGCCCGTACCTGGGCGGCATCGCGAATATCCGCGTCGCTCGAGCCCAGCCCGATGACCTCATCCTTCCCCCACTGCGGAACGAGCGCCTTGCCGAGCAGACCGGTGGCACCAAATAGGGTGACTCTCATGCGCCCATTGTTGCATGAGAACTGGGCGCGGACTAGATTCCGCTCGGAGGCCCAGGATGTGTCCGCAGGACCTTAAGTAAGCGCGGATAGGACAGCCGCCGCAGCACCGGCCACAAACCGCAGTACCCATAAAAGGTGCCCCGCCGGCGCTCGGCACTCGCAACTTGGCCGTGGTCTGGCTACAATCGACGGTGGTGCCCGAGACCTCAGCTCCCAGCCCGAAACCTCGCCGTTGGACGGTGATTGCGTCCGGTCTGCTCGCCACTCTCTTGGCTCTCGTCGTAATGTTTACTCAAGCGGATGCCTTTCACAGCCCGCTGGCTGTGATGGTCGTGGCGGCGATCGGCCTGGCTGCCGTGTTGCTGCAATTGCGCTTCTACAACCGTCAGCAGTTACACCCCGTGCATGCGCCCCTGTGGCTGAACGTCTTGGGAATCGTGTTCGCGATGATCGCATTGTTCTCTGATTTTTTTGGCTTGGCCCGGCCCGTGGGCCAAATAGCGGCTCTCGGCGCTGTGGGTGCGTTCGCCATCAGCAGTGCCATCATTCTCCACGGCTTTCGCAAGCATCGCATTCTTGTAAAGTAGGTAGACGAAGCCGTCCGGCCTCTTGGGCGAGGGTTCTCCGCTAGCGGCTGTTCAACGAAGTGGATTGTGCCGGCGAGTGGGGAATTGCCGCGTTGATGTCCAGGTTCGACAGACTCGCAGCATCAAAGCCTCCGCCCAGCGCTTTGATCAGCAGAACGCTGTCAATCATGAGCCGGCCTGCGAGTTGTACGGCTGTGCGCTCGTTGCTAAGCGCCGTCTCTTGCGCCGTGGTCACTTCCAGGTAGCTGGTGACTCCCCCTTTGTATCGATTCTGGGACAAGGCCAACGAGCGTTCGGCGGCAGCCACCGCGGCGGCCTGTGTCTGGGCCTCCTGGCTCAGCAGGTGTAACCCCGCGAGCTGGTCTTCGACTTCCTGGTAGGCGGTGAGCACGGTTTGCTGGTAATTGGCCTCTGCCTGGTAATAGGCTGTCCATGCCTGATCATTGGCCGCGCGCCTTCGTCCAAAGTCGAGCGCCGTTACCGTCGCGGCTACTCCCACGGCGGCAAATCCGCTGGGGCCGGTCAACCAATTGCTGATACGCGTGCTTTCAAATCCCGCCGTCGCAGGGATGCTAAAGAGTGGGAAATAAGCGGCACGGGTTACACCAATGTTGGCGTTGGCCGCCGCCATTTGGCGTTCCGAACCCGCGACATCGGGCCGGCGCTCGAGCAATTGAGAAGGGAGCCCGGGCGGCGTCGCGGGAGGGGATGCGGTTAAGGGGGCGAATCGCAAGCTAAACTCGGACGCCGGCACTCCGATGAGTACCGCGATGGCGTGCTCAAACTGAGTGCGAATGGTCTTGACCTCGATGTCCTGCGCCCGCGTGGTTTCGAGCTGGGTCTGCGCTTGCGCGACGTCAACCTGCGAGGAAACTCCTCCCTGGTAGCGGCTCTCGGTCAATTCGTAGGCCCGCTGGTAACTATCGACGGTCGAATCGAGCAACTGCGCCTCGGCGTCCAGTTCGCGCGCTTGGAAGTAGTCCGTGGCCAGCTCGGCGTGCAAACTGAGGCTGACCGACTGCAGATCAGCGAAGCTGGTCTGTGCACTGGCGCGCGAGGCGGCAACGTTGCTTCGCACTCGCCCCCAAACATCGGGCTCATAGGACATGTCTACCGGCAAAATGAAATCATTGGAGGTGGTCACTGAGGTCGCTTGCGGGCGGTTTGCCGAAAAACGTTCGCGCGTGGCGGCAACTCCGGCGCTGATGGTTGGATATAAGTCGGCACGGTTGAGTCGAACCAGGGCACGGGCCTCATCGAACTGCGCCTTCGCCGCCTTGAGGCTCTGATTGGAAACATCGATCTTCTCTTCGAGGCGATTGAGCTCCGGATCCTGGTAAACTTCCCACCAGTTGCCGCGCAGCACTTGGTCGGACGGCTGAGCCTGTTTCCAGTTCGGCGGTGTTTCCTTAAATTCGCTGGGAACCGGGGCCGGCGGTCGCGAATAGCGCGGGCCCACCGCACAGCCGCCGAGGGCCAAGAACCCGACGGCCAAGCACGGCCAGCAACTCCATGGGGAGGGGCCGGCCATCAGTGTTCCGCGACGCCCCGGGTTGGGGGACCTGGCCGCGCCGCCTCGCCGGAGGTCTGGCTCACGACCCGGACCTCCTCTCCCGACACGATCGAATCCGGAGGGTTGATGATGATTGCCTCCCGGCCTTCCAGTCCGGAAACCACTTCGACTTCGGTGCCGTAGTCATGGCCGATGGTGATTGGCCTGAGTTCGGCATGGCTGTCGTCGCCGACCACGGCCACGCGCAGCCCTTCGGAGCGGAACAGCAACGTATTCACCGGCAGAATGAAACTGGAACCTGCGTTCGGCAATTTGAAGTGAGTTTCGGCATAGGCCCCGCTGAACAGAATTCCGGTGGGATTGTCCACCCGAATTTCGACCAGCAGCGTCCGCGTGGTTTGGTCAATAGCATTGGCCGTACGGACCAGCGTCCCGGGGAAGCGGCGGCCGGGAAATTCCGAAACCACCAGATCGGCATTGAGGCCCGGCTTGGTGCTCGGCGCGTAAGCCTCCGGCACGTTCACGTAAACCCGGAGCTTGTCCGGTTGGGCGATATGAAACATCTCCGTCCGCGTTCCCCCACTGCTTCCCGAATCAATGAGCGCGCCAATATCGGTGTTGCGGGCGGTGATCACACCGGCAAAGGGGGCGTAAATCTTTTCAAAGGACTGGAGCTCTTCCAGGCGCCGCACGTTGGCTTGCGCCGCCTGAACGGTGGCTTTTTGGGCAGCATAATTGCCGGCCGCGTTGTCCGCTTCCTGCTTGGAGACCGAATCGGTCTTAAGCAGCCCGGCGTAACGGTTATTGGTAATCTCGGCAAGACTGAGGTTGGCTTCGGCGGTGTCGAGAACCGCACGAGCTTGCCGCAGCTGCTCATCCACTTCCGGAGTTTCGATTTCCGCCAGCAGCTGGCCTTGCTTCACGCGCGCCCCGATATCCGCATACCATTTCTTCAAATATCCGTTGGTGCGCGCGTAAATAGGCGCGTCAATATAGGCCTGCACATTCGCGGGCAGTACCAGTTCGTCGATGGGAGCGGAACGCTTCGGGTGCACCACGGAAACCGCGGGAATTGCCATCTGCTCGGTTTCCTTCGCCAACCTCGCTTCGGCCCGCTTGCGCGGCACAATCCCGGAAATCAGGATGGCGACCACTGCCAGCAATGCCAAGATGGCAATCCACCAGCGAGATGCCGGACGTCCCTGGCCCATGCCTGTGCCGGGAATGCGCGACTCCGGGTGAACTCCTGTCCCGGGCCGCTCCAGTTCGTTCGACTGCTCAACTCTCATCGGTCGCTCCGCGAATTTCTTGAGGCCTCCTGCGAGGCCGGCGGTAATCCCATCTGTCCCTCTAATGCTTCGGCGATTGTCCTTCGATCGCCCCCTTTCGATGCAACAGGCTGAAGAAGACTGGAACAAAGAACAGCGTCGCCACCGTAGCCAAGAGTAAGCCCCCTATGACGGCTCTGCCCAAGGGAGCGTTCTGCTCGCCTCCTTCGCCTAAGCCTAGTGCCATGGGTACCATGCCGATAATCATAGCCAGGGCGGTCATGATCACCGGCCGGAAGCGGGTGAATCCGGCGTTCAATGCCGAGAGCACGGCGTCGCGAGTCTCAGCCATCTGTTCGGTCGCGAAACTCACTACCAGAATACTATTTGCCGTTGCCACGCCCACACACATAATCGATCCGGTCAGGGCCGGAACGCTCAACGTGGTGTGCGTGAGAAACAAGAACCAGACGATCCCGGCCAAGGCCGCCGGCAGGGCGGAAATGATGATGAACGGATCCAGCCAGGACTGAAAATTGATCACAATCAGCAGGTATACCAGCAGAATCGAGAACACCAGGCCGCTCAGCAGGCCGACGTAGGAAGAGCGCATGGTCTCGATCTGCCCCCGTACCGCGACTTCCGTGCCACGCGGAGCCTGCGCCTTGGCCTCTTTGACCGTGCGGTTGATGGCTCGGGCCACCGCGCCCAGATCCCTTCCCTGTACCGAGCCGTAAATATCAATCACGGGCGCGATGTTGTAGTGCGACACCGTGGCCATTCCCACGCCGCGCTCGATCGCCGCGATGCTGGTCAGGATCTGCGGGCGAGCGTTCGTCGGGCCGGTCACCGGTACATTGGCGAGATCTTGCAACGTTTGAAGGCGATACTGCGGCGTCTGCGCGGCAATGCTGTACTCCACCCGGTTCACAGGATCCAGCCAAAACGAGGGAGTGGTCTGAAAGCTGCCACTCAGAGAGATCAGCAGATTGTTGGCCACATCCCGCTCCGAGAAGCCGACTTCTTGCGCCTTGGTTCGATCCACATTGACGTGCAAATACGGCTGATCGAATGGCTGCTGGATGCGCAAATCCACCGTGCCCGGGATTTGCCGGATTCGCCGCAGCAGTTGATTGGCAAACTCACGGTTGGCCGAGAGATTATGGCCGACCACCTGGACGTCAATCGGACTCGGCAGCCCGAAATTCAGGATCTGACTGACAATATCGGCAGGCAAGAACGAGAAGGTGGTGCCGGGAAATTCTTGCGCCAGCTTCATCCGCAGATCATGAACATAACCGGCGGTCGAAGCGTGCCCCTGTTTCAAGCTCACCAGAATATCGGCATCGGACGGGCCGACCGGGGCGGACGTGCTGTAGGAAAGATTGATGCTGCTATAGGGCAGGCCGATGTTGTCAATGATCGTGTCCAGTTGGTCGGGAGGAATCTGGCGGCGTATGAATTGCTCCACCAGATCGCAGAGGCGGGCCGTCTCTTCGATGCGGGTGCCGGTTCGCGCCCGCATGTGCAGCTTGAATTGACCGCTATCGACGGCCGGAAAGAAATCCTGGCCCAGCCAGGGAATCAGCATCCCCAGGGACGCCACACAAACGGCCAGAAAAGCCAGCAGGAACGACCGTCGCCGCTCGAGGCATCGTGCCAGCAGATCCCGATACCGATCGCGCAGAGCTTCGAAAGCCTGTTCAAAACGGAGTTGCAGACGAACCAGGAAATTCTGCTGTTCGGCCGGGGGATGCTCCTCCAGGCTGTGCAGTAAATACTTGGCCATGGTGGGAACCAGAGTTCGCGAAAGCAGATAGGAGGCCAACATGGCAAACACCACGGCTTCGCCCAGGGGAACGAAAAGATAACGGGCCACGCCGGTGAGGAAAAACATCGGCACAAATACAATGCAAATCGAGAGCGTTGAAACAAACGCCGGGACCGCAATCTGCTGCGCGCCATCCAAAATTGCGTGTTCGACTTCTTTGCCCTGTGCCAGGTTGCGGTTGATGTTTTCGATCTCCACCGTGGCGTCGTCCACCAGGATTCCGATCGCCAGCGCCAGACCTCCCAGGGTCATGATGTTGAGGGTCTCGCCTAGGGCCCTGAGAACGATAATCGAGGTCAGGATGGAAAGCGGGATGGAGACCGCAATGATGACCGTGCTGCGCCAGTTTCCTAAGAAGAGCAGGATCATCAAGCCCGTCAGGCACGCGGCGATGGTGGCTTCCTTGATCACCCCGTTGATGGAAGCGCGAACGAACAACGATTGATCGGCCAGGGGCTTAATTTCCAGCGCGCGAGGCAATCCCGCTTCGATGACCGGCAACAGGGACCGGATGCCGGAAACGATGTCGAGGGTAGAGGCATTGCCTGTCTTGAGGACGGTGAGAAGGGAAGCACGCTGTCCATTGACGCGCGCAATATTGGTTTGCGGCGGGAAACCATCGCGTACCCAGGCTACGTCGCGCAGGTAAATGGTGGTACTGCCCACGGTCTTGACGGGAATTTGGTTCAATTCCTGAATCGTCTCCGGGCTGCCGTTGATATCCACGTTGTATTCGAGCAAACCGATTTTCGAAGTGCCCGAGGGCAGAATCAGGTTCTGCGCGCTGATGGCATTGACCACGTCGAGAGGCGATAACCCTTTGGATTGGAGTGCCGCTGTATTTAAGTCGACCTGCACTTGCCGCATCTTTCCGCCGTAAGGATACGGGATGCCCACGCCCGGCACGGTAATCAAGCGGGTGCGAATGAAATTCACTCCGTAGTCGAACAACTGCTGTTCGGAAAGAGTTTTTCCCGACAGCGCCAGCTGCAGTATCGGTACGCTGGACGCGTTGTAGCTGATCACCAGGGGCGGCGTCGTGCCCGGCGGCAACTGCCGGAGTTGCGTCTGCGAGATCGCGGTCACCTGCGCAATCGCCCTCTCGACGCTGGCATTAGGCTGAAAGAAAACTTTGACCACCGCAATCCCGGGCAGGGACTGGGATTCCGTGTGCTGGATGTTATCGACCGTCGTAGTCATCGCCCGCTCGGTCAAGCTGACAATGCGGTCGGCCATTTGTTCGGGATTGAAGCCTTGATAGCTCCAAAGCACGCTGACCACGGGTATGTCGATGTTGGGAAAGATGTCGCTTGGGGTACGCAGAATGACGATCGGGCCCAGAATTAACAGCAGCAGAGCAACGACCACAAAAGTATAAGGACGTCGGAGTGCTAATCGAACAATCCACATAAAGTCCTCGGGAGCTTAGCAGGCGCCGAGCCCATGCCGGGCAACCGACAGCGGGTTAGCAGGGGCCGGCACTCTACCCCGAGTGGGACAATTACGCCGTTCGGCATGTGGGCTGCATACGCCATTCGATTCGGGGGCCCAAGGGGCGATTCAGTGTTTTCCGCCCGTGATTGCAAGGATCAATAAACGCCCCGCCTGTGCCCGCCTAGCCACGATTCTCAGCCCGAAGCCGCTGCGATCTGACTCACTATAACCTCTGCCTTTCCAATTGTCTTGGCCATGGCCAGGCTCCACAGCTGTCCACAGGCAATCTGCTGTATACTGCGCTAAAGTTCCGATTCTCAGGGAAGTTCATCATGTCGCTAAAAATGGCTGAAGAGGTATCTACCCAGGTTCCTGCCGACGATTTCCAGGCTCTGGAAGAGAAGGTTTATCGCACGATTGAACTGTACAAGGCAGCGCGAGAGGCTCGCTTGATCGCCGAACGCGACGTAACTCGCCTGCGGGAGCAACTGGAAGAGCGCGAGGAGCAGCTTGAGACCCTGCGGAAGGAGACTATCCAACTCCGACGGGAACGCGAGGAAGTGCGAAGTCGCGTCGAGAAGATGTTGCAACAAATCGAAGTGCTGAACGAAGAGCAGGCCGCAAGTTGAACCAGTGAGACTCTCCCTCTTGCCGGGTTAGGAGCAAAGAATTATGGCGACGGCTAGCAAGCAGGTCCCGGTCCACGATTCCGGCCAACGCAGCGTGCGAGTCGAGATCTTTGATCAGGCCTACAACCTTCGCGGGTCCGACGCAGAGCACATCCTCAAATTGGCGGAATATGTGGACGCCAAGATGCGGGCTGTAGCCGAGCAAGCGCGTACCGTGGACACGGTTCGCGTGGCAGTTCTCGCGGCTTTAAACATCGCCGACGAATGCGACTTGCTCAGACGAAGTCAGGACCGGGGTAAGGTCGAATATCTCAAGCGCGCCCACAATCTTGCGAGCCTGCTCGATGAGGTGCTCCGAGACGAGAACCGGGCAGGTTAGACTTCATCGGCCGAGCGCACCCGGCCCCGGCGGTTGCTGTTCCACGCCGCTGTGTCCCTCGAACTGCTGCGATAGATAACCAAAGCTGCTGGCAAACTGAGTGCCAACTATTTGCGCATCCCCTCTTGCGAATTTTAGCTGATTTCCCTAGCATCCAAAAGTGAAAGCCGGCCTGCAAAGTTGGTGATGGTGGTAACCGATTTTTGAACCAACACCTGAATGAACGGGGGCCCGACTCGATTTTGATCCGGTGAGCCATGCTCCGTCATGCGGAGACGCCTAAAGGGTCTCGGAGGGTTCCCACACGTCTAACGACGGTTCATTCTCGGCCCGCCACACGGCCCAGCGGGTCGGCCTA
>DATJVZ010000338.1:0-44175 GCA_035501575.1 Terriglobales bacterium | reverse complement strand
CAGTGATATACCAAGGCCAGCAGGCTGCCAAACAGCTTTGCAAAGGTCTCCATCGGTTCCCTTCCTTTGAACTTGCGTCGAGAACAAGATCATCGGACAAAGAACCGGTGGAGATCAAAATTTCAAATATCTTTGGGTAGTTTTAGGGATTGGTGAACCCATGGCGGCCGAGCGACCGATAGATTTTCCACTTCCTCCCAATCTTCCCAAACCTACCGACGATGGGATGGCAGGACATCTTATGGGGATGCCCATTCCTCCCATTTCGCTCCGGTCTACGAGGGGCCGGATCGTTGATCTTCGAAGCTTGGGCGTGCCGAGAACTGTGATCTATTGCTATCCGATGACGGGAGTGCCGGGAAAGCCGCTGCCAGAGGGCTGGGATTTGATCCCAGGCGCTCGAGGCTGTACTCCGCAAACCTGCGGTTTCCGGGATCACTACCAGGAGCTAAAGGATCTAAGGGCCGAAGTTCTGGGACTCAGCACGCAGACCACCGAGTACCAGCAAGAGATGGCCAATCGCCTGCATCTTCCGTTTGAGGTCCTGAGTGATTCCGCGTTCAAATTATGCGAGGCCTTGCACTTGCCGACGTTCGAGGTGGAAGGAGTTCGGCTCTTAAAGCGTTTGACCATGATCGTTCGCGACAGCAAAATCGAGCACGTCTTCTATCCCGTCTTCCCGCCGAATGAGAGCGCGGATCAGGTCATAAACTGGCTGGAAGCAAACCCACTCTAAATCTTCATGGATTTTGGGCGGACGCTGGCGATTCAACCGATATGCCCATATAGAATTTTGCCCATTGCCTGCAGGACAAAATCTGGTGCAAGTGGAACGACTCGCCGGAGAACTTCTTTCTTCCAGCTCTCTGGAGGTCCCAGGGGCTTGGGGGGATAGGTCCAGTAGTGCAGTTGGGTACCGAGAGCCCCCCAACGTTCCTTGAATAAAACGAGTCCTGGGTTATCGCAATCAGAACGTCCCAGGTCAAAATGTTCGAGCCCCATATCTTTGGCGTCTTCGATGGCCTTCCACAACAAGAACGCCATTCCTCCCAGCGGATGGAACCGCGCATCGCTACAACCGTATTTGTAGACGAGGGTGTTCTTGTCAGAGATGGTGAGAATGCTGGCAACTGGCAGATCGCCCTTCGAAGCCACCCGTATTTTTAGCTTGCCCCCGAACGAGGCAATCAGGGCTTGAAACCAGGATAACGGCTGGGGTGGCAAATATTGCCGCCGTCGAGTCACGACCAGCAGCTTGTAAAACTTTGCCAGCAGAGATTCCGAGGTTCCTTCCTGGTACTGCAGTTTCTCCCGTTCTGCACGGCGAATCTTTCTTTGAATCGAGTCCTTGTGGAGTCGGTGAAACAGCTCTTGCTTGCTTCGACCGAGATCCAGGCGATGCAACCAGTAGGTTCGAAAGCAGAGTGCACTCTGGCTTCCCGGTTGATTGTCGATTGGCCGGATCTCGATGTACTTCCACTTGCCGGAATCGACATATGGCCTCATGTGCAAGAGCAGATCATCCAGCTCGTGGGAGTTATTTACCAGAGGCTCACAATGATCCGAAAAAGGCAAGGAGACAAATCGCCAGCCTGTCAACCAGCTCTTGATGCGGCAAAAGATAAGACCGTTGTCGAGCGCCACATCCGGTGCGCAGGTCGTAATCGCCAGCGGCTCATACCCATAGGCTGTTTGTAAGGTTCGGAGCCAGCTGGTGCTGTGGAATACGGAAGCCTGAGGATGCTTTTCCCTGAAAATCTCCCAACGCGGATCGGACAACGGGTTGAGTTCATAGGCTTTCATCGCACCAGAGTGCGCCTTCTGTCCGAGCGAAGGGGCGGAGGCGGAGCTAGCTTTTGCGGTACCTATGAAGCCTGAGGTCATTTTCTTGGTCTCGAACGCGCCCGTTTGTTGGTCAACCGAACTGTTGAACCCAGGGAATCGGGCGTTTTCTCAATCTGCTGGTGCCGAGAAACCTCCTTTGGTCTTGGGAAATGCTGCCGGGCGATTTCACAGCGTCGTCTCCATCGCGTCCGAGCTCACCGACTTGCCTCCTTCGAACCACCGCGAGATTTCTGGTTATTCTGGCGGCAGAATGATGTTTCACACTCCGCGTTCGACTCGGCGAGAACCAGAAAGCCCCTCTTCAAGGCATCGCGGAGTATCGAAATCGCTAACCAGCTTCCATCCCGCGTCGGTTAGTGTGCCGAATGCGATTTCTTTCCTGAAGTGGTGGAGATCCGCGAAATCCTCCACAGGTTCAAAAAGATCGAGTATGAGAAATAGTGCAAAACAATATTTCGCACGGGTCGCGCTTTGTGTTGCGCAGAATCCGTCGTCATGCGTAGCCAGCCCACCCCTGGCCTGACCTTGCTGGGGGTTACCGACATTCCGACTTGGTCTGCGAAGAGCATGAAACTGAAATCCACGCCCGCACTCGCACCCAGGGTATTTTAACTCCAGGTTCGGGCATTTACATCGAGCAGCTTGTATTGACCGGCTCAAGCCTCGAGCAACGGGAGAGCTCTTGCGTGCCTAAGCAACACGGCAAGTCGATGTGGCTCGAGAGGGGTATCCCGACGGGGCCTATCGTTTCGAATGTTTCTTGAGCACAAGGAAAGGTAGCAGAAACGCCTCCGCAAACCACGGCACCGGGTCTTTCCAGCAGAAAACCGATTCTGCTCGAGTCCGGCGGATTGAGTCGAGATAGTCGCGCGGAGCGAGGTGGCCGCGCAGCATCTCAGACGCTGCGGCTGGGAGATCAGTTACAGCACGCAACCATCCGCAACCAGGTTCTGCTCTGCGAGGTTCAAGCTCCATCCCCAGTTGGTCGGCGAATAGGATGAGAGGAAAATCGATCCCCGCGGCCTTTCCAAGACCGTGAAAACCCCAGGCACGCGCATTCACGTCGAGCAACTTGTACTGGCCGTCTCGTGGGTCCAACTTGAATTCGATCTCCACAAGTCCGTAGAAATCGATTGCTTGCAGGAAGCGCTCAGAGAGTTCCTCGAGCTCGGGAATATCAACAGACTCGACATAGGTCGCCGCCCGTCCAAATTCCCGCGGATACTGCCGCCGACGCTGTGCCATCAGGCTGCTGTGCGTTTTGCCGTCTTTGAAGAACGCGCAGAATGAAAACTGGTGGTGGCCGTCGCCGGGGATGATTTCCTGAATCATCACTTCTTCGACCGGAACCTGTCGGGCCGCATCATCGAACCACTTACGCAGCTGTTCTGGGGTGTTGGCGCGCCACGCCTTTGCCCCGGTCGCGTAGAAAAAGTTCTCTTTGACAGCCGGCTTAATTGCCAGTGGCAGCCTCGAATCGAAGGTGCGTAATTCGTCGACGCATCTCACCGTCCATGTTTTCGGGCAAGGGATTTCGAGCTGTTCGGCGAGTACGTAGGTGTTGTTCTTGTTCCAGGCCCACTGTACCGTGCTCCAAGGCGGTGTCGTCACCCGGTAGAATCGGTCGAGTCGGTCGCGAGAACGCGAGAAAGCCGCCACATTCTCGTCTCTTGTTGGGAACAGAACCCAGCCTTCGAGACCAAAACGATGGCCCACTTCCAGCACGGAATCCACTGTCTTTTCTTGATCACGAACGTCCTTAACGCGGATTACGCTTTCGACATAGCGCGAATACGTGGCGATTGAATGCTGGTCTTCCAGTATGTAAACAGGGATGCCAATGCAGCCGAGGCTGCGCGCGATAGCAAGGCCAGGATGATCACCTCCAATCACCATGGCTCCTACCCTCTGTCGCTTGGCCTCAGTGGCAACTGCGCTAGGCGTCAACGAATTCCGGCCGAACATCCAGGGTTTTAGCAAGCGATCTCACTCCGCGCTTGACGATTTTGGACGTCAACTCTCGCGATGCAAATTCGGTTCCAGCTACAAAGTAGAGCAGCGGTCCATAGCAGCGCGCTGCGGTCGCACCAATGAAGTGCAGTCCCGACACCGAACTCTCGAATCCGGTTTGCAAGGCTGGGTATCCATCGATCGTTGCGATCTGTTGGAGAAGTTGCTCGGACCAGAAACGGTAGCGGGAAATGTCGACGGAGTATCCCGTGCCCAACAGGACGTGGTCGGTGCTCCGTTCGGTTCCATCGTCGAGCCGCAGGCGCACCCTACCATGCTCGCTGTGCGCGGATGTCACTGACCGCCCAGTCGTGATCTGCACCTTTTCAAGCCGCGCAGGCAGCCATTTCGATCCCGCAGGGCGCACCGCTCGAATACGAATCCGATCTCTCAATTTCAACGGAATTCGCATCACAAGATTGGGCGCTGCCACAAGCCGGCTAATCCCCGCCGGCCCGACGTCGTGTGGAGAATACAGCAACGAAGAGATAGGACCGAGGTTGTGCAGTACAGGATGTTGCCCGATCCAACGCAACGCCGAAATCCGTGCGATGACTTCAACATCACTCCCTGCTTCATGGAGAAGAGCCGCGCACTCGAGAGCGCTCTGTCCTGCACCGATGACGACCACCCGCTTCTTGGACAGGCTCTTGACATCACATCCCGAGTAGCAATGCTGAACTTGGGACGCGGGCAAGGAGGTGAAGATGGAAGGAATACGCTGAAAGGGGCCGATTCCTGCGGCCACGACCAACCGCTTGCATCGGATCGGTTCGCCGTCTTCCAGGACCAACCGAAATCCGGGTCCGAGGTGTTGGACAGAGGTAACCTCCCTCGCATCCAAATTGGGAAGCAGCTGGCGTTGAAACCAATGCCCGTAGGCCACGAACGTTTCCAGGGGCAGTGGAGCGCGCGGTGGTAGCCCAGCCGTCGTCTCGTACGCATCAAGAGAAAAGTTCCTCAACGGGGCGGCAATGTTCGATGCCACACGCGGCGACCGCAGCAGCATCCCAGCCGGCATTTTGCTGGCCCAGAAATCCATGGGCCTGCCAAAAATGCCAACCTTCAAACCCGCGGCCTTCAAATGAGCTGCTGCGGACAGGCCATAGGGTCCGGCGCCGATTATGGCGACGTCAAGGTCTGTTGCGGCCAGTGGAGAGGGTGGAAACGCTCTTCCGTGATGCTCGGAATTGACGTGTGCTTCGTGAGGTCCCAGCGTAGAGGTTGTCATTGTTTTTGAAATGAATAAACACCGGCTGCAGTCGAGATCGCTACGTCTCGATTCCAACTGCTCGCTGAAGGAACTAAAAAGGGGAGAATGGCAGCGGGGCTTATTGAACTTGACCCGCAAGCTATCTGTTCCTGAACTTAGTAAACCATGAGATGTGTCAGCGGAGAAATGGCACGTGGGGGGGAATGTGGGCCACAGCGGATTACCAGAGTAACTCAACTCTCGATGTTAAATGGACTCTGGCCTCGCCGCTAAACTCCTGATGGCCGGGTATCCCAGTTCTCCCGGCCAGGCCGTAGACAAGAACGCCGCCGTCGAATCTCCAGATTCCCTTATTGGAACCAGACTCGCGGGTGAGAATGATGGCACTCTGGCGTTTCGCAGCTATCGCCTGCATCCATTTCTCGCGTGCCAACGTGATCTTGGCGGTTCCCGATTCGGTTGATCAGGTTGTCACGAACCTGGTTCGAGACAATCTTGTGCTTGGCCATAACCTTCTGCGTATTTTTTGGGTCACGTAGGTGAAAATTGCTGCCCCAATAAAACTAACCTTACCCCTATCGACTAACTGTTTCATCGCCCCGACGGTCTCGGCAATCGGAATTGCCGGGGCGACACTTTGGTTGCAAGAAAGACTCCTTGGCGTTTCCCTGGATGACTTAACCCACAACCTCTTCCGTGCCATAGGATTCCGTGGTATCGACAAAGCAAGCCCCTAGCGCGATTCCCAACTGAAGTGGTGCGAGGCCTCCGCTATATTTCAACGTTCCGAGGCCACTCGCGGGGAGTTCGACCCCGCTTCCGGATAGATATCTATGTTCCCTAATGGGGCACGATCCGACGAACGCTTCGGCACAGCCTCAATCATCCAATGTCCCGGGGAAGGTCATCAGTGGGGACTCCGACTGCACGCTGAGAATGCTGGGACACAGGTATACGATATGCGCCCATTATTCTGCCCTATGTACGCTACGCAGGCGCGCTCGCTGCCCGGGCCTTCCACACGCCAATCGCTGCCGTCCTTCACAAGTTTCATTTCTGATCTTTGCCTCCACCACCGATCGACCTCGCCTGGGGTTGTAATCCAAACTCCCTTTTCTCTCCTTAAGTCCGACAAGTGTCCCAGCAGAGCCTCGAAGACAGTTCGTCTCGATGGACTATCCAGATAATCGGGGTGAATATTGAAACTTATCAGGCCGTGCTTTTCCATGATTAGATCGATCTGCCTCTTCCACAAATCGATCGATTCACGGTTGAGAATGTGGAACAACGTATAATCCTGGGTCGTAGTGAGGGGTAGCTCTAGAATCTTTCCTACAAAGTAGGGCATGACCGTGCAGCACCCGCCCCTTTGCGGATCCAAATGCGCCACATTGGGAACCGACATGTCGTAGGAGAAGTCTAAGGCGTCGAACCACAGTTGCTTTCTATAAAGAACCGCAGTGCGAAATCCCGAGGCGCCGAATCGTACCTTGTACGAATTGATCTTCTTCACTCGCAGGAGGAACAGCTCTTTATCTCGGAATAGATGGCCATCGTGATTGAGGTCATGCACTCCCACTTCGAAACCACGACGCCGAATAGAGTCCAGCAAGCCGTCGGTCACTTCGTAACGCTCTTCCGGAATAATCTGAAACGATCCCTTGATAGCTAACTTGTCTTCCGTGTCCATCAAATAAGGGCACGCGAGCACACCCTTCATGGTTTCCACGTCGTGGGTTACGATCGCGCAACTCGAAGCTCCTGCCGGCCAAAACCATACGAACGGAATCTGACTTACCGACTGCGCTTCGAGGGCCAGGAGCATGACCTGCTCCAGGATCTGTTCGACGCTCCGATCTACCGGCCACTGCGGAAATGGCAGGCGATCCCAACCTCTCAGATACCACCGCTGAATATGCCTCCGGAACGCCACCGAAAAAAGCGGGCGAAACAAGTAATAGACCCGGCCGATTGACTTAGTGTCCGCGCGACTAGAGGCCTCCTGCGAGTACAACTCATAGCGGAGATTGTTCGCCACTTCGTCTAAGTCAAATGGGAGGCACACGGTATCGTCATCAGTCGCCGTATCCGACAACGTGTCAGGCAGGGTGGCTGTGGGAGAATTGGAGGGAAGATGTCCGCTACACCTCCCGTAGCACGTCGTGCTCGGTCCGAACTTGAAGTAGCCTGTCGTTTCCGACAGGGCCCCTCTCAGTCTCAGGCGCACGAAGTTCTCGGGACAGCGATAATACTGGACGATACAATCATTCATTCCGGAGCCATCTCCCGCAGCGTCGACTGGTGATCAAGCATTGGTGGAGGAGGAAAGTGTCCCAGGGACGCGTCCGCACAAGGGTCAAGATGCGTCGTTCGAGCAGTCTATCAATCCCGAAACCCAAGAATTGAAATCGAACGAAGCGATTATTGCCTATGCTGATATATTAGCCATCAGTGGCGGAGATTGCGATACCACGATAGTGACATCAGTTCATTGACCCATGAGTTTGTGCGGCGAAAACCAGTGCCCACCGGGGATCGCCGGTCGGCCTGTTACCCTCGGCTAGGCAACAACCGGACAAAATGGGGAATAAAACCGAGCCTGAAAGGATCTTAATGAAGTTTGGCAAACTTGAGAGTCTGGTCAGGTGTGCGCCTGCCTGTGCTGACGGCCGGAGACCCGTTCATAAGCGGCTAACAGGCTTGGGATCGAATACCGCCAGGCTAGGCAGGTCTCGACTCGCCGCCGTCCCACCTTTCCCATCGAATGCCGTAGCCTTTCGTCGACCATTAGGATGGCTATTTTGGCGGCAAAGTCACGGTAGTCGTTGGGAGAGGCATACAAAGCCGCTCCTTCGGCGCTGACCCGGCTCTCGGGAAGGTTGAAGGCAACCACCGGCTTTCCGGCAAGCATGTATTCCATGATCTTCACAAAAGTGGAGTGATCGTTATATTTGTTGGACGGTTCCGGGGCCACACATATATCGGCCGTGAATAAGTAGCGAAAATAAACTTCGGGATCGCTGACCCAACCTACAAACCAGATCTTGTGATCGATGCCTAACTCGCGGGCGAGAGCTTTGACAGAAGATAAGGCATCGCCGTCTCCTATGACGATGCACAAGAAGTCTTCCTGCTTCCAGTCTGAACGCAGGCTACCGAGAGCCCGGCACAAGTAATCGAGTCCATCTTGATGGCCGACAACTCCTACGAACGCGATTATGTTCGAAGAACGCTTTCGCAGCTCTGCATCCTGCTTCAAGGTGTGATGTCGCTCGAGGTCCGGACCATTCCGCACCACGGTTACCTTCTCCGTTGCCTGCCTCCCCCGGCCGAGAGCGACCTTCCTGCCGGATTCATTGGTGACAATGATGTGGTCCGCGAGCTGATAAGATACCCGTTCCAACCGACACTGCAGTTTCAGAAGCAGAGCATTGGGGTGAGAAAACTTCGCCTCGTACAGTTCGGGGCTTAGGTCGTGCTGATCGTAAATGATTCGCTTTCCGATGAGTTTGTAGATGGTCATCGCCAAGACGATGCAGTCGGGAGGATTGGCGATGTGAATGATGTCAAAACCCCGCGCCAGCGCTAGATAGGCGCTGAGTACGGCGATGGCAAAGGTGGCGTAGGCATATTCGAGAAAATAGCCGATGGTTCCGTGAAAAACGCAAAGGGGGGGAGGAAACCCATAAACCGTTACATTTTCGATGACCGTGCGCGACGGTAGTTTACCCGGTTCGGGGCTGATTACCGACACTTGGTATCCTGCCTCTTGCAGAGCCTTAGCTTGTTTTCCCACACGAGCATCCCGCAAATAGCTGCAGTTCTCCAAGATCATGAGAACTCGATTGCGATTGCTAGGCATCGGCAGAGCCGGTTTCTATGATTGTCAATGCACCGGGAGAGTGCAAAACCGTGTCTCCTCCATCGAAATTGAACAGAGCAAGAGACGCGGCTGGTGGAGCCCGTCGTGCAAGCTCTGCCGCCTGGACTTTGCCGCCCCGTCAGGGCACTTTGGTCATCACGGCGGGCCGGAATAGAGCCATTTCGTAGTATGCCGGTCGCAGTCGTCCACAGGCAAGCCCTGCTTCAGGGTCGACGGGCGTGTTGACCTTTTCCATCGATGGCGTGGGTGGCAGGCGCTTTCGTGAACCCTGCGACGCATGGGAGACTGCAACATGCGGGAATGGTTGAGAAAACCTGGCGTGCTGGTCCTCGGCGTCCTGCTACTCGGGGCAGCTGCTACCGTGAAGCTGTATCTACGTCGCGCCCCGCATCCGCATAGCGTCACCCTTCGTTGGCACGCGCCAGCTGAGTCAGTGAAGCCGCAAGCCGTCAGCTACAACATCTTTCGCAGCACGTCGCCCGGTGGTCCGTACACTCCTCTGGCATCGGGGGTACGGTCTCTGACTTATAAGGACGAACTGGTAAACGGCGGTGTGACGTACTACTATGTGGTACGGTCCGTCGATCAGTCTGGACGCGAGAGCGGGTATTCGGAAGAAGTGAAGGTGACGATCCCGGATCGTTAGTGCGGAACCAGCTGCGGGCACGGCAAGGCTGCCGTCTAACTCCGAATAACGGTCAGGTCGGTCTTAGAGGGCAATTTCTTGCCAATACCGAAAGCCGCGAGTAGTGGCCGCTCACCAACCTTGCCAACAGATAAGAGCGGTGAGAGTCAACATCAGGGGCGAACCCCCGTTGAAGCCGACAACACGGAGAAGCTTGCGCCATACCTTAAAGTAAAATCCCAGAGGACGCCACAGGGATTCTTTCAGGACAGCGACCTTTCTGAAATGATGCGGGTGTCTCCAGGTGCACGTGGTACCGGCTGGGAAAAATCCCATGTCACCCGGCCCAAATCTGTGCTCTTCGCCTTTCTCGTTGGTCATGAAGCCCTCGCCGGAAAGCACCACGAGGGTTTCATCCTGGCTATAGCGCCAGCGGTAACTTCCCGACGTGCATTCCCAAACCACAATGATGGAGGTCCAATCATGGGTTCTCATCAACATCTTGCTCCGGTTCTCGGGCGTGCCTGCCAGGATCCAGTCAGGGGGAATTCGTGAAGGTTCCAGCTCTACCTCAGCCAGAGTAGCGGTCACAATCGATTTGGCCACAGCATTCTCCAATACTCTCTTATGATGATTGTTGCTACAAGTACGGACGGGCCAGACGCATCTACTTGCAAATCACAGAATTCCCAATGGGTTAGAGGGAAGTGACATTCCTGAAAGACAACTCGCCGCGCTCGCAATCAGGTTCGGGCTTGGAGATGCAACCTGTTGGGCGCGTGCCGGGCCTAAGACAGCAGTCGAACAATTGTCAGGTTCAAGCGGAAAGTCGAAATCGGTCGTGAAGTACACAGGCACTCAGAATCATCATCAGGGCCTGGTCGTTGGCCACCCGCGAACTCTCATCCACGGTGTGCAGACTGTCGAGGATGTCCACGACTTTCTTCTGGTCAAAGAACGGCATAGACGCGAGAACCGAGCCACGAAGCATCTCCTGCACCAGAACGCCGAAGCGGCCTTGCGGATTGAGCGTCAGGGGCGGGCTCAGGAAAGGATGCTTGGGCCGACGATATGCCGTCTCGGTGAGCACATCACGCACCGCTTCTCTGAGGACATACTTCTGGGTCGTGCCACGGATCTTCTGATTGACGGGCTGGGCCCGCATTACCTCCACCAGGCGATGGTCAAGGAACGGTACCCGGCCCTCAATCGAGTGCGCCATCTCCATGCGGTCTCCCAACATGGTGAGAATGTAGTTCGGCAAGCGAGTCTTGGCCCACAGATAGAGCGATTGGTGCAGCGGGTCTCGTCCTGCCAGCTGCCCTCGCACATCAATCTCGTTGAAGAAGCTTCGCGAACCGTCATGGCCCTTGAACGCCTGCAAGAAGTCCCCGGCTAAGAGCAAATGCATCTTGCCGGAGAGAGCCGAAGCCGTCTCCATCCAGCCGGGAACGAAGCCGAGCAGCTGCCGAACACGATCGAGGTCTTGCCCGTTTCCGTTATGAGGAAGCGCACTGGGCGAGGTGGGACTGAAAGTTCCCAGTTTCCCTAAAAATCCTGTCTCCGGGGGATTTCCTTTTCCGTTGACCGCGACATCGCGGCGGAAGTGAAGATAACCACCCAAAATCTCGTCCGATCCTTCGCCGGTTAGTACCACTTTGTAGCCGGCCTTGCGAACCGCGCGGCTGAGCAGGTACTTGGCCACCCCGTGAGCGTTTACGCAAAGAGTTTCCGATTGCAGGATGGCGTCGGCAAAATTGTCCGCTAGCTCGTCCTGCCGGATGGGGACCGGGAAAAAGTCGGCCTTGGCTTGAGCCGCCATTTCCTCAGCAATCGATCCTTCGTTATATTCAGGGCGATCGAAGGTTAAGGTAAAGGCTCGAACCGGTCCCTGTCGGTGCCGTGCTGCAAGGCCAAGAACCGCGCAAGAATCGATCCCCCCGCTGAGATAACAGCCCACGGGCACATCGGCCCGCAGGCGGATACGCACGGCCTCATCCAGGGACTGTCGAAATTCTTCAACGTATTCCGCATCCGAACGCACGGGCGCACTGGGATCCGTTCTTGGGTAGTCAAAATCCCAATATCGGCTCAGTTGGACGTGCTTCTCCGTAGCAATCAGGTAATGGCCCGGTGGCACCTGGTATACACCCTCAAACAGGGTGCGCATTTGATGGCCACCGAAGCCGCCAGAGTGATAAACCGACTCGCTATCCCAACGGCGAGGCACGCCCGCGGCGAACAGGGCTTTTACCTCCGAGGCCAAGTACAAAGTTCCTTCGTGCTGCGCGTAAAAAAGCGGCTTGATACCAAAGCGGTCGCGGGCGGCAAACAGTGTTCGGCTTTCGGCGTCCCAGAGCGCTATCGCGAACTCGCCTCGCAATCGATGCAGGCAGTGCGCACCGAATTCCTCATAGAGGTGCAGGGCAATTTCGCTGTCCGACCTGGTGCGAAGCTTGTGGCCCGAACTCTCCAGCTCCTTCTGCGTCGCCTCGTAGCCATAGAACTCACCATTGACGATGATTCGTAGGTTCTCGCGTTCGTTGGCGATCGGTTGATCGCCCGTGGTGAGGTCGATAATACTAAGCCGCGCATGACCGAGCCCGACTCTGCGATCCGGAGCGATCCAATAGCGTTGACCATCCGGACCGCGATGCTCAAGACTTTTGGTCGCTTTTTCCAGCGCTTCTCGGGCGACGGACCCATCGGGCGAAAATATGGCGACAATTCCGCACATCTAGTGCTCCTTTTTTGTGACGCCGCTGGGTACTTCTATCTGTTCCCGGTGCGTCTGGCCCTCTAATGGACCTGCCTGGCAGCCATTCATCGCTTTGTCAATCGACGCTCGGAGGGCGTTGGCCAAATGTTTCACATAGGGTTCGACGAGCATACCTGCGGGATATACGGGCAGGGTCACAACTTCCTGTCCCGCTTGTGCCAGGCGGTCCCACTTAGCCTCGGGATTATCGAACATTCGATACTGCTTTAAGGGGCGAAAGTCGGTCACGACGCCCGAGTAAGGCGTCGGTACATACTGCGAACATGCGCGGTCATTGTTCTCCCAGATTTCTCCCAAAATCCTGGACTCCGACCTTTCCGGCCCGGAATTGCGGAACAACCTCGCCAGCAACATGCCTCGCCAGATGGGAATTCGGCTGCGCAGGATCTGCAGCTTTTCCGCGAAGAACTTGGCTTGACCCTCCCAATCCAACCGCAGGAAGTTCATCGCATGGAACACGAACTTCTGACAGTTGTAATAGCCCTTGGCCAAGGGGGTTGGTGGCGGAAAGACCGACCAATTCATGCTGTCGAAAAGCGCCAGCAAGGCGACCTGGTCCCCGCTGCGACGTAACTGCTGAGCTACCTCGTATGCGATCGTTCCTCCCCCACAATAGCCTCCGAGGAAATACGGACCGAGGGGGCGTACCTTCCGAATCTCCTTTACGTAAAGTGCTGCCATGTCCTCGACTCTGGGAAGCGGCGCGCAACTACCGTCCAGGCCTGGCGACTGCAGACCATAAATAGGCTGATCCGGGCCGAGGTTAAGCGCCAGCTCGCGGTAGATCAAGACATTTCCGCCGGCTCCATGAATGCAAAAGAAGGGCGGCCGCGAACCAGCCGCCTGAATCGCCACCAGGGGAGACCAACCAGAACTCGGGCTCTCGCGGCGAAGGGCCTGAGCCAGTTCCGTGATCGTAGGCGCATCAAAAAGCGTGGCGACCGGCAATTTTACCTTGAACACTTGTTCGATCTGAGCGAAGAGCTGCACCGCCAGAATGGAATCCCCGCCCAGATCGAAGTAATTCTGGTCGAGATCAACCGACTCGATGCCAAGGAGCCGTTGCCAAATGCGACGCAACTGTTGTGTCGAATCATCGAGCTGGACGGAAACTCGGGTCACCGAGTTCGTAACCGGTTCGGCTGCTGTTGTTTCCTGGGAATGAAGCTCTGTTTTCATGTATTTCAATCTCCGCTGATGGTATCGCAAGCTAGTTCGAATTGCTTAGTTACATCCGATCAGGTAATCGAGAAGATAAAAGCCCTGTCCGGTACGAGTTCCCGACGAATGCTCGTACTTTCGGTCTCCTGTTACCTAACCATTTTCCTCGCAGCCCAATAATGGAACTGTACTTCGATTGATTCGGTTGTGGTTTACCGCAGCTCCTGCAGGTCTCATATGGTGTGAGGCTAAGACTCGACATTTCTTGACTGCGACACAAACTTCGTCAATGCCAAGGCGGCGAAAGATTGATAGAGCATCGTTCCCACGACAGTGCCCACTGTGTTCGTAATGACATCGGTCAATCCCGAGTCTCGCGTGGGAAGAAAGGACTGCAAAACCTCGATGGTCAGACTCACCACAAACCCTACAATGATGGTTACCAATGCCGGTCGTGATGTCATCCTGACCGCGCTCAAATAAGCGCAAAAGAAAAAGCCAAGCGGGATAAAGCCGCCGATGTTGACGGCGACATTTTTCACATAACTTCGTCCCGGGTAAAACTCATTCCACGGCCAGGTGAGGAACTTTTCGTGCACAACGAAGAACTTGCTTGGGATCAAGAGGTCGGTGCCAGGATCGACCTGATTATGTGCGACACTTCCTGTGCCTTCATTGAAAGCGTAGACAGCAACGGTGTGGCCGCTCTCCTTTAAATCCGAGACTTTGTGCATCGTCCACTTCTCGTAGTGCTCAAAGACTTCCCCGGGCGACAGTTCTTGGTTGTAAACGGCAAGCGCTAATAACCGACCCGACCATTCATGTGTTCCCGACGGCGTATTCCCGACCACTAGCTTGCCGCTCAAATCTTCTTGCCGAATATGGTATGTTGCATATCTCTCAAATTCTCGGCCATCGACATAGGCTGTCGTGCCTTGTTGACCGGATGTGATGGTAATGAACAGCGGAGTTTGAGACAGGAAGACCCGTGGGAGGTAGACATGAGAATGTCCTCCATCCTGGCGCCCAACCTCGACCCGCAGGTCGCTTAACGACTGGCGCAGCGCAAGCGGCACACTAAAGTCGCTCGGCTGGTAGAAAGCAAGGATCGCTCCCGAGCCGCCATCCATCGCAGATCGTACCCACAGCTCGATACTGCAGGTGGCGTCAACGCTGGTGTTTCTCGATTCGAATGCACCGGCACTGACAATGCTGCCATGGGGCCCGAAGGCCAACCCGTTCCCTTCTGGCAACCAGGCCACATCGTTTCTGGGGACATGAAACGGCCAGAGTCCAGCGGTTAAAATTCCGCATAGCACCAATCCGCATACACCACCCAACATCCTTAGGCTGCGATCCAGAACCCGCGATGGATCAGTCATGCAACTGGTGGCAGCTCTGAAAGCCATAAGCGGAGATAAGTTCATGCGCAGCCGCCTCAGTGAACGGGGAGCGTGGTTCACCGAGCCTCAGAGTTCAAGAGGTCAGCTGGTCAGTAGCGGCCGAAGCTTTGGCAAGCGAACCAGCTTTCACGCTCTCCGTCGGGGCGCCCACCGATCCCACGGTAACTGCGGCTTGTCCGCTCAGCCGAGAATATCCTTCGAGCAATGCCCTTCGCGACCGGTCCAGCCCGACGAGCTGAATGGAGCGTTCAATCCCGATTTGCGCCATCCTCTGTCGCCGCGCTGGGTCATCCAGCAGTTCACTCACGGCAGCAGCAAACAGCGCAGGGGCGTCCCCTTCCACGTAAACCGCTGCATCTCCCGCCGAACGACGCGATTCCAGCAAGTCGAAGGAAACGATCGGGTTTCCGCAGGCCATATACTCCATGATCTTGGTCATCGTCGATAGGTGGTTCATCCGATCCGGTGGATCCGGCGCCAAGCACACATCTGAAATCGACAAATAGTCCAACAAGAGATCATCCGAGATCCGCCCCACAAACTGCACAACGTCGTTCACTTTTAGCTCTCGACTCAGCTCCTGCAGTTCATTCCAACATTCGCCCTTACCGATCATCACAAAAAGCACGTCACGGCGATGCAGTTTGTAGACCAGATGCTCAGCAGCTCGGACGACTCGGTCGACACCGTCCTGCCTGCCCATCACACCAAGGTACACTGCCAAATACGGGAACCCTCGCTTCAGTTCCGGACGAGGGCTGCGACGATGGAACTCCTTAATGTCAACGCCGTTGCGCACGATCGCAAGCCGGCTATCTGGAAGCCTTCCCCGTTCCCGGGCGATATCACGGTATGACTGGTTGGGACAAATGACCAAATCGGCTGCTCGATATGACTGCCTCTCGAGCCAAAGCAACATCCGATAGACCCGGCCCTTCCGTTTAAACTTCGAATCATAAAGCTCGGGGCACAAGTCGTGCTCATCGTAAACATACTTCTTGCCTACCAGCTTGAACGGCCACGCCAGCAGGAAGAAGATATCAGGCGGATTTGCTGAATGGAGAATATCGATACCGTCACGAACCCATACCACCAACGACAATACTGCCGTGCAAAAAAGCGACCACGCATACTCGAGCAGATATCCGATTTTGCCGGTGGCGTCCCATAGCATTGGGTATCGATGTACTTTCACCCCTCCAACAACTTCGAAAGAGGGCTTTTCATCCGGATTTTCCCCCTTGCGGCAAATGACACTGACCTCGTACCCAGCTTCCCGAAGCGTTTGCGCTGCATGCCGCATCCTTCGATCCGCGGGAAATGAAACGTTTTCTATCAGCATCAGTACCTTGCGGGAGTTCGACGGTGCACGTCTTTCCATTCGATTATTCCTTATGTTTTGCGGGACTCGTCCATTGGGAACTCTTGAATCCAGGAGCTGCCGACTTACGCAATGCAGACGCTCATTGGGAGGATCGATTCAAGCAGCAGCAACTCAAGACCACGGTTTGCCTACTTCAGACAGACTTGCCTTACTGTCGTTTGGCAAAGGAGCCAATCTCCCGCAAACAATGGCCGCACATAGAGACGTAGGCGGAGGCGAACGATCATTTCCCCTTCGCGTTTGTTGGTTGCAACGCCGTCCGTTCCCGCGGCCTAAGCCTTTCTGCCTCGCCCGAGAAGGGGGATCCCACGACACGACTAATGCTCGCGGTATCTTGAAATACTAGCTAATTAGCCGCGAAGATTGGGATATCACCATAGTGCTATTCTTTCGTTAGCCTATTGAGTCTTGATTGGCAAGAGACGCCCCGGAGGATATTGGTGAAGCTCGGTAGTTAAGGAATCGATGCAACACTGAATCACATGGAAGCCATACCAAAGGTTAAATCCACCACGAGAACAAAAACTCCCAAAACAGGGCACAGGCATTGGAACGAGCTTCCTTCCACACACGGAAGTCGAGAGGAACCGCGTTATACTCGACGACCAAAACTCCTCTCGTCACAGATACCTGTCTTTCTAAAGTGAACTATAGAGCCCAGCTATGGCGCAGAGCATGGTCGCCTGTCCCCAATGAAGCGTTGGGGTTTTGTTCACCAGCCATGACGAATACCGTCGGTAGTAGAAATAACCCGAAGGATCCTGCATGTTCTTGATTGTCCATTCAGCGACCTTCGAGGCTAAGGCCAGACTCTCCGGATCACGATCGCTGAAGAAAACCAATGTGTCGATCGCTTGCGAGCAGCATTGAATATCAAGCGGAAGCGTCTTGTGGCTATAGTAGCGAGGAGTGCCGTCGGCCAGGAAAAATGTCCTCTTCCAGTAGTCGTACCCGAAATTCATTATTGACTCAAACTGGGTGTCTCCCGTGCTCTTGAGATAGTGCTTAAAACAATCTAAAACGTAGCCCGAATGAAAATTATCAATCCAGTGCCCCCACTGCTCGGCATAATACCAGGATCCATCCTGCCGTTGACGCTCAGCTGTGTAGCGAAGAGCCTTCTGTGCTAATTCCAGGTATGCTGGATCTCCGGTGTGAGAATAAGTCCGCGCCAGTAAACTAGCACCGAGCGTATTGGCGTTATGAACTCGATTATCCAAGCCGGGAACGTAGCTGATACAGACGCCTTCTCCGTAGGGGTACCTCTCGATATCACGGACAATGTGCTCACAGGCGCTGCGAGCAATTCCCAAGTATTCACCATTATGAAGTTCATCATACCCATCCAGAAACGCATGGCCGATCAACGAAGTCCATACTATGGTAGGTACACCCTTCGGAAGGTAAAAGCCCCGCGACTGGTAGTCGAAGTGATTGCCCCAGCAGGCTCCGCTGTAACCCTTGGATGGATTGTCGATAAGCCACCGAAGCGCGAACTCGGCCTTTTCGCGCCAAATCGAATCACCCGTAGCCCGATAAAGGCGCAGAAAGCCGCGGGCCAGAAACCCCATTCCCTTCGTAGAGCGATTTCTCTTAATCCCGAGTAAGGGGCGTGTGTTTAAAGGGAAGCGCCGCACCACCTGCTGCAGCACGATGCGCAGGGGTTTCGTCTCGAAGGTCAACGGGCGCAGAAACTTAGCGCTCAGACCGTCGAACGTGTCATAAGCGGAATAGTCGTTCTTCTGGAGCCAATCGATCAAACGGCTCATCGACTCGTACAGCTGTGCCTTCAGAACTTTGTTCTTGTCAGTTCTTTCGATCGTTTCACCAGCAAATGCCATGGTACTTGTCATTGTCACTCCTACGATTAGTAATTCTCACAAAATCCACAATCGACTGGCCGTCGCGCAGTTTATCTGGAACCGTACCAAAGTCGTGGTCCTTATTGCCAATTACGACGGTTTGGGCGAAATCCAACACGGCTTCCACGCTCCCAACCATCAGCCGCGAAATGTGCGGGATGTGGTTGAGAATGAAATCTCGATTCGCCCCTACCAGACTCGCTAGGTTCACATTCTTGTCATAAATGCAGAGTTCGTATCCCTTCCCTAGGAGACGCTCAATCACTTCGATCATCGGGCTCTCTCGCAAATCGTCTGTGCCGGCTTTAAAGCTGAAGCCCAGGATGCCGATTTTCTGGTGTCCCTTCTCCATGATTATCTGCATGCCGCGGCTGATCTGCATCTCGTTGCTGGGCAGGATCGAACTAAGAATGGGCAGGTTCAAATCGGCCGTTTTGGCTTTGTACGTCAATGCCCGCAGATCCTTGGGCAAGCAAGAGCCGCCGAAGGCAAACCCGGGGAGCAGGTAAGCCGGTGAGATGTTAAGCTTCCTGTCCTGACAAAAGATGTTCATCACTTCGTGGGCGTCGATTCCAAGAACCTTGCTAAAATTGCCGATTTCGTTCGCAAAACCGATCTTCAATGCATGCCAACAGTTATCGACGTACTTGACCATTTCGGCGGTTTCTACACTGGTTCGAATCAGAGGTGCATCGAGTTTTTCATAAAGCTGTGCCAGGAGGCATCCGCTGGATCTCTCCAACTCGCCGATCACAGTCTTGGGAGGCGCGTAAAAATCTCTGACGGCAGAACCCTCGCGCAGAAACTCGGGATTGTGGCAAACACCAAAATCGACGCCAGCTTGCTTCTGCGCGGATTCCTCCAGAATGGGAATTACGATGTCCCGCATCGTACCCGGCAACACTGTGCTTCGAATGACGACAGTGTGCTTGGCATGCTTGTCTCTGAGAGCGTGACCGATCTGTTCGCAAATGCGGCGGATGAAACGTAGATCAAGGTTGCCGTTCGGCTGACTGGGAGTGCCCACGCAAACCAACGATAGATCCGTCTTCTGAATGGCCTCCACCGCATCGACAACAGCCCGAAGTCGGCCCGCCTTGACGTTGGCCGCTACGATCTCGCCGATCTCCGCTTCGATGATGGGAGTGTGGCCCTGATTGATCAGGTCTACTTTGGTCTGGATCGGATCGACGCCGAGGACCTCGTGTCCGTCGTTCGCGAGGCAGCCCGCCGAAACGGTCCCGACATAGCCCAAGCCGAAAACGCTAACTTTCATGCTTTGTTTCCTTTCAGATGCTGCCGACAATGCCGGCGCGGGCGGAAAGATCAGCCCTCTCGCGGCGAACGTGCATTTGGCTTCCGGGGAATACCGGCACGTTCTTCTTTCATTATGGCTGGCCGGTGGTACACAAGGGGTGATTCAACCCTGACACAAAGTCCAGAGGCACTAATTCCTCCTATTTATGTACTTTGGTGCGTTGACCTCAGCCTCGCCACGGGTGGTAACCTACGATCCACGCCACACGTTGAGGATAGAGCCCTTCCCCGATGAAGACGATCTCGCCAATATGCGGCGTGTTGCCGGCCTTATACGGGCCGAATCGTCCAGATGCGCCAGTGTCCCTTAACCAACTCATCTGTTTCCATTATCCATCGCTGGCCGGACATGAAGTCCGCAACCATCTGCGTGCAATGCAGATCGGACATGGGGCGACGAGGATCGAGGTAATGCAAGCAGCGCCTCTTGAGCGAAGGGGCTCCCGGATTTGGGTAGATCGAAATGATGATCTTGCCGTCAGGGCGAAGGAATTGTGCATACTTTCCCAGCAGATCAAGAGGATCAGCCGAACAATAAAGGACTTCGTCGAACACGATGCAATCCCAGCTGCCATCGCCTGCGTCAAAATCTGCCGCCTTAGCAATGGCAATGTCATTCCGCCCGTTCACCGCTTCGGCCGAAGGTTCAATGCCAAGGGAGAGAAAATTTCGCAACACTGCCACGCCACGAGTCTTCGTTCCAAACATTCATACCAATTGGGGAGAAACCGATGAAAACAATCTGCTGCATTCTAGCCTTCACCGTGGCGAGCTGGGCCTGCACAACAGGAGCGAGCGGAAACTGCGAAGTGGGGTCCGGAAAGACATACTCGACGATCAGCTCTTGCCTAAGCGCCATGTCGGCAGGGCAGACCTGCCAAGTATTCGGCAATGGCGTGTCCTACAACGAAACCGCTACCGTGCCCGCTGGTTCAACCGGCAACTACAACAGTCTGATTGCGAATCCGGGCGACACGGTCTTTATCCTCGGTGTGACGCTGAACTCCCACGCCAAAGTGAACGGTTTCCACATTCAGAATACTTCTTCCCCAACTTCAGCGTGCGTCTCCATTCCATCGAGCACGACGGATTTCTACATCACAAACAACGTCATGTACGCCTGTGGAGGCGTCAACGAAAGCAGTGCAAGCCACGGTTTTATTCAGGGAAATACGCTTTCCTATATAGACTGCACGTCAACGGCTCCCAACACTGGTCCGGCAATGGCAATACATGGCGACCATCACCTGATCGAAAACAACGATATCTCTCATGTGAGCGATGGGTTTCATTTCTCGGGTAGCTTCAATGTCATCCGCAAAAACACGATGCACGACACGCTTGCCAGCGAATGCGGTTCGCATTCCGGTAATTGTCACATTGATTTCTTTGAAGATGAGCCGTCCGCAGCTTCTCAGTATAACGTGTTGGAAGAAAACACCATACTCAACAATCTCGGCGCTAACGGCCACGGCTACCTGACGCAGGCCGACGTGTGCGGCGGCCAGTGTTTCAATGTGATCATCCGTTTTAACACGGCGGCCCACCTTGGGACTGCGGGTATCATAGACGACAATGCGTTCAGTTCCAATCCCGGTTACTCCTATGTGAAGTCCTACAACAACGACTGGGTTGACGTCGGCACTGGGGCGACCTTCGACTGCACCAATACTGTTACGCACAACTCAACGCACGGGGCGAACATGAACGATATCTTCTACTGGCCAGGAGCGCAATCTGATTTCAACGCTTACTGCACCGACTCGAGCACGGTCGGAACTTACTCTTCGGGGCACAATCTGGCGTACTGCACCTCCACTACCTGCAATATACACGGCAAAAACTACGGCAGCGGGAGTTTTACTGACGACCCAGGAAACATATTTGGGCAAGATCCAAAGTTTGTCAATTATGCCGCGAACAATTTCGCCCTTGCCGCCGGCTCTCCGGCGATCGGCACGGGCACGAATTTGACGACGGTTGCGGCGGGGGACAGCGGATCAGGCACGTCCCTGGTCGTAACCGATGCTTCGTACTTTCAGGACGGCTCTGGGATCTCAGGCGTCAGCGGCGATTGTATTGCGGTCAAAGCCGCTACCAACCACGTCTGCGTCATGACGGTCAATTACACAACCAACACCCTCACGTTGGCTAGTGCAATTACTCGCGCCGCCGGCGATCCGGTGTACATCTACGGCATCAGCAACGGGCAGGTCGTGCTGACCGGCACAAATCCCGATATGGGGGCGTTCCCCTCCAATGCAGTGGCGCCGCCGACGGGGGGGGCGCCGGCACCGCCGACGGACCTCTCGGCTATTGTTGAGTGACTTTTCCGCTGGGGAAGGCCGAAGCCTCGGGCAGCGCGTGACGCACGGAGCGTCCCTGCATCAGTTCGAAGCCGCGGCTTGGACTACTTCCAGCGCCTTCACAACCGGCAGAATCCGCGCACCTGATTCCAATGACCATTGCACAACCTGCTCGAAAAAATCGGGAGTACACCCGAAGGGGCTGGGGTCGGCACAAACGTCATGTGTAGCAAAAATCAGCCATCCCCGGGCACGGGCATTCTGATCGATAAGGCTCTTCACCGCCTCAGGCTGGTCGCTGCTCTTTTCCAGGAAGAAGGCACAAAGATAGTTGAGATCCGTCCCCCCCCAGTTGAACGTCTGGCCACCTCCAGCATAGCGGTGAAGATAGCGCCCCGCCTTCATTCCCCCTCCGCGGCAGCATCGGAAGTACCTGCTGGCAACTTTCTTGTTAGCCAGTCGGGGCGCACTGTTTGGGTATGCGAAGGTTTGGAACGACACTCCCGGGGCCAACTCAGCGAGCGCCTGCCGGTTCTCGAGGATGGCCCTCTCGTATACGCCGGGAGGCGTGTTCCAGGAATGGCAGTGGCCGAACGTGTGGCATCCAAGTTCGTGACCCAGGCGAACAAGTTCCTTGAGATCCTCCGCCTCGTACATCGGCCCCATATGAGACTGCTTTCCCATAAGGCCAAGGGATGCGTAGTACGTTCCCAGGGCGCCGCATCGCCTCAGGGTCGAGCCTGCTTCAAGGAAGGCCGACCGGGGAAAATCATCGAAGGAAAATGAGATCAGGGGAAGCTCGATCCTTATGGGGAGCTGCCGTCTGAATAGCATCCTGCTTGCCTCGGTTGCAAGCCGCCGCTGTGCTCTTGCGAGGTACCCGGCGGCTCTCGCGGCGTGAGTTGCTTGCTGGCTCATATGGATCCTCAAACGAGTTCTGCGGCCGGTCTCGTGGCCCTTCGCGACGGGGCAATCTCGCGCACAAGACCGGCAACCTGGCGCAGCGGTGCGCAACCCCAGTGCAACAGGATGACTACGCCCAGATATAGAGTGACAAACAGAGCTGAAACGATGATGATTGCCTGCAGCGCAGCAGTCGCGTCTGGTGGAGTGCTCCAAAATACCGTGCCTCGGATGATGGCGGCAGTTCCTATGCCAGCTACCAGCGATGCGGCAGCGTACCTCCAGACAGTCCCGATTAGAGACGAAATACCAAACCCTATCGGTCGCCCGGCATACCAGAACGCGGGGATCGAAAGGATCCAATAGGACATGCTCCACGCCACAGCGATGCCTGCAGGGCCCCACGACAATGCCAGAACAAACAACGAAGCCGTAGCAGCCGATTCGATCAGCGTCCAGCGAAGCCAGCGCCCCGGCTTCCCGATGGAGAGATGGATCCAGCCGACGGTGCTATAAAGCAACATAATCCCGATTCCCGGTCCGAATAGTTGGAAGATCCTGCCGGATTCCGACCATTTGACTCCAAGTACCAGGCGCACCACATCTTTGCCGACTAAGGTAAGATCGGCGCCCACTGCCATGCCAACGAAGGCAACAATCGCAAGCGAATTGGCCAGGTATCGCTTGAAACGAGCAGGGTCCTGATTCAGCCGACTCAACGCTGCGAGGGCGACATTGTTGATGGGCGCTGTAAGCTGGCTGGCCGAAAGAGCGAACAAATCATAAGCCTTCTTGTAGAATCCAAGCGCCACCGCATTGAATCGCCAGCCCACGAGCAGATTGTCGAAGTTTCTCGTAAAATAGTTGAAGCTGAACCTGCCATAGACCTTTGCGGCGAATCTTACCTCAGCGTCCGTTCCCAATCCCCGCCTTGGCAGGCTTGGAATCCACCGGCAGAGCCACCATGCCCCAACGGTTGTGCTGAGCGCCTGGGCAACGTTTGCCGCCACCAGCGCCCAGTATCCCCAGCCTCTCCACGCCAGCAGGACTCCTACGGCACTGTATACAGCAAGGGCGACAACGTCGTTAACGGAAACGGCAGGGAATCGCATGGCTCGTTTGAGGAGCGCCAAGTGTATGTCGGAGGTTGCGGTGATGAAGATCACTAGCGACATCGCGACCACGACGTGCGCAACGAGCGGATTTCGGAAGAAACGCGCGAGTAAGGACCCCGCCGCAGCGAAGCCGATCGTTAGGGTTAATCCAACGGCGCAATTGATCCAGAATAGATTACTCGCCTGAAACCGGTTTATCTCATGGCGTTGAATAACAGCCTCATTGAAGCCATTTGAGCCGAAGCTCATCAGGAGCAAGCTGAAGGTGGTGACCATTGTCACCAATCCGAAATCGGCAGGCGTCAGCAGCCGAGCCAGGACGACTGTGGGAACCACCCTTAACGCGAGCGACAGTGCCTGAGCGGATAGCGCCGCTGCCGCGCCTCGAACTGCGAGGCGTCGCAGTTGCCTGCCTTCAGCTAAAGGATGGAACTCACCGCTGGCGTCAAATGGAACCATTGCTTCTCCTGGGTCGAGCCATGAATAAGCTAAGGACCAGTCGGTACTCCCTTAAGAATCTATTTCGCTTACCCAATGGGTGATCAGGCTGGCGTTTTGCGCGGTATAGTCCGGCTTCTCGTCGGTCGCGACCTTGCCGACGTGACCCAGCCCGATCCGCGAGCTGCTTTTGAAAAGCACGGGTCGTGAGCCGGCCATGATGACAAGGAGCAGGAAGCTCCAGGCGACGGTCAACATTCTGAAAGCAGCCTCAGTAAAGGAATAGAAGAGCGTGCAGAGAAAAAATCCGAGAAACAACGACGCCTTTTCCGGGTTTCGGCGAATGCCAGAAATGATCCTCTTATATCCAGTCACCAGCAAAAGAGCGATGAAGCAAATCCCCGCCCATCCAAGATTCAGATAAACCTCGAGGTAGCCATTGTGCGCCTCGTTGACCGGGAAATTGGGCAAAGCAGACCGCATTTTATCCAGTCGCGACCCGAGCCAAAAGCTCTCGAAACCCGTTCCGAGCAGCGGGTTGGTATGCAGACCCAAGACCAAATCCCAGATTTGCGTTCGTCCGGTAAGCGTCGGGTCCTTTCCTAACGCTCGGACCATACTTCCTCCGGAATCGAAGAACAGGGCAGTTACGGCCAAGCCGAGCACGGTGAGAACAAGCAGATGCACACCCCAGAGTTTCACGGAAGGGCGGCTTGCCAGCCACATCACCGTCCCAGCCGAGATAAGCCCCGTTATGGACGTCGTGGAGTTGCACTTACTGAGCACCCATATAATCACCGCAATAACTGTTCCGTAGGCCAGCAGACGGCGGCGCCGGCTGGGATTCGCCCGCTCGCGATAAGCGGACACGATCATCCACAAGAAAAAGACCCCATACATCATGCAATCCAGGCCAAGCTCGTTCTTCTGCGTGGTTACACCAACAGATTCGATGGTCCAGCTCATCGTTAACCTCCGTCCGATGTCGGGATAGTACTTGATGAACAGCATCGACAACGGAAAGAGGAGGAAGCCCAGTGTAGTGACGAGACGCTGCAGGGCGGCCCACGGGTCCAATTCAGTCAGGATGATGAGGACCATCGCCAGGTCACCAAGTGCTTTGGTAAATCGCTTGAAGGCAACGAGAGGAAAATCCGACCAGACAATGCTGACTGCACAAAACGAAAGATACAGCAAGATCAGAATGTTCTTTCGCAGCAGTGAACCCACCTTGCCACTTCTTTTGACCAACACGGCGATGGCCGCCAACAACAGAAAGATGAAGACATTCCGGTCAATAGGGCTTCCGTCCACATATGCCTCAGTCGCGTCGACTCCCCCCAAGTTCGGAGCCATTCCAAGCCACAAAGAAACAGGGCGCGAACTGATCACGAACAACCACGCGGCCGGAATCCAAAGCGCCTTGGACATTCGAACAGTCTTGTACCGACCAAGGTAGAAGAGACAGCCGATACCGACTACGTAAATGATGGCAGCGACTATGGGAGGCAGGTGCATGGCTAAAGCGAACAGGTCACAGGGAACAAGTTATAGAGGCAGTAACAAGCGATACGTGACAAAAAAGAGGCGATCAGGTCGTCACCTAGAAAGTAGCCGGCGGTTCTCGTAGCTATCCCCAAGTCGCGAATTGTGGTCTGGAGGTCTCCGGCGTCGTAGCCGATCCAAACGGGCGCTTCGCGATCTTCACACCACGCCTGCGGCGGAAGAGGACGCGTAGCGTGGTAACCCCTGGGGCAAGCCTGGCAGCCCATTGAAGCAGGCGCTTCTTCATGCCCGTCAGGGCACTCTCGTATCCATAGGTTATGTCCTTCTTCTCTTCAACCTAAGCGTCAGACGCGGCAACAGTCGGAGCCAATTCAAAAGCACAGTGAAACTGGGTGCGAACTGACCGGGAACAGCCTTATGGCCGGAATGCGAAGGTTTTTGGACACACTCGCGTTTCCGTGCGGGTCGTGGTGGAAGACACCCAGAATAAAGGCAATAGCTGGAGGCATTTAGTCAATTCCCCGGCTATCTCGGGTCGAGAAACAGCCGGTGCACGAGCTCCAGTGAAAGCGCCCGGTGAATCTCATTCGTGTAGTTACGATCTCCTTTGATATGGTGGCGCACCATTGCCTCGAGGTTATTCTTTTGCCAGTAAGGGCGGGAGAGGGTGCGCGAATCGAGCAGCACTTCGCGTAGGTACCCGGCAAGGGCATCCCTGTACCAGACGCGGAAATGGTAGTACTTGTGGCGGCCCAGAAAAAGGCGCTCCAAGTGGAGGGGGGCCAGAAGGTGATCGATCTGGGCCATCCACTGGGGCATCCCATGGTTGTAAGCGTAATCCGCTTTAAAGGTAAGATTCTGGTAATGGCGAAGAATGGCGCCCGGGAACCGTTCACCTCGGCCGGCGAAGCCCATGTCCGTCCGAATCCTCCGCAAGACGATATTCCCGTCGCCAATCAGGCGAATGCGGAGGTCATTATTCCTGGCCACGGTTTCCGGTGCGCGGAAAAGGGTCCGCACGACGTCATTATCGAGGTACGGAGACCGCATAGTGAGCTGAGTTTGCTCGAGGGCCAAGAGGCCGTAATGGTGCCACGGTGCCTGCCGGAAGGCCGCGAACGCAAGCGGATGGGTGTCCACGATTCGGGAGTACGTCTGGCGCGCTGCCGCGAGGTGAGGAAGCAAGTCTGAGGCGAAAAGTCCCGGGACGGAATCCACTGGTTTGAACGCCCGTAGCCCGCGCAGGACCTGGTCACCATAGTTACCGGTCATTCTTACGGGAGCAATCTCCCGCGCCTTCTGGCAGCCGTAGAGAACTGGCGAGCAACTCACATCCGCACAGCCGTCCGTCAGGTAGACTGTCCGCTCGGCATAATCAGGAAAGCGAGAGATGAACTCCGGGCCACAGCGGATCACTTGATGCGGCTGGCCGCAAGCACGTGCTACCTGTCGAGCCACCGTTACGTCGCGACACTCGCGGTACGTTCCGCCGAACGTGTAACAAGGTAGGGAGCCAGGCGCAGGTTTGTGCCACGCCATGATCATCCGCGTGTCCAATCCTGCGGTCAGCGACATGCCCACGCGCTCGCGCCCGTTGAAGTGGCGAGGCAGATTAGCCGCAAAAACATCGCGGATTCCCCGGTGGAAATCCTCAGGCGACAGAGTCCCTTGTTCTTCCCATTCACGGGGTTGAAAATAACTGTCCTTCCGCCCCCGGGAACCGTTGCGAAATACCCAGCTGGAGGCTGGGGGTAGGACGTGCAAGTTTTCAAAGAGCGTCCGATTTTCCAGAACGCATCCGCACTCAATCCATTCTCCCAATCCCTGAGGGTTTATCCTCCGAAGCTCCGGGCGGACAGCGAGGACGGCTTTGGCCTCAGCGGCAAAATAGAACGCATCCTTGGATTCGTGATAATAGAGGCGGTGCATGCCGAAGCGGTCGTTGAACAGGGTGGCCGTCTCGCGCGTCCGATCGGCGATGAGCCCGTGAAACCATCCGTTTAGACCTGCGGGAAACGAAGGGTCTTCCTCATACAGGTGGATGAGATACCCCGGCCCATCAAGCTCGGCCGAATGGCCTCGCTCTTTCAGCTTGGCGGGCGTGCCGTGCTCGGGATGGTCCTCCCCAGAGAAAACAAGGATGGCATTCCCCTGTTCGCTCGCCAGCGGCATTCCATCAGAAAAAGAACCCTTACGTGCCACCCATCCGACGTACACCCCCAGGGACTCGTCGATCCAGGTACCCGTCACGTAAAAGGGCTCATGGCGAAGGGTCTCGACCATCGTGAGCAGTTCGCGCTCAGCGCGTTCGCGAGGCAGATTGGTAATGAGTCCAACAATTCCCGGCATGACCCGTGCCTACGAGGCCTCGACCATTGGCCGGGCTTTTCGACTATTCCAGGCAGCGCGGAGTTCGCGGAACTTAGTAACAATCGATCCTGGAACGAACTCGAAAGCGCGGTGGTGTAACCCTAAGCGGAAGGCAGACCAACCAGTGAGGGTCAGTGCAACGTAGTAGCGAGGCAGATCGACCCGTTCAAATCCGTTGTTCTTCTTGAAATCGCTGAGTGTATCGCGTTGCCTCTTCCCATAAGCGAACTTCGAGTAAACAAGATAGGGGATCCTGCGATCCGCGCATGCGCGGACGGCACTCGCAATAAGGGTATTGGTCGGCGCTTTGTCCCGGTGCCGGATCAGCGAGACTATGTTAATGAGGCTTGTCTCCGTTCGGGTATCGTCCTCAACCAGCTTGATAAAACCGATCATCTCTTCGCCAAGAAATGCACCAATGAAGACACTGCGGTCGAGGTGAGTTGCCTCCTCCTTATAAACCGTCTCAATGTCCTTGCCGTAGTGGGGAAATCGCTTCCCTTGTCGGTATGGGGTTTCGTTATAAATCTCCCAGATTCCTTTGACAAGGGCGTCGCCGAAGGGCACCTCGCGAAGCTTGACACCCTGCTTCTCGGCTTTTCGCACCATGTTCCGGGTTTTGGCATCAACCTGCTTTTTCCACCAGTGGTCGAAAGTGGAAATAGGCAAAACCGCGAGATTATCCCATTCCATCGGGTAGCTGTACCTCGGTTGGACCTCTGGTAGCCTCTGCATAAAGGTGAACAGATCCACCCGGCGCCCGCACTGCCGTAGGCCGGCGATAACAGCCTCGGGGTCGGAAAGTCCTTCGTACCGCTGCCGTTCCAAGCGGGCAAGGCGGAGCAGTCGGCCCTCGATCCGAATGTCCACGCCGGCCACGTTTATGACACAATGCATTGGAAATCTTCCTCTCTTGTGGGTATGAAAGTCTGGTCCGCTTACGTTCATCTGTCGCCGCGCTCGGCGAAGCGCATCAATCGGTTAGAGCGGAATGCAGACTGTAATGCTGCGACAAAGGATGTCGCCGTCATCTTTCACCCAGCCGCGTGCCGAGGTGAAAAGTCCAATGAACCCGGTCGCCCCCGTTAGCAGCATTGGATCGTCCTGCCCGACAATGACGTTCGGTGGCGTTGGTCCCCTATTTCTCAAGTTAATCGGTTATCAATTGACTTCTAACTGGTTTGATACCGACAAAAGTCAGGAGACTGGCCGAGTGATCGCAAAGTCTTATCAGCAGGGCCATGAATCTGTGGTGGCCCAACGCCAAGGAAAATGGGAGAGCGATTGTGTAGGCTGGCACGGCAATGACCGCCTTTGCGATTCTCTGCCATCTGGTCATCGTCGGGAATTGCATCCCAATGGTCCCACGGAGCAACGCTCTCTTTAACATAAAAGTGCGAGTCCAACGTATAGGCGGCACTACTTCGTACGCAACGGCTTCGTCACACCAGATGAATACGTGTCCCTTTGCGATCATTGTTCGAAAGAACTCTTGGTCGCCTGAACGGTGGAACTCTGGGCTGAAGGCTGCATCCTCACCCTCGAAGATTTGTCTTTTCAGCAAGACATTCCCTGTTCTTCCTTTAGCCCAGTCGATCACTAAGCCGGTCGGATAAGTAGGCCGTTCGTAAAATTTTCCTTTGATAACCCACTTTGGTGGGTCTTGGTCAAAGTGGCACTTGACAGGTCCGAGCACGCCATCCGCGCCGTATTTACCGCATGCCTGGAACAAGGTCAACAGCCAGCGATCCCCAGGAAACTCGTCATCGTCGATAAAGGCGATGAAATCGCCCGTGGCATTTGCAATCGCCTTGTTTCGCGCCAGGGAGATGTTCTGCTGAGGTTCTGCGCAGTATGTGACAGGAATCGCTGCGCTCGCTGCGAAGTCCGACACCAGGGCTTCGGCAGATCTTTGACCATCATTGTCGGCAACGACGATGGAAAAGGTAAATAGGCCCTCAGTTTCTTGCTTTTCCAGTGTCTGTAAAAGACGCTTCAGCATCTGAGGGCGTCTGTAGGTGCAAATGCAAACGCTGACGTGTTTAGATCGGTTGTTTAACATATACACTCTTGGTGAGTTAGGAGTTATAGGGTCTCTGGTTCTATGCACGCCGCATTGCGACGGCCTTGCTGAAATTGAGAGCGGGTGGGCACCCAGTTGTCCAACGAAGGAGGTCACCCCCAGTCAAAACCTGATATTCCTCAGCGTTGATAGGATGTGTCTCCACTTCCACAACAAAACGCCGGGCCAGATTGAAGATTCGCTGGATACGCACCGGAGGCGCGAACGGCGGGAGTGAAAAGAAGAAATCCGTGATTCGATTTCGGCCATCTAGCAAGCCACGGCTAAACAATCGAAAAACTGAGTTACGGAAGATCTTTTCACCAGGCTCGTACGAAAAATGACGCCTCACGATCGTCCCAGACGGTAGAAGTCCTTGAAGAAGCACGTTGGCGGCAAGGTGCATGTGATGGTGGCCGTCAATGCGGTCGGGTGTCCTTCCGTATAGGCGAGTGAACTCTTCGAGTTGTCTCGCGACTGCGTACTCAAAGGAATTTGCCAATGCGGGGTGATACAAGAGCCGCGCGAAACGATGCGCGCACAGATATTCGCGGACCTTCTGGTGATGGGTTGCCAGGCGAGTTGAAATGTGGGCTGCGGAAAACGGGGTGCTAAGATTCAGATGAAGGCCAACATCAAGACCTTGCGCGGCGGCAATACTCGCAGCGCGGTCGGAGTCTTGCATGAAAACCATACCGCTCGCCGAGGACAGCACGCCGTGTTGGAAGCACTCGAAGGTACGATCGGTGGTGTGGGCATCACGACCCCAGTCGTCAGCGTTGATGATGAGACAGCCGCCAAGGGCTGACTGCGAGGGCCTGGGCGTTCCCGGCAACTCACCCAGGCTAACCGAGTTCTTTCGTAGGAGCGGATCTTTCACGGAATCTTGTTCGACCATTCGGTTCTCTACTTGCAATCAACCGAGGCAGTGGCCGACTCGCATTTGCTAGACGGTTTGTTCTCGCCGCCGCGGGAGCGGTTACCGTGCACGAACCGACTCAGTCGATGCATTTGCTGGCGGCGTTGGAAGCATACTGCTTCCGGAGAGATGGACTTCTCCAAGCCTCTGCTCACGGCCCAAAGGTAGCCCGCCATAAGGGCGAATCCACTTATGATGTAAGGCTTGTGCCTCATCTGGTAGCCCGCCCGGCAGATCTCCCACAGCGGATGGTTGCCGAACATGTAGTCCTTCACACCGTACTGGAAGCGTGCTGCGATAGCGCCACGCCCGGCAGTCCCCACCTGTCGGTGATGCAGACAGAACTTATCGGTGAATGTGCGAGTTTTCCAGCCTTTCATGCGGGCAGTAATAACGGCATGAAGATCAATGCCACCGCCCTTGAGGGGTTTGTAGCCACCGATCGCTTCGAAACACTGGCGGCGGAACACCTGGCAGCAACCGGACACGTGCTCGATGCTAACGAACCGGTAATCATAGGTCTCCTGCGAAGTCTCTCGGAAGGGAGTTCCGACCAAACCGAGAGTGGGATCGGCAGCGAGTTTCCCGAGCAGGAAGGAAAAATGGTCGCGGTCGAATGAAATGTCGCCATCAAGGCTGGCAACGATGTCGAAATCCAGATTCGCCACGCGCTCATACCCGGCATTGAAGGCAAGCACCTTGCCGGCGAAGCTACGCTCGCTGAATCCAGTCATGCAGACCAGTTCAATCCAAGAGTAGTCCGTCGCGTATTTTCTGACGATAGCCTCAGTGTCATCGGTGGAATTGTTGATCACAATCACCCACTTCAAAGGCAGCACGGTTTGCGCCACAACCGATCGCAGGGTCAGCTCGATGAACTGCGCTTCGTTCCGCGCGGGCGTAATGAGTACGTAACTGGGCAGTTTCGCCATGCTGTAGTAGGAGGTTTAGTTCGAAGGAGACCGCTGCTAAGCTAGGCACTCGTGTACGAGCAGCCCTTTGCTAATCTCGATGGATGGTGCGAAACCGACATCGCCGGTGTTGGGCTTGAAGGCAAAACCCCACACAGCAACCTTCTTGCCAGGTAGAGCCCACAGTTCAGCACGTAGCTTTTCGATTAAGCGGCTGACGCTCTGATTGATCTTTTCCACTTCCGTCAACAAAGAGAAGTCGCATCCAGACTTCTCCGCTATCCTGAGGAAGGCTTGCGCGTCCTTCGGGAAACAGATCATCCAAAGCCGATTCCGGGGTTGAGAAATCGTACTTGTACCTTGGTTGCGACCCGAAATCTTAGGATACGGTGCTGGTTTCTGCACTCCGCGAGAGGCCCTCTCCCTCGATGCACTTCCTGGCCGTCGCCGAGGTGAAAACTGCGATTTCGTCTACCACCCTTGTCTGCTGCTCGGGCGTCAGTTGTGGGAACATCGGTAGCGATACGATCTGCGTGGCGGCTTTCTCGGCCACGGGAAAGTCTCCAACACGATAGCGCAGTGACGCGTACGCTTTCTGCAGGTGCAGCGGAATCGGATAGTGAATTCCCGTGCCGATGCCTGCTTTCTTCAAATGGTTCATCAGTCCCTCGCGATTGTCGGTGCGCACGACGTATAAGTGATACACAGCCTTGGACCACGCCGGCTCGTGTGGTGGACTTATTCCGCAATCGGAGGCCGTCAGCAATCGGCGATATTCGGCGGCGCGCTCGCGACGCTGGCTGTTCCAGTTCTCTAAGTGCGACAACTTAACGTGAAGCAGACCGGCTTGAATGGCATCGAGCCGTCCGTTGTAGCCTTCGATGTCGTGATAGTACTTTGTCGCCTGGCCATGATCGCGAAGCATCTTCATGGTCTTGGCCATGGCGACATCGTTCGTTGTGGCTGCTCCTGCTTCGCCGCACGCCCCGAGATTTTTTCCCGGATAGAAGCTGAATGCTGCGGCTACGCCCATCGAGCCGGCCCTAATCCAGCGGTTGTGCTTCCGGGAGAAATACTCTGCGCCGTGCGCCTGGCAGGCATCTTCGACGACGATCAGGCCATAGCGGTCAGCAAGAGCGAGGATCGGATCCATGTCCGCTGTCTGCCCGTAGAGATGAACCGGAACGACGGCTGTTACGGGCCTTCCGCTGCGCTTGCTGATCAGCTTGCCCGACTCGTTTTTCGTGCAGCGACTCTCCAGGTACGCTTGGAGGTCTGCCGGATCCATGTTGTACGTTTGCTCATCGATGTCAACGAACTCGGGCAGCGCTCCGGCTTGCGATATCGCTTCGGTGGTAGCGATAAACGTGTGGGGCACCGTTACGACGACATCACCCGGCTTAACGCCACAGGCCATGAGAGCGAAGCGCAGAGCATCCGTCCCGCTATTGACGGCAACGGCATGCGACGTGTGACAGAACAGGGCAAATGCCTTTTCGAAATCTTCCACCATCGGGCCACCGATGAATCCAGCGGTCCGCAGGGCTTTGCAAAATACTTCGCTCAGTTCTTCCTCTAGTTCGAGATGAGGAGTAACCAGATCAAGAAAAGGAATGCTATTGGGCGTGCTATTGAGAACACTCACTTTGAGACCTCCACACCGTGTTCGATGTAGCGCAATACTTTCGCTGGGTTTCCGGCGACGATGCTGTTCGGCGGCACGTCCTGAGTGACCACGCTGCCCGCTCCGACAATGGCGTTCTCGCCAACGGTGACCTTCGAGAGAATCGTTGAACCGGAACCGATGGAAGCGCCTTTTTTGATGAAAGTGTGCTCCACCTTCCAGTCAGCTTCGGTTTGCAGGCCGCCAGCGGCTGTCGTGGCTCGTGGATAACTGTCGTTGATGAAGGTGACTCCGTGCCCGATGAAGACATTGTCTTCGATCGTCACGCCTTCACAGATAAACGTGTGGCTTGAGATCTTGCAGCGTTTGCCAACCGTAGCGTTCTTCTGAATTTCGACGAAGGCGCCGATCTTCGATTCGTCGCCAACTTCACACCCGTACAGGTTGATGAACTTGGATAGTTTGACGTTCCGTCCAAGCTTGACGTCTGGTGCAATGCATACGTAGGGATTCAAGGAGGTCCTTTACTAGGGGCGCAAGCCGCCTGGCTAAGCTAGGCTAGGGGGAGGACTCTGTTTGCGAAAAACCTCTTCAATCGGCGTTTGCCCTGGCCCGGCTTGTGGCCCACGTGGGAGAGCTGGGAGAACTCGCCGGGAACATGGGTGAAGCCAGCTCTCCCAGTTGGAATTCCCGGTGAGCAACGACCAGGGTCGTTTCCATATCTTTCCTGGCGATAACCAAGGAGATACTACAGGCCGAGACCGCATGTGTGATGGCAATAACATCTAAATTCTCCCGTTCCAGGGCGGCGCATATCCGGCCGGCAATTCCCGATAACCCGTGCACTTTCTGACCGACCATTGCCACCATCGCCACCGTCGCATCGAGGGTGATGTGCTCCGCATTGTCATGGGGGAGGTCACGGGAGAATTCGTGCCGTAGAGCCTCGAGCGTGCGCTTGGCATGAGGGGCAGAAACCACCAGACAGATATCATTTTGCGAAGAGGATTGGGAAATCAGAAGCACGTCAGCTCGGACTGCGGTGGTGGCTGCAAAGGTACGCCCTAAGACATCCTGCACGCCCCAAAGGCCTGGGCCGCCAATGGTAATTAATGCCGCGTCACTGATGGCGGTGAGCGCGGTGACTCCGCCACCTTTTGTAGCACCGGCTGCGGTAATTCTGGTTCCCGACTTTTCGGGTGCAAACGTGTTCTGGAGGCGAAGCGGGATGCCCCGTTGCATTACCGGATGAAGCGTTTTGGGATGAAGGACCTTGGCGCCGAAGTAGGCGAGCTCCGCCGCCTCCCGGTAAGAGATTTCCGAGATCAGGCACGCGTCCGGTACTAGACGCGGATCGGCCGTCAGTAATCCGTCTACGTCCGTCCAGATGATCACCTCGTCGGCGTCCAGAGCCGCACCTAGGATCGTGGCGGAATAGTCCGAGCCGCCGCGACCGAGGGTGGTGAGTATCCCGTCTTCGGTGGCCCCGATGAAGCCGGTGACTACCGGAACCACACCTTGCCGGATGAGGGGCTCGAGACGCGCTAGGCTGCGTTCACGGGTCAGATCCATCCAGGGTTGCGCGCCCCCGTAGTAGGAGTCGGTTACCACCAGTTCTGTGGCCTCAACGCACTGGCTGGGAAGCCCACTTTCGTCGAGCACGGCGGCGAGCAACGGAGCGGACAGCCGCTCTCCCAGACTTGATATGGCGTCCCGTGCGCGAGGAGTCAGCTCATGCAGCAGCAGGGTTCCTTCGCAGAGGCGCTCGCCTTCGTGAAACAATTCCTGCATCTGCTGGCCGATGCGAGTACGCTGGCTGTCCGACTCAATCAGGGCAGTCACGGCGGCATCATGTCGCTTACGCAAGTCGCTGAAGATCCGCGCAACGGCTTCGCGATTGCCGCCCTCGGACAGGACGGCGGCCTCGATGAGCTTGTTGGTGACACCACTCATCGCGGAAACGACGACAACGAGATGACTCTCTCTCGAAGCAGCTCGAATGATCTCGATCACCCTTTGCATGCAGGAGGCGTCGGCCACCGAGGTTCCGCCAAATTTCAAGATGCGCAGCGGCTTGTCCGGGTTCATCCGGACGACTTCGTGGTCGCTGGCGCTGTTCGGAAGAAGCGACGAGGACAACGCCGAGGTCCGTGCCGATTCCGCATACAAAATCCGGTGGTTGCGCGGGGGACCGTTATGCTTGATCTCGGGATTTACTTTGCTTCGCAATCTGCCTCCACACTGGGGTTCTCAGGGCGCGCGCCTAAAGGCAAGGAGTGGGATGGGGCGGTGGAGTTCCGCCTCACGTACCAGCCCCTTTGGGTTCGACTCTTGCGGATACTGTCACTGACCAGGGCGGGTTCCTCCCAAGGAACATCGTGATAGCCCGACCGTAAGAACTCACTCTCTGGATCCCGGACCCATTCTTGCGGAAAAAGTGCGACCGTATCTTTCTCCGTTACTTTGGGAGAGTCCTGGACAGGATTGCCGGAGAGAGCTGCATACAACGCCGCCGGCAGGTCGTGTCCGGGCCCCAACGCCAGGTGTCCGACCTGGGTGATGCGAGGGTTGATTTCAATGAGGTAGGCGTTGCCGGTGTGCGTTTCCAGCATGAAATCCAACCCGTGACATCCTGAAAGGTTGAGCCGGCGCGCGATCTTTTCCGCCGCGGCAGACATTTCAGGATGTTCGATGAGGCGCAGCACCGTAGCGTGTCCGGTCGGCCTGGCTTTCTTCAGCACCTCAAAGTGCAGCGAGGCCAGCACACTACCCTGCCAGCAAAAGACAGTGCTGGTGGCCTCTTGGCCGACTACAAACGCCTGTGCATTCACGACCGATCGACGACGACACAGCGAAGGCCACACCAGCGTTTTATCTCCGTCGATCAAAGCCCGTTTGGCCGCTCGCGCCAACAGTGGAGGAGCTTGCAGCCGGTGAAAATCACGCTCTGCTTCTTCGAGGGTTTGGACGACCCTTATGCCGTCGCCACCAGAACTGCCGTTTGCTTTCAAGACGATAGGAAACGTCCATTGCTTGAGCTCGTCCGTAGTTTCGATGACCGAGGTGGGAGGAACACGGACCCCTTCCCCGTGGGCCAGCTCCATGAAAGCAGTGCGGGCGCTCACCAGCGGATAACTTTCCGGCGCGCCCAGGGAACGTTCGACGAGGGCACAAATCGGCTTTCCTTTTTCGCCCGCACGGTGCGCTCGCTCATGCAAATGATGAAGGTGCTGCGTGGCAAGATCGTCGCAGGGAACGATGACGTCGGGCTGGGTACTGGCGATTGCGTTGTGGAATGAGCGCTGCGGCGCCAGCCCGTAATAGGGGTGCATGCGGCGCGCGGCTCGGGTCAAACCCAGCGGATGGCCGGGTGGGCAAAGGGCCTCGACCTCACATCCAGCTTTCGCCAGCGCCATGGCCATCCGCACCGTCGGATACCAACGATGGGTCGTAGCAACCAGGACTGTCGTCTTCAACATCCCTGCCCCCTCCGTGTTCGTAACGCTGCTCGTTCGATCATGGTCCGTACCTGGTGTAAGGCTAGTTCAGTTCAACTCTGTCGCCCAAACTCAGAGATAGACCAAAGCTCCGCGTTGCCGGAGAGACTCCGACGCGGCTTCCAGCATTTTGACCACGCGTAAACCAGCCTGGCCGTCGTTAATCATGGTTGTGTCCTTGGTGATGCAGTCCACGAAGTACGCCAGCTCCTGATGCAGGGCCTCAACCTGTTCGACCTGCGGTGCCCACATGTCCCCGGAGCGATAGTTTACCAGCAGGTTGTAAAGGCCTTCGCGAGTGGTGACGCTGACGCCTTTGTCATAGACCTTGATCTTTTCATCCGCCTCGAGGTCGTTCCAAACCAGCATCTTCTTCTCGCCTCCGATCAAGGTCGTGCGAACCTTCACCGGGGAAAGCCAGTTCACATTAAGGTGGGCAATGATTTTGTTGGGGAAATAGAGCGTGATGAACGCAACGTCTTCGTACCCGTTGAGGTGAGTCTGGCCCGTCGCGACAATTGCCTCGGGGTTTTCTTGAATCAAATAATCCATGATGGATAAGTCATGGGGAGCCAGATCCCAGATGACATTTACGTCGTGCTGAAAGAGTCCCAAATTCACTCGGGTGGAGTCATAGTAGTACAAACCACCCAACGCATTCTCATTCAGAAGCTGCCGGATCTTCCTCACCGCACCGGTGAACAGGAAGGTGTGGTCCACCATGATCTTGAGGTTCTTTTTCGCCGCCAGCTCGATTAACTCCTCGGCCTGCGCCGCATTACTGGTAAATGGTTTCTCAACAAAAATGTGCTTTCCATTTTCGAGCGCTGCCTTCGCGAGTTCATAGTGCGTCCACACCGGAGTCACGACGGCCACGACATCGATTTCGGGCGAGCAAATGAGCTCGTTGGAATTGTTTGTGATCTTGACGTGCGGATACGCTTTCTGAATTCGCCGTCTCGCCGCTGGACTCTTGTCGCAGACGGCGAGCACATCGGCTTCTTCCAACTGGTTCAGATTCCGAACGACATTCGGCCCCCAATACCCGTACCCGATAACCCCGAACTTCACCACGTGACTCCCTTGCTTTTGTCCTGCAGACACGCTTTCCTCTTTGACCAAATGGGTAACCATTCTCACTTCCTTTGTTGGGATAGAGTTTGAAGGGAGGGTGAGAGGAGGTGGAAATCGTTAGTGAGCGCCTCCGCCGATCACCATGGCGCCCGGGGTTTGCAGCAGAATTTTGACGTCCAGCCAGGGCGACCAGGTTCTTGCGTATTGCAGGTCGAGCCGCACCATGTCATCAAATTTCACGCGACTGCGTCCCTTGACTTGCCACAACCCGGTGATTCCCGGTTTCGCCTCAAGTACTCGGCGACGATGCCAGAAATCGTAAGACTCCACCTCGTAAGGAACCGGCGGGCGGGGTCCCACCAGGGACATCTCGCCCCGCAGGACATTAAGGAACTGAGGAATTTCATCGAGACTAGTCTTCCGCAGAAGGGCGCCGACTCTGGTGACTCGCGGATCTTTGGTCAGCTTATAGACGCCCTCTCCATTTCCATCCGACGACTGCTTTTCCGCTTTGCCGGCGATCAATTGCTTCACATATTCGCGGTGAATACTCGCGTCGTTGCCCACGTACATCGACCTGAACTTCAGGAAGGTGAAGGATTTGCCGTGCTGTCCAATGCGTCGCTGCCGGAACAGAATAGGTCCTCGCGAGGTTAGTTTAACCGCGAGCGCAATGATCAGGAACACCGGCGACAAAACGATCAGCGCGGCCAGACTCCCCAGGATATCCATGACCCGCTTGGTCTGGTGAAAAATCTTCTTTGTCTGATTGCGCTGCGTCAAGTCCGGATACAGGGTAGGGTTGGTCGGCCGCCGGTCCGCTTCGTGATCCCAGTCCTCGGGAAATACATGGAAGGAGATGCTGACCTGGCTGAATTCCTCAGGCATGAGGGTGGCGCGCAAGGTGTTGCTCACCCGGGTAATCATGGTGCTCAGCGTCGCGCTACGGTCGGCAAAGCCGATCTCGGTGAACATCACGCCGACGGCGCAGTCATCCGCATACCATCCCGTAAGGTCGGTCTCCCGAGCGGTTATCGAAAGCGCCGTCGCCACCTTTCTCAGTGCTTGGCGATTGTTCTCCGACGGGTGTAGGTCCCCCATGTCGAGAATCATCAGGACAAAGGGTTTGCGGGAGCGCTCGCTTCGTTTCCTCTCAAGCGAGATCATCCTGCGGAAAGCATCCTCTTTCAGAATGCTCCGCTCCCCCGACTCCGAGGCCAAGGGACTCAAAGGGGACGAGCCATTGCCCGCGCGACGAACGTTCACGATACCCTCCACCGATTCTGAAATTGAGGGAGGAGAAACTGGTCAATGATCATAACTAGTTTCGTAACAGGGGGAGTAGGAAGACTCTAGGGAAGCTTGGACTTTACCGCTTTCGATTGCCCTTGGGCCTTGTCGCGTTCCCGAGACGCCGCCGGCGGCTGATACCTACGATAATAATCGCTGTGGGCTGTGTTCGTCGAGCTATTTACGATCGCGCCCAGCAACTTGGTCTTCTCGAGCGCTTCCAGGCCGCGCTGTAGCTGCTTTTTCTCGGTTTTACCTTGCCGGGCAGCCAGCAGGATTCCGTCCGACAAACGGGCCCAGATAATCGTATCCCCGAACGGCAGGACCGGAGGCGAATCGATCACAATCCAGTCGAACCATTCGCTCAACTGATCGATCAAGGGCAAGAGCCTGCCGGATTGCATCAGCTCGAGCGGATTTTGGGTCGCACTTCCCGCGGGGAGTACCCATAAGCCCAAGGCATCCAGCCGGTAAACGCTGGTGGTCAGTTTAGCATCGTCCTGCAGGCATTCACTGAGTCCGGAGACGTGTCCCAATCCGAGTTGCTTGGCTACGGTGGGCCGCCGCAGGTCGCCATCGAGGAGCAACGTTCTCTTCTCTTTTCGCCTTGCCAGGGTGCAGGCGAGATTGGCGGCGAGCGTACTCTTTCCTTCTTCCGGCATTGTGCTCGTGATCAGCAGTTTCTTCAAGGGTCGGGTTTGCTGCAGCTGCCGCAAGCGAACCGCAAGAAAACGAAACTTCTCTGCGGCCAGGCTGTCTTTCTCCGTGACCGACACCAGCCGGCTGTTGGGTGGCAATACGATGGGCAAAGAGCCAAACGATTCGAACGGATTTGGCAGTTCCGCCGCACCGGGAGCCAAAATCCCGGACAGCGATTGGGCCAGGGGTGCTTCCCCTGACTGCGCTGCTTCTGCGACCTCGATCAGGGGTGGTGCTCCCGATTGCGCCATCTGCAGCAGTTGGCGGGTCAGGGAGAGCTCGTTGCCGGACTGCTCCGCTTCCGCTCTCGTTAGCGCGTCAAAGATGTGACTCATGTAGAGGACTCTCGTCTTGCCTACTGCACGGCGGCGGGGGACTTTCGCATCAGCTCCAGCAGCGTTCGGGCCGCCTTGCGAACGTCCTCGTCGTCGGCAGAATTTGGTTTTTGCGGTTCGGGATGACGGACAATTCCCAAACGGAAATCTACCGCAATGGTTTCAATAATTTCCGGGGTGACTACTTGGGACTGTTTTGCGTAGGCGGCAATCAGGGCGTTTTCGCAAATGGTATTGATCAAGCGCGGAAACCCGCGCGAATGCTGGTAAACCGCAGTACTGGTTGGCGCCGGGAACATAACGGAACCGCGGGAATCCGCTCCGGCAAGCTGCAGGCGCCGCTCAATGTATTGCTGGGTTTCGATTAAATCGAGCGGCAGCAAGTGCGCGCGAAAGGCAATTCGCTGTTTCAATTGCCGCAGTTCGATCGAATCCAGCTTTTCATCTAATTCCGGCTGCCCCACCAGTAGGATTTGCAGCAGCTTGGCCTGGGACGTTTCCAAGTTTGTCAGCAGCCGAATCTCTTCCAGAATATCGGCCGACAGGTGATGAGCTTCATCGATCACGAGGACGTTGGTTAGATTCTTCTGGCTTCGCGCAATCACGAAGCGAACCAGTTCCAGCAGCAGTTCGCTCTTATTCTTGTTGGCTGCCGACAGTCCAAAATCCGCCACGACATATTGAAGAAACTCCAAAGGCGATAACCGGCCGTTGAATACGTAGGCGTATTCGGTGTCTTTGCGGTACTTCAGCAAACGCAGCAGGCAGCGCAGCAGCAGAGTTTTCCCGGTTCCGACTTCTCCCGTCAGGACGACAAACCCCTTGCGGCGCTCCACGCCGTAGTACAGCGTCGCTAGGGCCTCGTTATGCCGCTTCGTAGGGAAAAGAAACGACGGGTCCGGAGTGATCTCGAACGGACTGCGCTTCAGGTTGAAAAAGGTCAAGTACATTCAGCAGCCACTCATCCGCGTAAGAAGCTCAGCGCCGAACCCGCCAAAATGGTAGCAAACACGAGCACTGCGATGGCCCATCCCATCCACATTTGCCGGCGGCGCCGTTGCAGGTCGCGCGCACCGGTGATCTCCGGAACCTCCGAGATCACCGCAATCGGGAGAAGACTCTGCAGCATCTTTTCGTCGTGAATACGGTCGTCCATCATTTCGAAGGCACCGGCCACGATCACACCTAACGCCAGTCCTAACCCCAGGCCGATGCCGCAAAATCTCAAGCGATTCGGGAAATCCGCCTTCAGCGGCAAACTGGGCGGGTCAAGAATGCGGAATCGCTCACCCTGTTGCAGCAATTCCATGCTGGTCGCCATGGCCGATTCGTTCTTCTTTTTCAGCAGGTCATCATAGTTGGCCTTGGATTGGTCATAGCCTCGGGTCAGATCTGCCAACTGCTGCTCCCGCACCGGTTCCTGATTCAGCCGCCCCTGATACTCAGCGACCTTCGCCTTCAGCGCCTCGATCGAGTGTTCCCGGTTCGTAACCTCAATCTGGTTGGCCTTCATCTGGCTTTGTAATTGAGCCACGGAGGCAGCTTGTGGATCGTCGGAATTGGTTACGATCGTTTCATCGGATGTGCTGTCGGGCCTGGCTCTCTGATCCGCTGCCAGCTGATCCCGCATCTTTTGCGTTTGGGCAATCTGATCTTTCAGTTTCCGTACGTCCGGGTGTCGGTCGGTATAGCGCGCCTGCAAGTCGGCCAGTTCGGCACGAAGCTTCGCCAGTTCCTGATCGATCGCGGGCAGTCCCATGGAGGTGCCGTCGGGGTTCTTAGGAGAATCGTGCAAGGCACGATACTGGCTGAGCAGAGTTTCCAGATAAACATGTTGTTGCTTGGCCGTGTTGAGCGCGTCTTGCTCTCCCTGCAGCTGAGACTGCAGCCCGCTGAGAATTTGCAGATTACTGCCCAACTGCGTGGGCAGCTCGCCAATGTGTTGTCCCTTGAATTCCTGGATTTTCTGTTCTTGCTCGTCCAGGCTCTTGCGAGCAGTCTCTAACTGGTCGGAAAGAAATTTGGTGGTGTCCTCCGACTGCTGTTGCCGCACTTCCAGATTCTCGTTGATGAACAAATTCGTTATTTCGCTGGTTACCTGCTGGGCGAGACGTGGGTTACGTGACGAGTAGGAAACGTTAAAGGCGGTGACTTGATTACGAGTGTCCTTCACCAGGTCGATCTCGACATCCTTGCGCATGCGCTCCACCTTTTCGTCCGGAGTCGGCTGAGCGTGCTCGCGAGTGTAGAGATTAAACTCGTCAATGATATGCACCAAATTGGTGCGGCTAAGGATCTGCTGGGTTATGCTCTCCAACCGTTCCTGCAGGTTGTCGCTGACGTTCGGAGTCACATAGTCCTTCGGCATGGTCGGCTGCTCGACCAGAATCAGGGTGCTCGATTTGTAGCGCGCCGGCAGGATCCAGCTTGCCACCCAGACCGACAGCCAACCGGCGAGCAGAGCAATCAGGAAGTGCAGATGCCTCCGTCGCGCGATGGCCAGCCAGGCCTGCGGATCGAATTCTAAACCTTTTTCTTCGAAGTCTTCTGCCATACTACCTTCCCAAGGGCCTAGCGAACTGATAGGAGAGCGAGACCCACTCCCGGTTCACGTTCGGAAAGGTGGAAACGGCGGCTATATCGGCGTAGCTTTGGTGGAGCCGGGTGTAACCCAGCTCAGCCTGGAAATGTTGACCGAGCTTGCGCTGCACCGAAGCGCTTCCCGTTACCGAGTGGCCGCCGTTGTTGAAGAACGACAGCAAAGGATCCAGGCTCTGGTACAGCGAATACCCGCCGGTGACTCCCGCATTCCAGTTCCGCGTGAGGAGCTGCCGGAAAGAGACGGCAGCGAGATTGGTGTGATAGGCGCCAGCCAAACCGCCGCCGCCCGAGACCATGTGCGAGTAGCTGCCCGACATCACCGTATGCCGTGCTTGCCAGCTAAAGCTCCCCGTCGCGGCGGGCGACCAACTTTGCAGGCCCGGTAACGGCTCGACGATGTCCCAATGCTGGGGTCCACCCGAAAACGACAGCGAAAGCGTAGGCTTCAGATAAACCGTATAGAATGCGAACGCCGTATTGATTTGAACCTGACTCTGCCCCCCGGCCGGATAAGCGAGGATCTGCTGATATTGGTAGGCCGCGCCAACGTAGTGCTTTTTCGCCAGGCGATAGGAGTAAAAAGCGGATCCAGCGCGCGAAGCTGAATCGTAAAGACCCTTGGCTTGAACCTGATTGTAGTAATTCAGATTGGTGAACGTTCCGCTACCACCCACCATGGCGTTGCGGCTGAACTGGTAGGTAAGTTCGACGCTTCCTACGTTGTTGAGCTGGTCGGCCAGGGGCGCGATGACCGCGACCGCAGGAGATTGACCGGATCCGGAAACCGGTGTGCCGGTAAGCAGGTCGGGCTGATTAAAGACGTTGGAGAATTTGTGCAGCGAGTCCACAACGCTCACGGTCACGTGGGGGCTAAGCCGACAGCTGATATCGACCCCAACATTCTGGTTCGCTTGGTTGTACGAGCTCGTGTGCTGATAGAAGGTGAAGCCCGGGCTATAGGTCAGGATCGTGTGCAACCGCGGAGTAATTTGGTTCAGATCGACATAAGGCCAGAATGAGTAGCTGATGTCACTGACCGGCTT
>DATJVZ010000337.1:0-3339 GCA_035501575.1 Terriglobales bacterium | reverse complement strand
AAGGGTGCGATCGTGATCGCCAAGTACTACCACTCCTGGCGGGGTGTGAAACCGAAGGTTGCGGCCGAGCACGGAGCAGTCGGATGCCTGATCTACTCCGAACCTCAGGATGACGGCTATACGCGCGACAATGTGTTTCCTAAGGGTCCCATGCGCAACCCCGACGGGGTGCAGCGCGGCAGTGTAATGGACTTTGCCTCGTCCAGCCCTGGAGACCCGCTGACTCCCGGCGTCGGCGCCACGCCCGATGCTAAGCGTCTGCCGCTGAAAGAGGCGAAGAGCATCACGAAGATTCCGGTTCTGCCGATTTCCTATGGAGATGCCCAGCCATTGCTGGCTAACCTCGCCGGGCCCATGGCGCCGAACGAGTGGCGCGGAAATCTGCCTATCCCTTATCACGTAGGACCTGGCCCCGCCAAAGTTCATCTGAAAGTTGCCTTCAACTGGGATATCAAGCCGGTGCGTGACGTCATCGCCAAGATTCCCGGCGGCAGCGTACCGGATGAATGGATCATCCGGGGCAATCACCATGACGCCTGGGTCAACGGGGCCGAGGACCCGGTCTCGGCCCAAGCGGATCTTCTTGAGGAGGCGCGGGCTTTGGGTGAATTACTCAAGCAAGGCTGGAAACCGCGCCGCACCATCATCTACGCCGCCTGGGACGGGGAAGAGCCCATGCTGCTCGGATCTACGGAATGGGCCGAGGCGCATGCCGAGGAGTTGCGGCAACATGCCGCCGTTTATATCAACAGCGACACCAACGACCGCGGGTTGCTTAACCTCGAGGGCTCACAAAGTCTCGAGCAGTTCATCAATGGCGTGGCTCGCGACATTGCCGATCCCGAAACCAAACTGACCGTGTGGCAGCGGCTCCAGCTGTCGAAGATCGCGCAAGCCAAATCCGCCGACGAACGCAAGGAGCTGCGGCAGCGTGCCGACGTGCGCATTGGCGCGTTGGGATCAGGGACGGACTACACCGCATTCATCGATCACCTCGGGATCGCATCGCTCAACTTGGGATATGGAGGCGAGGACGAGCAGGGCATCTACCACTCCATCTACGACGACTTTTACTGGTACACACACTTTTCCGACACCGATTTTGTCTATGGGCGAGCCATGTCGCAGACGGGAGGAACATCCGTGATGCGCTTGGCTGATGCCGAGGTGTTGCCCTTCGACTTCGTGGACTTGGCCGACACCGTTCATAAGTACACCCAGGAACTGGAAAAGCTGCTCGCCGACAAGCAGGAGGAAATTCGAGAGCTCAACCAGGAACTGGAAGAAGGGGTCTTCAAGGCGATGCTCGACCCAAGACGTCCCACGCTGGCCCCGCCCAGAGAAAACGTTCCGCCGTACCTGAACTTCGCACCCTTAGAGAACGCCGGCGACGCGCTGGCCCGCAGCGCAGAACGCTACCAGCAGGCTTTATTGCGCCAGCAAGCGGCATTTGGCGAGGCCCCGGCTGGGACCCTGCGCGAGCTAAATGAGCGGCTTATCGAGAGCGAGCGCAAATTGACCAGTGCGGATGGACTTCCGCGCCGCCCCTGGTACAAGCATCTGCTGGAGGCTCCTGGCGTATACACCGGATATGACCCGAAGACCATTCCTGGCGTACGCGAGGGCATTGAACAAAAAAGATATGCTGAAGCCGAACAGGAAATCGTGCGGGTGGCGAAAGCGCTTGAGGAGGAGTCGTCCCTGATCGATTCGGCCGCACAAATCCTGGAGCAGTCGGCGCGGTAGGGCACGATTGACCGCCTGGCGGATCGAAGCTCGCAATAAGGTCCGGAGCCGTCTCAGGTTTGTTGTCCTTCACCTTGCTCTCGGCTCCAACACAGGCTGGACACGTAGCCAACGGAAAACGTTACCAGGGACCCTATGAACACGTACCACGTCCAGGGAACCCGTGTATCGAGCCAGATATACAATGCGATCCCGAAACCGCATACCATGCCGAGCATCGCCCCAGGCTGATTGGCCCGCCGGCTCAGCACTCCAAGAAGGAAAACCCCCAGCAGTGCGCCATAGGCTACGGAGGCAATCTGGAGCCCGACTTCAATCACCCGTCCGACTTTGTGCAGCGCAAGCAGCGCCAGCAAGAACAAAACTAGTGCCCAAACCACGGTGGTCAGGCGGGAAAGTTGGAGTCGCCGGCGCTCATCGAGCTCCGGTTTGTGCTGCAGATAGAAGTCAATGATAGACGTGGAAGACAGGGAATTCAGGGCTGCGCTCAGATTCGACATCGCGGCCGCCAAGATGGCTGCGATCAGCAAGCCTGAGATCCCATGAGGCATCTGGGTGACAATGTAGGTCGGATAGATTCGATCGGCCCGACCAAACGACGCCGACGGCTTCTGGTAGTAGGCGAAGAGCATCACGCCAATCAGCAGAAAAAGAGCAAACTGGAAAAAGATAGCGACTCCGCTCATGAGCAGAGCCGTGACCGACTGTCGTTGGTTGCGCGCCGCGAGAAGCCGCTGCACGATCAGCTGGTCAGTGCCATGGCTGGCCGTAGTCAGAAAAGCTCCTCCCAGCAACCCCGACCAAAATGTGTATGGCCTCCAGAAATCCGGGGTGAAGTCAAAGACGCGCCATTTCCCGGCCGTCGCGGCAACCTGGTGAATCGCCGGCCATCCCCCCGGAACCGCGTGCAGGATGATAAACAATCCGACGACGCTCCCTCCCACGTAAATTACGGTTTGGATCACGTCAGTCCAAATTACCGCCGCCAGGCCGCCTTCGAAGGTGTAAATCAGAGTCAGGGCCGTGATGATCGCGATGGAGGCGAGCTCACGCGTGCCCAGGGCGATCCCAACCACAATCGAGATGGCATAGACCCGCACCCCCTCGGCGGCGGCGCGAGTCAAGAGAAACAAGGCGGCGGTCAGGCATCGTAGGCGATTGCCAAAGCGACGCGCGATGAACTCATAGGCGGTGAATAGATCGCCCCGGAAATATTGCGGCAGGAAAAGGAAGCTGATGACCACGCGTCCTGCGAGATAGCCGAGTACCACCTGCAGGAAAGTCAGATTCGTATCGTAGGCCAATCCAGGAATACTGATGATGGTCAGAGTGCTGGTTTCCGCGGCGACAATCGAGAGGGCGATGGCCCACCAGGGCAGGTCGCGGTCCGCCAGGAAGTAATCGCGCAGGGAGCGCTGCCGTTTTCGAAAGCGTAGCCCGAAGACGGTGATGCCCGCGAGGTAAACCGCAATGATGGCGAGATCCAGTGAGTTGAGACCCATAGGGCGGGATCTACCTCACCAGCGTACCGGGCTTTCTCGAGCAATTGCTATGGCCGTAACCAAAGGTATCTGCTTGATTAATCCGTGACGA
>DATJVZ010000336.1:0-2557 GCA_035501575.1 Terriglobales bacterium | reverse complement strand
GAAATTAGCGAGCGCCATCGTCATCGCTATGAGTTTAATCGGGAATACGAAGACACGCTGGTCGCTGGCGGCATTAAGATCTCCGGCTCCACTCCGGACGGAACCTACGTCGAGATCATCGAACTTCCCGATCACCCACATTTTATCGGCTGCCAGTTCCATCCCGAATTTAAGTCGAAGCCCTTGGAGCCGCATCCCCTGTTCAAGGCCTTCGTTGGCGCTGCCTACAAACATAGAATCAAGCAGCGGGCAGACAAAGTTGCAGCAGAACTCGAAATGTTTCACCGGCCACAAAAGGTCAGCAGCCGATAGAATGGTCCCGACAGCATCCCTTTCATGATCCTTCGTGCCCTTGGCGGGAATGGGTCTTTCTTTCCAACTCGACGGCGTTCGCATTGGCTCGGGGGACTTGTTTTTGATCGCGGGACCCTGCGTCATCGAGAGCGAGGCGCACGCCCTGCGCATGGCCGAGATCATCAAAGGTGTGACACGCTCCCTCAATCTTCCCTTCATCTTTAAGGCTTCCTACGACAAGGCCAACCGCACATCGATCCGCAGTTTTCGCGGTCCCGGCCTCAACGAAGGCCTGCGTATTCTCAAGAAAGTCAAAGACGAGGTGCACGTTCCCGTGCTGACCGATGTGCATGAGGCGCAAGACGTCGGAAAAGTAGCGGCCGTGGCCGATGTCGTGCAAATTCCGGCCTTGCTTTGCCGGCAAACGGATTTGATCGTAGCCGCAGCTATGAGCGAGCGGGTGGTGAATATCAAAAAGGGCCAGTTTGTTTCTCCCTGGGATATGAGGCATGCCGTCGACAAGTGCCGAGCGGCAGGCAACGATCGGGTGGTGGTGACGGAACGGGGATCGAGCTTCGGATATAACAACCTCGTAGTCGATATGCGCTCGCTCGCCATTCTGCGGCGATTTTCTCCGGTGGTGTTCGATGCGACCCACTCGGTTCAACTGCCTTCGGCTTCCGCCGAGGATCGAGATCGGCCGGCGGAGAGCGGAGGCCAACCTGAATTCATTCCAGTCTTGGCACGGGCGGCGGCCGCCGCCGGCGTAGATGGCATCTTTCTCGAAGTCCACGATAATCCCAAAGAAGCGAAGTCCGATGGCGCCAACGCTCTGGAATCCACCAGGCTGCGAAGCGTGTTGAAGGAGGTGCTCGCCGTCCATCGGGCCGTCGCAGACGCCCACCTGGCACCGTGAAAACCTTGGAGCCCTCGAACCAGTCAACCCTCGAACCGGCAGAATCTGCTACGATCCCTGCTGATCGAACCGGATCCCTGCTTTGAACCCGCATGTCGCAGCCACGATTGCCGGCTCAGTTTTGATCCTCGCCGTCCTGCTCGATGCCTTCGAGGCGGTGGTTTTGCCCCGTCGGGTGGAGCGGCGATTTCGCATCACCACCTGGTTTTACCGCGGCGTCGGAGTTCCGTGGTTCAGGCTCGCCCGATACATCCGCTCCAGCAGTCGACGGGAGAATTTTCTCGCCTACTTCGGCCCTCTCTCGCTGATTGTGCTGCTGATTCTCTGGGCGCTCGCCTTGATTCTGGGATTCGCCTTGCTGCAATACGGTAGCGGCGAACATCTCCGCCTGACCGACGAACCCATCACCTTCGGCACTCTGCTCTACCTGAGCGGCGAGACCTTCTTCACCCTGGGATACGGCGACATCGTTCCAGCCTCGTCCGTCAGCCGCGTCTTGGCCGTGATGGAAGCGGGAATGGGGTTTGGCTTTCTCGGCACCGTGGTCGGATACCTGCCCACCATCTATTCCTCATTTTCACGACGCGAGGTGCAGATTTCCCTGCTCGACGTCTATGCAGGTTCCCCCCCGACGGCGACCGAGCTGTTGGCGAGAATCGGAACACAGCAACGGTTACTCGACCAGATTTTTCGCGATTGGGAGTATTCTGCCAGTGAAATGCTGGAGAGTCATATCTCGTATCCTCCGCTGGCTTTCTTTCGTTCGCAGCATCGGAATCAATCTTGGCTGACCGCTTTGACCGCCATTCTCGATGCCACCTCCCTGGTCATTGCCGGCGTCGAGGGTCTCGGAAGTGATCAGGCCAGGCTTACCTTTTCCATGACGCGCCATACGCTGGTCGACTTGGCCCAGTTGGTGCATGCCCGTTATGATCCGGAGTATCCCGATCGCCTAACGCCGGAAGACTCCGAGCGACTGCGACAAGACCTTTCCGAGCGCGGGCTCGAGTTGAAACAAGGGGCGGAATTTGAGGAAAAGTTGACGAAGTTGCGGGCCATGTACGAACCGTATGCCCATGCCGTAGGGGAGGCGCTGGTGATTGCCCTGCCCCCCTGGATCGCTACCGACCCCAAGCGCGACAACTGGCAGACGGGCCCGTGGGACCGCATCATCCAGGCCAGAGGCCTGGCCGGAGTGGGGCATCACGCGCATCCTCAACGGCCACCCGACGATCATTTTTGACTTGCGGTCTGAATGCGGGTGTTCGATGCGCGTCGCCGGCTTCAGCTGCTACCATTTCCTGGTTCATGAAACACGTGGGAGCAAAAGTGGTCCGCATCGAAGCC
>DATJVZ010000335.1:0-13345 GCA_035501575.1 Terriglobales bacterium | reverse complement strand
CGGGCTTTAAGGTCGACTATCGCCGCGGTTACTACGCCCCCGCCGATTACCAGCATGCAACCAAGGAGGACAAGGAACGGCAGCTGGAGGCCGAACTCGCCTCGGAACTCCCCACCACAGATCTCCCGGTTTATCTGGGGGCTGCGTACTTTCGCCTGGACGGGAACAAGTTTGCGGTGCCTATCTCACTGGTCGTGCCGGGCTCGCAGATTCCGTTCACCCGCAGCAGCGATCGCGATAAGGCTACCCTCGATGTGATCGGGATGGTCAGCGACAAGGATGGCCATTTGTTGACCACAATTCGCAGCACGGTCAAGTTGGCGGTCGATACCGCCGACAACGTAAAGAAAAAGAACGTGCAATACAACACCATTTTGACCCTGGCCACGGGCAGGTATCACTTGAAGTGTGTGGTGCGCGAAAACCAGACCGGCCGCATGGGTTCTTTTGAAACCGATCTGGACGTTCCGGATTTCCGCTCGCAGCCGCTCAAGATGAGTTCGATCGTGCTGGCTAGTCAACTACAGCCCGCGAAGAAGGGTTCGGCGCCGAACCCGCTGGTGCGCGACGGTCAAGAGATCATTCCCAACATAACTCACGTTTTCTCCGCCGCTCAGCACCTGCTCCTCTATTACGAGGTCTATGACCCAGGCCGGTCGAATGCGCAGGAATCCTCCGAGGAGGGACAGGCCAGAGCTGGCATTCGCCTCCTTACGAATGTCGCCTTTTTCCGTGGGAAAGCCAAAGTATTCGAAAGTTCTTTGGTCGAGTTGAACGAGCTCAATGCTCGCGACCGCAAGGCCGGAGTCTTTCAGCTGGATGTGCCGCTGAGCCGGCTAAAGCCGGGGTTCTACACCTGCCAGGTGAACGTCATCGACGACGCCGCCGGCCGATTCCTCTTTCCCAGGCTTGCGCTCCTGGTTCGCCCCGAGAGTAACCTTGGCTCTCGCTGAGAGTCATGGCCGAGTTTAGCTCTGCAGGTCAAGATTCCCTGGGCGAGGGCCGAAACCAGAGCAACCAGCACTTGGCCCATGGTACCCAAGTTACTTAGATATTCAAGATTGCCCGGTGTTCGGTCGAGGCATGGGCGATTTAGTGCATAATCCGCCGCAGCGAGTTACTTCCGCCATTCTCCGGAGAATTTCTGGGTATCCACCTTGAAGCGACGCCCGGACGACAACCCTCAGTAACCCCGGACACCAGTAGTCGCGCAGCTATTTGCCCGTGGTGTAGTAAATCGTTAGTATAAAAATCCCTCCCACAAATGCTGCGACGCAAGAGATCAAAATCAGCCACTGAACGGTGGTCAGCGACGAAAGTCTTCTATTCTGTCGCTTCATTCTGGAATGCGGGTGCCGCTTTATCTGGAGCGTAACTAGCACTTCTCGGATTCGCGAAGGGTTCACGTTTAGATTCCCGTGGTCTCGTAGGCGAGAATCGCCAGGCTCAGACTGTAGTCATAGCCTGCCTGCGCGTACGCGATTTCGGATTGCGTCTCCTGCAGTTGCGCCTGGCTCAATTCCACGATCGAGCCCAGACCCAGGTTGTAGCGGGACTGCGCCAGGCTCAGCGCGAGCTTGGCCTGATCCAGCAATTGCTGGGTAACTGCGAGGCGCTGAAAGGCTGTGTTGGCATTGAGCCAACTGGTGCGGACATCGCGGGAGATCAGGTCACGCATGTCGCGCAGGCGTTCATCAGTTGCTTGAGAACGCAGCTTCGATTCCTTAGCCCGAGCGAAATACAGGAAGCCGTTGAAAAGCGGGATCTCCATGTTGCCGCCGATCGCGCCGTAGGTATTGTCGAAGGCGATTGGACTGGGAGCCACTTCAGTATCGCCTACGGGCGTTACCCCGACGGCTCCCAGGGCACGAATGGTCGGGAAAAGTAGATCCCTTTCGGCGACCTGAAACTTCCTGGCAGATTGATACTGTAATTCCAGGGATCGGATCTCAGGACGGTCGGAAAACGCGTGTGCGATCAAATCGTCGACATTGCTGGCGGGAGGTTGCGTCGGGCGTGGCTCCTCCATCAGAGAGAAACTCTGCAAAGTCTGAAATCCCAGCACCATCGAAAGCGTGGCCTGGGCGGCGTCCCGGTTGTTTTGCGCATCCAGCAACAAGAGTTGCGCCTGCGCCAGATTGACGTTGGCGAAGCTGAAGTCGAGTTCCGATTTCAGCTTGCTCTTGTACAGCGCGCCCACTTGGTCGGTTACGGTCTGCCGCTCTTTCACAGTCTGCTGGGCTACGACCAACAGAGCTTGCGCTTGCAGGGTGTTGTAAAACGCCTTGTTTACAGCCAGAAGAATCTGCTGGGTGGTTGCAAGGGCATTCTCATTCTCGGCTTTGGCGGCGTAGTTGGCGCTGGAGATGAGGTTGGTGGTGCGACCGAAGTCGGTAATCAACTGGCCGAAGATCAGGCCCGCGGCAGCTCGCTGGAAAATGATTGGGTTATTCAGTGCCCCGGCGGTGATCCGGGTGCCCGACTCGGCGGCAACCCCGGTGATCTCGCCGGTCGCGGTCGGCCAGAGATTGGAGCGGACCTCGCGGGTGACCTGCTCTGACGCCAGCGCAATGAGACGCGCCACCGAAATCTGCGGGTTGTTCTTAATAGCCAGCTGCTCGGCCTGCTTCAAAGTCAGCTGGGTGGCGGGTCCAGGGGCCGGCCCTGGAGCAGGAACGGACGCAGTGCCCGACATTGGCGGCTTGCTCTGGCCAAAGCTCCCTTGCGGGACTGGCGCGGAGGGCAGCGAAGCATCCTTGCGGAAGCCGACCGACGTCTGGGCAGCAACCAGAAGAGGCAAAAGTAAGATCAGAATGGCGAATCCACTAGAGTTGTGTCTCATAAGATGAGCCTTCGGCAAACCGGGAAATTGGAAACGTTTCGCTACGCGAGGTGTGTTGCCCTCCGGCCCGCGGCCGAACGAAGTGCAGCGGAGAAGCCGCGAATCTTGCCAGCCAATCCGCGTGACTGCGAGACGCCACGGCTCCGTTCCTCATTCCGCCGGCCTGCTGGGCTGAGCTTCTGTGGCCTGTTTGCCGCGACGGCCATACACCAGCAGGTACGCCGCCGGTACGATGAAGATGGTCAGCAGCACCGACGAAGTGAGGCCGCCGATGATGGCACGGGCCATCGGGGTGTACTGCTCGGCGCCCGTGCCCAGCTTCAGAGCCATCGGAATCATGCCGATGATGGTGGCCAGCGAGGTCATCAGGATCGGCCGCAGGCGCACCCGGCACGCGGTAATGACAGCATCCGCCGCTGACAACCCTCGTTGCTCGAGCTTGTGCGCAAAATCGACGATAAGAATGCTGTTGGAGTCGGCAATTCCCACCAGCATCAGTACTCCCATGAGCGACATCACGTTCAACGTGCTATGCGTTAGTGGCAGGATGATGAGAACGCCGACAAATCCCATGGGGATGGCCAGCATGATGAGCAGCGGATCAATGAACGACTTGAATTGGGCGGTCAGAATGAGAAATAGCAGGGCAAAAGACAGCAAGAAGCCCAGAGCAAAGCTTCTGAAGGATGCTTCCATGCCCTGCACCATCCCACGCAGGTTGACGCGCACATTGGATGCGATATGGGCCTGCCCCACGATCTTCTGTATGGCGCTGGTGACCCGGCCAAGGTCTTCGCTGGCCGGGGTCACGTAGATATCAATAACCCGCTGAATCTGGTAGTGATCGATCTCGGTCGGCGTCTGCACGTGCCTGACGTTCACCACATTGTCCAGCACGGTGATCGGGCGCACCTCGCCGCCCGGCTGGCCTCCGGCCGCGGGCATGGTACGCCCGCACGTCCAGCTAGGCTTGGCGACACCCAGTTTCGGGGATCGCAGCAGCCCGCAGTTTATATCCGAATCCCCATTGTCCCTTGCCGTGATGGAGCGCACGTTGTCGCCCGGCTGGCCTGCCACCGCAGGCAGGGTTTGCCCGCAGTTCCAGGCGGGCGTTGCCGCGCCGAATTCCCGCGATCGCAGCAACCCGCAGTTCATGTTCGGCGCCCCGCCGGACTGATCACGCAAAGGGATCTGGCCCAGGTCTACCATGTCGTGGATCGCGGGTTGCCCTTTTTCGAAGTACTGCACGGTGAGGTAGTAGTCGTTGCCGCTCTTACGATCCACCCAGTAGTTGGGCGCGATCATGTAGTTTGAGTTCAGCGCGGTAATGACGTTGTCGACCACGTCTTTCTGCGTCAGTCCAAGCTCGGCCGCGTGCACACGATCGACATCCAGGCGCAGGGCCGGATAATCCATGTCCTGCGGAATGTAAATCTCGCCCACCCCGCGCACTTCGCGAATGCGATGCGCGAGATCCTGGGCTACGCCATAGATCTGATGCAGGTCCGGGCTGCTGACCTGGATATCAATCGGCGCCGGCATGCCCATGTTGAGGATCGAGTCCACCATGGAGCCGCTGGAGAAAAAGGTCCGGATGTCGGGAAACTGGCGCGCCATCTGGTCGCGTACCCGGTCCATATACTCGAAGCTGGTCCTGTGGTGGGGCTCGTTCAGCGCGACTTGAACGGTTGCGGTGTAGGGGCCGGCGTTCGTCGTGTACAGCGAAGAGAAATCGGGAACGACGCCGAGGTTGGAGACGATGCGCTTGAGATCGCCAGGCTCAACCACGTGGCGGATAAGATCCTCCACCCGGGCCACATACTGTTCCGTCACCTCAATCCGAGTGCCGGTCGGAACCTTCAGGTTGATGGTGAACTGCCCGGCATCGGTACGTGGGAAGAAAGCCAGGCCAAGCAGGGGATAGATGGCCAGGCTTAGCAGGAAGACCCCAGCCAGCACCGCTACCGTGAGCCCGGGTCTTCTCAGCGCTCGCCGCACCCAGTATTCGTAGAAATCCAGGACCTTGTTAAATGTTCGATTGAACGCGGCATTGAATCTGTCCCACCAGGAAGGGCTGCCTGGTGACGTCGGTTCCACTTCGTACTCCTGGTTTTCCCCGCTCTTGTGATGGCCGGCGAGCGGGACTGACTTGAGAAAGTGCGAGCAGAACAGCGGAATCACCGTCATGGCCACCACGAAGGAAGCCAGGAGGGAGAGGCAGAAGGCGAGCGCCAGCGCCGAGAACAGGAACTTGGCCACACCGTAGAGGAACACGACCGGGAAGAAATCCACCACGTCTACCAGAGTGGCCGCCAGAACGGCCAGGTTTACTTCCGCGCCACCCACTTCGGCAGCGACCATGGGCGCGGAGCCCATTTCCAGGTGGCGATAAATGTTCTCCAGCGAGATAACCGAATTGTCGATCACGCGCGAGAAGGCTAGAGCCAGGCCTCCCAGAATCATGGTGTTGATCGTGCTGCCCATCAGGTACAGCGCCACGAAGGTGGCCAGAGCGGACAGGGGAATCGAAAGGAGCACCGCCGACGTAGCGCGGAAGCTCCCGAGAAAGATCAAGATCATCAGGCTGGTCAGGATCAAGCCCAGCATGCCTTCGTGCAGCACGGTGTGAATCGCCTCTTTCACGTATACCGACTGGTCGAACACGATACTGGTGGCCAGCTGTTTCGGGATGTCGTAAAGATGGTGAATCAGACTGCGGACGCCATTCACGACCTGAATCGTGTTGGTGTCGCCGCCCTGCTTCATGATGGGGATGTAGCAGGATCTCTGCCCGTCGATTCGCACCAGGTTGTACTGGATTTGATTGGCGTCTTCCGCCTTGCCCACATCGTTGACCGTAACCCAGGAAGTGCTCCGGGTCTTCAGCGGGACTTCGCCTAGTTCGCTCATGTTTTCGACTAGGCTGTTGGAGTACACGAAATAGTCGTAGGGCCCAATCTTCACGTCACCTGCGGGCAGGATCAGGTTGGAGTTGTTGACGGCTCCCACCACGTCCATCAGGCTCAGCTGCCGCGACAGGAGCTTGTAGGGATCGACGTAGATCATGATTTGGCGGTATTTCCCGCCGAATGGCGGGGGAATGACTGCGCCCGGAACCACGGCAATCTGGTTGCGAATCTGGAACTGGGCGTAGTCGTGGAGCTGCGTTTCGGTCAGCCCCTCGCCTTTGACGGTTACCAGAGCGACGGGGAGACTGGAAGCATCGAACTTCAGCACGACCGGAGGCAACGTTCCCGGCGGCAGGCGTTTCAAGTCGGCAAGTGCGAGGTTTGAGAGCTCGGTGACGTCTGCGTCTGCGCTGGTTCCCGGCTGGAAGTAGACGCGGATGATGCCGACGCCCAGAAGGGAGCGCGACTCCATGTGATCGATCCCGCTGGCCAGGGTGAAGAACCGCTCTAGGGGATCGGTGATATCCGTTTCGACATCCTGCGGCGGCATGCCGGAGTAGAAGGTTGCCACCACGACTTCAGGCAGGTTTATCGGCGGAAACAGGTCTACCGGCATCCGCGCCAGACTGGTAACGCCGATTACAACCAGCACCAGGCAGACGACGATGATGAAATACGGATTCCGGATTGCAAATCGCGGCATAAATTCATTCCGACTGATCGCGAACGACTCTCGCAGCCCCTATGGTTTCTCCGCGGTTGAGCGGCGGCCATATACCAGCAAGTAGGTGGCGGGCACGATGAACACCGTGAGCGCCACCGACACGGTCAATCCTCCGATGATGGTGCGGGCCAGAGGAGCATACTGCTCGCTCCCGGTACCCAGCTTCAGCGCCATCGGCACCATGCCGATGATGGTGGCCAGCGAGGTCATCAGGATGGGCCGCAAGCGGACCCGGCACGAGGTGATGACAGCCTCTTCGACCGACTTTCCCTGTTCCTCGAGGCGGTGGGCAAACTCGACGATCAGAATGCTGTTCGAGGCCGAAATACCCACGAGCATGAGCACCCCCATGAGCGACATCACGTTCAGAGTCGTGCCCGTGAGAGCGAGGATGAGGAGAACCCCAATAAATCCCATGGGAATCGCGAGCATGATGAGAAAGGGGTCCTTGAAGGACCGGAACTGCGCCACCAGAATGAGATACAACAGGATGACGGAAAGCGAGAGGCCGATGGCAAAGCTGCGGAAAGACTCGAGCATGCCCTGCACCATGCCGCGCAGGTTAACGCGGACGTTCTCCGGCAGATTCATCTTGCGAATCACACCGCGAGCCGCATCTGCGACTTTGCCCAGATCTTCCCCGGCCGGGGTCACGTAAACGTCAATCACCCGTTGAATCTGGTAGTGGTCCACCTCGGTAGGGGTTTGCACGTTCTGCAGCTTGACGACCGTGTCCAAGGTCGTGGGCAGTTCGCGGTTTTGGGACCGGATGGGGATGTTGGTCAGATCTGCATAGTTACGGATCGCGGGGCGTCCCTTTTCGTAGTACTGCACCGTTAAGTAGTAGTCGTTGCCGGTCTTGTAGTCGACCCAGTAATTCGGCGCAATCATGTAGTTCGAGTTCAGCGCGGTGATGACGTTATCGACAACCTGCTTTTGAGTGAGTCCAAGCTCGCTGGCGTGCACCCGGTCCACATCCAGGCGCAGAGCCGGGTAGTTCATGTCCTGAGGGATGTACACTTCGCCCACACCCGGCAATTGCCGCAGACGGCCCGCCATATCCTGCGCGATTTCATAGATCTGGTGTAGGTCGGGACTGCTGACTTGAATATCGATGGGCGCAGGCATGCCCATGTTGAGAATGGCATCCACCATCGAGCCGCTGGAAAAGAACGCACGTATTTCCGGAAACTTGGTCGCGAGCTCCTTCTGCACGCGGCCCATGTAGACAAAACTGCTTCGCCGGTGGGGCTCGTTGAGAGCCACCTGAACGGTCGCGGTGTAGGGACCGGCATTGGTGGTGTAGAGGGAAGAGAAGTCAGGAACGACGCCGATGTTGGAGACAACCATCTTGAAATCCTTCGGGTCCACGACGTGTCGTATCAGGTCCTCCACCTTCGCGACATACTGTTCGGTGAGTTCAATGCGGGTCCCGGTGGGAACCTTCAGATTGATGGTGAACTGGCCGGCGTCGGTTTGCGGGAAGAAGGCCAAGCCCAGGAAGGGATAGATAGCCAGACTGGCGAGGAAGACTCCGCTGAGAATGGCCAGTGTTAGTCTGGGACGAGTCAGTGCGCGCCGTACCCAGTACTCATAAAGGTTGAGCAGCTGGGTGAACTTCGAGTTGAAGGCAGCGTTAAATCGATCCCACCGGGAGGCCCCCGCATGAGGCGCACCCTCGGTAGCGTGCGGTACGGCCTTGAGAAATCGGGAGCAGAACAATGGAATGACCGTCATCGCGACAAAGTAAGAAGCAAACAGCGAAACGACAACTGCGAGCGCCAGGGCGCTGAAGAGGAATTTACTCACACCATAGAGAAATGTGACCGGGAAGAAGACCACCACGGTCGTCAGCGTGGCTGCCAGCACTGCAAGGCTGACTTCCTTTCCGCCAACCTCGGAAGCTGCCAGCGGCATGGCTCCCATTTCCAAGTGGCGATAGATGTTCTCGAGCGAGATGACCGAGTTGTCGATAATGCGCGAAAACGCCAGTGCCAGCCCGCCCAGGATCATGGTGTTGATCGTGCTGCCGGTCAGGTTCAGAACCACGAAAGTGGCGAGGGCAGACAGCGGGATCGAGAGGAACACGGCCGTGGTGGCGCGAAAACTGCCAAGAAACACGAGGATCATCAGGCTGGTGAGGAGCAACCCAATCAGACCTTCATGCAGCAGGGTTTTGATCGCTTCCTTTACGAACACCGACTGGTCAAACACCACCGTGGCCAACAGCTGTTTGGGTATGTCATAGAGGTGTTTGATCATGTCACGGATGCCATTCACGACTTCGATGGTGTTGGTATCCCCGCCCTGTTTCATGATTGGCAGGTAGACCGACCTCTGGCCATCAACGCGTACGACGTTGTACTGGATCTGGTTGGCGTCGCGAGCTTCCCCAATATCGTTGACGGTAACCCAGGAGGCGCCGGCGGTCTTGACGGGAATCTTGCCGAGTTGGTCCATGTCGCTGACCAGACTGTTGGAGTAGACGTAGTAGTCGAGGGACCCCATCTTGACGTCGCCGGCGGGGAGAATCAGGTTTGCATTGTTGACCGCGTCGACGACATCCATCGGGCTCATTTGCCGCGACAACAGCTTGTAGGGATCGACATAGACCATAATCTGCCGGTATTTGCCCCCAAACGGTGGCGGGATCTCCGCGCCCTTTACCACGGCAATTTGGTTGCGGATGGCGAACTGACCGGTGTCATGCAGCTGCGTCTGGGTTAAACCCTGTCCCTTCAAAGTCACCAGGCAGACCGGAAGACTCGAGGCGTCGAACTTCAACACCACGGGTGGAAGCGTACCTGGAGGAAGCCGCTTCAGATCGGCCAGGGCAAGATTCGAGAGTTCGGTAACGTCGGCATCGGCGCTGGTCCCCGGCTGGAAATAGACGCGGATGATGCTTACCCCGAGGAGCGAGCGGGACTCCATGTGATCAATGCCGCTGGCCAAGGTGAAGAATCGCTCCAGCGGATCGGTGATGTCGGTTTCAATGTCCTGGGGTGGCATTCCGGAATAAAACGTGGCCACCACCACTTCCGGCAGATTGATCGGCGGAAACAGATCCACCGGCATGCGGGCCAGGCTGGTAACACCGATCACCAGCAAGGCGAGACATATGACCACGATGAAATAGGGATTGCGTATGGAAAAGCCTGACATACTCCGCCCTCGATTCCCTTGCCCGGAGGTTACTCTTCTTTCGGTTCTTGGTATTGCATGATTTCTACCAGCTGAGCGCGCACTCGTTGCCCTGGTTTTAGGCCGCTGCGGTCACTCACGACGACTTGTTCTCCCGGCCTCAGGCCGGAAACCACTTCCGCATCTGTGGCGGTTTGTATTCCAAGCGTAACCGTCCGGTCTTCAAGTTCGTCGTCTCGATTCACGACAAAAACCGTGGTCTTATTGCCTTCATGATTTATGGATTGCAGCGGAACACTGGGGGCATCCTCACGATGCTCCAAGGGAACGCTGGCCTCCGCGTACAGGCCGGGCATCAGTACGTGCTGGGGGTTGGGCACATCCACTTCGGTGTGCATGGTGCGAGTGTCCTGCCGGACGTCCACCGAAAATCGAGCCACTTTGCCCGGGAAACTCCGGTTGAGAGAAGGGACGCGCACACTTACCGGGTCGCCAACCCGGATATACTGGACGTAAGACTCTGGAATGGGAATCACCAGGCGGAACAGATCGTCTTCCGACAGGCGGACGATAGGCATCGCCTGCGTGCTCGAGGTTGTGCCGGCTTGAACTAGAGCACCCAGGTTTGCATATCTCTGCGTAACTACTCCCGGAAAGGGAGCTTGAAGTTTTGAGTAGTCGTAGAGGGTCTGATCGTGAGCAAGCTTGGCCTTGGCTTCAACTAGCTGGCTCTGCGCTGCTTCCAGTGCCGCTTGCCCAGCGTCGACCTGCGAGGCTGCAGCCAGGTCCTTGCCCTGCGCGTCGTCGACCTCCTGCTGGGCCACGATGCCCGGCTGGGTTTCAAAGACCGCGTTCAGACGTGTGTATTCCAGATGCAGCGCCTTGTACTGCGCCTGATAACGAGACAGTTCATGCTGGGCACGCAGCACCTGGTTGGAGGCGTTCGCCACCGCGGCGCGGTCTTGTTCCAGTTGCGCCTCTAACTCGGGAATTTCCAGCACGGCCATGACCTGGCCTTGTTTTACGTGTGTGCCGTAATCGACATACAGCTTTTGCACGTAGCCTGATTCCTTTGCATAAACGTCGATCTCCTGGAAAGGAACGAGCTCAGAGGACAGGGTGATTTCCCGGCTCAGGGTTTTTTTGACGACTTTCGTCACTCCGACGGTAACGGCCGGCTGTGCCTTGGCCTCTACCTTCGAATCGCGCCCGTCCGAACATGTCGTCAGCTCAAGAGCCAGCAATGTGACCAGCGCGAGCACCAGCACGAAGGGAAGCGCTCTTCTACGGCGCAGTCGGGTTTGAATTATTTCGGGAAGGTTGCAGGATTTATTCATTTATCAAACACTAGCCTTCTCTGGCGCTTGTCGGCCAGCACTCTCCGCTAACTCAAATCTCTTGTAATTCGCTGCAGTTCAGCGAGGGAGAAATCCTTGGACTGGCAATAATCGATTACCCGCTGCTCCATTTGCTGCAATCGCGCGGCCACGGAGGGTATCTGGCCCGCGATCTGCTTGGGGACCGTGAGCACGCCGTGTCGGTCTCCGTGGAGGAGATCGTTGGGCTTGATTCCCAGACCTCCAACATTGACCTCTGCGCCCAAGTCAAAGATATGGGCGTAGGCATGAGAAACGGCGACGTTCCCCGCAAAGACCTGCAGGCCCACCCTCCGCACACGCGGTAATTCCCGGACCGCCCCGTTTGTGACGAATCCCACACATCCCAGCGCTCGCAGCATGGCCGCGTGCATATCACCCAGGAAGGCGCCGATGCCCGGCGACTCGTCGATGTCCTCGAGAACGACAATCCGCGGGTAGGGAATGGCCAGAATACTGTTCCACCAATCGCTGCGGTCGTGGAACGCGCGTCCCGCCATCGGGGGTTCGCTGCTGCGCAGTCGCGCCGTGGCCGCGTATCCGACCATGGGCGGAAGGTCTTCGAAGAAGCAGCGAATGGTAGAGCGGGCAAAGCCAGTATTCCGCAATCGAACGTCGAAGGTTTCAATCGCATTCGACACAACGCAGGTCTCCATAGAACGGAGAGCCTCAATATCCTGGTCGCGTACTAGAACGTCAGTAGTCATGGCACTCCCTTTATCGAGCGGACTACTCGAACTAATTGGTTCACGATTCTCAAGCCGGGCAGCTTACCTTCAAACGATAACGCGTCCTAACCAGGAGAACTCACGCCCCGGGCCATTAGTCGATTTTACGGAGGACCCTAGCTAGAGAAGGCGGAAGGTGGGGGACGGTCGTAGAGTGGCTGTGAAAAAGGTGGGTCTAGAACCACAGGCTGAGTGGGTGTGATGATCCGGGAATAAGTGGTCACTAGCTTGAATGGTGACGCACTTTGAATTGGCGTGACCCAGCGGATAGCATCGCTATCGCAATGTTGCCGCATTGGCTCAGTCGAACCCGCATTCACCGACTTGGCGTAAGTACCAGGACAAGTAGTCGGAGCGGAGAATCTGGTCGCCAAGCTGACGGTGAGTGAGACGACGGCGGTTAGGATGAGCAGAGTTGACCATCCGTACATGTCAGTCCTGCGACTCTTGACGCGCATCACGGGTATTCGGATTTCTACTCCTGGGGATTATAGCACGCCAAGAAACCAACCTGGACGTTACTGACGTAACATCAACGCACTACAGATCTTGGATGGCACGGATCCAGAAGCTGGTTGAATGTAGGATACGCACCGCATGATACCTATTTTTTAAAAAAACCGGGTGCATGCCGGAGAACTAGGGTTTTCTGTTCACCGCCCAAGCTTCGGAGGCAAACCTCAGGGCGAAAGCTGCGGCAGAAAGCACTCGCGATCTGCGAGACGCGGTTGTACGTGACGTGCGCAAAGCGTGGCTATCGGCAACGACATCGTTTCAGCGAGTCGGTGTCGCCGCCGAACTCGCCAAAGAAGCGGATCTTAGCTTGAGTTTGGCGCAGAGCCGTTATCAGCTCGGGTTGGGTTCGATCGTCGAACTTAGCCAGGCACAGCTGCAGCAGGCTGATGCCGCCATCGGTTACGTCAATGCGCAGTATCAGTACCGACTGTCCCTTTCAACTCTGAACTTTGAAATCGGAGCGCAACCCTAAAAGGTGAGTTGGTGCATGGGGACTAATACGTCTTGGTGGATCGAGTACGAGCGAGCATGAGGCAACCTTGCCTAAACTAAATCCTAGAAAACCGTCTCAAATCAATTAGTTACGGGAGTTGCCGAGTTCGATGAAGCAATTCATTCCATTAGGTACGGGGCATAGACTTAGCGGGACCGATCAAACCTGCTTTTTAAGGGGTCTGGGTCGCTCGGTTGGTCTAGCGTTTGCAAAAAAGGGCAGAAATCTCAGGCAGTCTTGTGCAGGGCGGGTGTAAGGGGCTGGTTCTCTGCGATGGCATCTCCCTTCATGATGTCGGATATTTTTCTGCCGTTCAGCATCTTCTGCCTCTGAGAAATCACGTTCTTCTCTATGGCCTCGATGTCTTGCTTTGTCATTCTTGCCGTAACCTCTTGAATCACCGTGCGACTGCGGTGTCGCAGCTCGGTCGAATTCTCTTCTGCCATCCTCAGCCAATAATAGGCGGACTGGTCATTCTTTTCGACGCCACGGCCTTCGAAATAGGCCAATCCCACAATGAACTGGGCGGAAACCCAACCTTCCTGAGCCGCTTGCAGATACCCCTGTAGGGAATTGGTCGAGCGCTCGGTCTTAAAAGGCGTGGTGGCTAAATTCT
>DATJVZ010000334.1:0-24461 GCA_035501575.1 Terriglobales bacterium | reverse complement strand
TTGGTAGTAGGCGTCGGGATCGTTGGGCTGGAGGACGCGGAGACGGTCACGGATCGTCAGTCCCGGAGTCACCACGAGAAATCCGCGTGTGAACTTCTTGCTGCCGGGCCTTCGCACCGCATTGATGGTTTGCCACGCGATCAGCATGGCCATGACCGTGGTCTTGCCAGCTCCGGTCGCAAGCTTCAGGGCGAGGCGCGCCAGTCCAGGATTGGCATCATTGTTTGCGTTTTCCAGGTGGTTCAAAAACTTCTTTCCTGAAGCCAGCGCAGGCGCGACTTCAAAGAGCCAAATTAAGACCTCCACAGCCTCCACCTGGCAGAAGAAGGGACGGATACTGCCAAATTTATGGTGCCGCCAATGCTGTAAGAGGCGGGCCGTTTCCGGCGTGACGTGCCAGTCGCTCGGGCTTTTCAGATTGCGCCACGGATCGACGTGCTGGCGTAGCTCGTTGATGATCGGAGTCGGATCATATTGTTGCGTCTGTGTGGAAAGCCCCTTTCCTTCGTCGAAGACCATTGCCTTCTGTTCGGCTGCTGCCTTGTGCTTTCGAGCCTTGGGGACCGGCACAATGAATTGAGCGCTGCGGCGCGCTTCGATGACCCTTTGCGTCGGCTGCCCCAGCGCATCAAGCTCCCAATGCCGCACGGGGTACTCGTAGGGAGAGTTCAAAATGGGTTTCTTGAAAAAATCGTTGTCCATGTTTATCGAGACCGCTTAGCAAGCGGTGGAGAACCGGCAAAATATTACTCCTGGACAACCCTGTTTGCCAATGGTTGCGACTAACCGCGGCTACAGCAAGCGCGGAGCAGCTTCGTTGACGTGAGAGTACGCCTATCAGCGCAGTTCAATTAAGGGTTGGAAATCCGACGGTCGGTGACATCGGAAGCGCCGTTTCCGCATCTGCGGCCAACCGGTGGCTTTTCATGACGCAGGCCATGCGTAACGCAATGAATCAATTGCCTCGCAGGCGGGAACTGTTGCAAAAAGTTCTTGCTTGCGTGAACGCTCGCATGGTATAAGTCGTACCTCAAAATTAAGGGTGATGGGGTTTCACCTCTAACCGTCCCGAGATTTGGGAATGATGGCTCCTACGTGTTTCCGCCACGTAGGAGCTATTTTCGTTTGTAATGATGAGGAGAAATCGGGGCGGCCAATTTAGGGAAAATAGGCCTGGTGACTCTCCCATCCTTGAATCTGATATGGGCTTCGGATTTCGGGATTTTATGAAGGCCGGTCAAATATTGGAATGCGCGATCTTCTTCGCCGTTGCGAACCCTTTGGCTACCAGTTTGGTGTTATCGACCGGATGATGTGTCACTGGAGAAGATTTTGCCTGGGTGTTTTCGCTGTATCAGTTATCCTGTTGCAGGCCCTTGCCGCACCGCCGCAAGTGCCGAAGCCGGCGGGTTCGTTATCGCTCGACGATTGCATACATCTGGCGAACTCAGCGCCTTCCGCCGTTACCCAGGCGCGCCAGCAACTGGAAATTGCGCGTCGGGGCATCACCGAAGCACGCGCAGGATTCCTTCCTGAGGCGCATTTCAACGGCGCTTATACCTACAATAGCCCCCTACTTGACGCGTTGCTGCCCCAAAGCTTTAGCTTTGTCGCACTAAATGGCATTCGTGAGTATGCGACTCAAGTCGGCACAGGCGTGGAGTTGGACACGTCGGGGCGCCTCCGGGCTGCAATGAGGCGGGCCGAGGCTGACCGAGACGCTAGTACGGCTGGGTTGGGCCTTTCACAGCGCGACCTGAAGCGCGCAGTGGCAGCAGCCTATTATCGCCTGCTCCTGGCGCGCCGCCTGGTGCAAGTTGATCATGACTCACTCGAGGAAGCACGCTCGTTCGAGGATCTCGTCACGAAACTGCTCAAAGGGGGCGAGGCCGCACAAGCCGATCTCTACAAAGCGCAAGCCCAAACCGCCTTTCTGGAGCAAGCAGCGATTTCGTCCGAACTCGACGCCCAGTTGGCAAATCAGGACCTCGCTTCGTACTGGACGGCTTCCGTCGAACAGACACTGAATATTCAGGATATATTTAACCAAGAACCACCACCGCCAGAGACGTCGGCGCAACTGGGTGCGACGCCTTTTCTGGGCAGGCCCGAGTTTCGCCTGTTTGACGCGCAAAAACGCAGCTTTTTGGCGGATGCCCGGCAGGCCCGCTCCACGCTATATCCGCAAACCACACTTGATTTTCAGTGGGGACTCGACTCCAACTATTTTGCGTTTCATGATCGCGGCTATGCGGCATTTCTCACGTTGAATGTAACACTATGGGATTGGTTCAAGACTCGAAGCGCGGAAAAGCAGTTCGAGCTGCAGGCCGCCCAGGTGGACGCTAACGCGGATATCGCCAAACGCACGTTTTCCAGGGACTATCAGGCGGCTCTCGCGCGTGTGCAATCAACCTATCGGCAGATTGAAGTGACGCAAAGGCAGACGAAAGCTTCTGAAGAGAACCTTCGGTTGAGCCGCGTGCGTTATGAGGGCGGTGAGGGCCTGGCTCTTGACGTGGTCGCCGCCATGCAGCAATTGGTGCAAGCCCGGAGCAGCTATTTCGCGGCCTTGGCGAATTACTACAACGCCCGCGCCGATTTGGAGGTCGCCGCGGCACTGTGAAAACGACAGTTCTTCTATTTTACGCAGGTCTTGCGTTGTGTTTGGCCGCGAATGACGGTTGTGCCCCGAAGGACCAGGCGGAAGAAGAAGTTAAGCCGGTGGTGGCGGTTACACTCGCCAAGGCCGAGCTCAGCGACGTGAACATTACGGTCAGCGCGCCCGCTACCATTTTCGGACGGCAACAAGCTTCCGTGGCGGCCCGCATCACGGCTCCGATCCGCGAATTGAAGGTGCGAAAGGGTGACCATGTCACCGTCGGCCAAGTGTTGGCGATACTGGACAATGGCGACCTGATGGCTCAGGTCCACGAAATGCGCGCGGCGGTGGCGGACGCTGAAGCCACCCAGGCGACCGACATCGACCGCGCTCGCGGCGATTTGGCCATTGCCGAGGCTACTCTCAATCAAGCCAAGGAAATCTATAACCGCCGCAAGGCCTTGTTCCAGCAGGGGGCAATCCCGGAACGGGATCTGCTGATCAGCCAAACCGATTTTGAGACCGCCCGCCTGAAACAGCAGGTAGCTGCCCGAACGCTTGAAAACCTCCAGAAAAACGCCGGTGTAGCCCAGAGTCGGCTGGCGCAGGCGCGCGCGCGGCTTGCCAACCTGGAGGCGCAACTTTCCTTCACCGAAATCCGGAGTCCATCTGGCGGAGATGTTATCGAGCAGTTCTTCTTCCCCGGCGACATGGCCCAGCCCAATACGCCGCTATTCACCGTCGCTGATTTGAGCGTCGCCGTGGCTCGCGCGCAGGTACCTGAATCGGATGCGGGCGATTTGAAGACGGGACAGGGTTGCGCATTTCGACCCGCCGATAGGACCAGTTCCTATCAAGGAAAGATTACGATGGTGAATGAAGCGGTTGATCCCGCACGCCGCACGGTCGAAGCGTGGTGCGAGATCCCGAACAGTTCGGGAGCACTTCGTGCCGCAGAATTCGGTCAAGTCCAGATCGTGACGCGTGTAGAGAAGAATCAGGTGGTTGTGCCGCAGAGCGCGGTGCAATTGAAGGAAGGCACCCAGGATGGATGGGTCATGGTGGTGGACGATAAGAATATCGCGCATAAGACGAACATCGTCGCTGGCGAATTCTTCGGTGGCAAGGCCCCTATCATGAAAGGCCTTCGGGCCGGTGCCAACGTCATCACCGTGGGAGCTTACGGCATAGAAGACGGCACCGAAGTGAAGGTCCAGGACAAGCAGAAGACCGACGAGAGGAAAGATGAGGGCAAGAAGGGATAAATGACTCGCGCCCTCGCCCAATTCGTTGAGGATCACCGCCGCGCTCTTGTGGTTGTCGTGTTGAGCCTGGCGCTGGCGGGATTGGTGTTCACCTTCCAGCTTCCTATCTCCATACTTCCGCAAACCGACTTCCCACGAATTGTGATCCTCGTGGATAACGGCATTGCCCCGATTGACGTGCAGATGCTGACGGTCACCAAACCGATTGAGGAGGCCGTTCGCCTGGTTCCGGGCATCACCGAGGTGCGCTCGATCACCGCGCGCGGATCATCGGAAATCAACGTCTTTTTCCGCTGGGACGTGGACATTCTCAACGCGTTGCATTTGGTTCAAGGGCGTCTTGGACAGATCGCCCCGTCGCTACCCGCGGGCGCGCGCTTCTACGTCAACCGACTGACGTTTTCGGTCTTCCCCATGATCGGGTTCAGCATCACCTCGCCGTCGAAGAACCTTTCGGAGTTATGGGATCTGGCGTACTACACGATCTCCCCACGCCTCTACCGCCTGGAAGGGGTCGCCGAAACCAGGATTGTCGGCGGGCGCCCCCCGGAGTATCACGTGGTGGTCGACCCCGAAAAACTGAATGCTTACGGGATGCCGGTTACCAGGGTGGTCGACGCGATTCGTAACAGTAATATCATCGCTTCCTCCGGCATGATTCAGGAGAACTATCACCTGTATCTCACCACTACTACCGGCTTGATGCACAGTCCCGAGCAGATTGAGGACACTGTAGTCGATGTGGTCAAAGGCACCCCAGTCTTTGTCAAGGACGTAGCGACGGTTCTGCCCGGCGAGCAGCCCATTTACAACATCGTGACCGCCAACGGTAAGCCGGCAGTCCTGGTGAATGTGATGCAACAGCCCGATGGCAACACGGTGGGTATCGCGGATGCCGTGAATCGCGAATTGAAGAACATTAAGAAATCGCTGTCAAAAGACATTGATTTATCGGTGTTCTACGACCAGTCGATTCTGGTGCGCGACTCGATTGGCAGCGTGACGGAAAGCATCATCATCGGCCTGGTGCTGTCCATCGTGGTACTGCTGGCGTTCCTGAAAAACTGGCGGACCACGCTGATCGCCGTGCTGGTAATTCCGCTCGCCGTGCTGATGGCCGTGGTAATGATGAAGCTCCTGAAAATGAGTTTTAACATGATGACGCTCGGTGGCATGGCGGCGGCCATTGGGGTGGTCATTGACGACGCCATTGTGATGGTGGAGAACATCGTTGTGCACCTTTCGATGGGACAAAAGCCCATGCAAGCCGCGCGCAGCGCGATCGAGGAGCTTACGCCCGCGCTCATCACCTCCACTCTGACGCCCTGCATGGTTTTTGTGCCATTGATATTCCTGGGCGGAATCTATGCGGTTTTCTTCCGGGCGCTGGCGTTTACGCTGGTTACCGCGCTGCTCGCTTCGTTATTCCTGGCCATCGGCTTCACACCCGTATTAGCGGGCCATTTCCTGCGCCCCAGCGCAAAGGAAGGCGCAGCGACCAAGGACTTGGAAGCGGCGGAGCACGCCGGCGAGGGTCGTATCCTGAGATTCTTTGTGCATCTCCATGAGCGGGCCCTGGCAGCGTGTCTCAAGTACCCCGGCCGGGTGCTCCTGGCCTGCGCCGCTGTAATTGTGCTCATGGTGGTTTTGTACAACGCACTGGGAAGCGGTTTCCTGCCAGATATAGACGAGGGCGCGTTTGTGCTCGATTACCGTACACCACCGGGAACCGCGCTGCAGGAGACGGATCGCGTACTCCGCCATATTGAGCAGATTCTGCGCGATACGCCGGAAGTGGAGAGCATGTCGCGGCGAACCGGTGCGCGCTTGGCCCTCGCCATCGCGGAACCGAACACTGGTGATTTCCTTATCAAGCTAAAGCGCGACCGAAAGCGCTCGCTGGATGAAATTACCTCCGATATTCGCGCCAAAATTCTGAAATCTGAGCCCGGCATCGACGTCGAGTTCCCGCACATCCTGGAAGATCTCATCGGCGACTTAGTATGGGCACCACAGCCGATCGAGGTGAAGATCTACAATCCTGACCCCAAGGCACGCGAGGCCGTAGCCGATCAGGCGACGACGTGGCTGGATAGTCGGAAGGTTAAGGGCGTTGTTGATGTCGTGAACCAGAACGTGGTGATCGGCCCTGCCATAAATTTTCGTGTGGATGTCGCCAAGGCGCAGCGCGCGGGATTCAGGGTAACTGACGTGGCCAACCTCCAGGAAGCCATGATGGATGGCACCTTGGCATCCCACATGATCCGCGACAACCGCCTGCTGGGGATCCGGGTGCGCTACCCGGTTGCGTCTCACAGTACCATGGAAAAACTGAAGTCCTTGCTGGTGACGTCCCCGACCGGTGCTACCGTACCGCTGTCCAGCATTACCGAGGTGGAAGTGGAAGAAGGCCAGCGTGAAATCCACCGCGACAATCTGCGCGAGGTGTCGAATGTGACGGCACGACTGGAGAATCGCGACCTGGGTTCCGCCATGGACGAAATCCAGGCTCGCCTGCCCAAAGAGATTTCACTGCCGCCCGGTACGGAAATAGAATATGGCGGCATCTATCGCCTGCAGCGAGATTCCTTCCTGGGCCTGACGTACGTGCTGGTCATGGCAATGTTTCTGATCTTCATCGTAGTGGTCTTCGAATTCCGTTCATTTTCCCATCCCATCGCCATTCTCGCTGCGACCATCCTTTGCGGCGTGGGCGCGCTGCTGGCATTGTTCCTGACCCACAGCACGCTGAATATTTCTTCCTTTATGGGTATGATCATGGTTATCGGTATCGTCCATAAGAACGGCATCCTGATGCTCGATTCCGAACAGCACTTCAGCGCTCAAGGGCTACCGTTGCGAGACGCGATCTTCCAGGCCGGCAGACGACGTATGCGGCCGATTCTGATGACGGCGTTGGCGACAACTTTGGGCATGCTGCCGCTGGCGCTCGGCGTAGGGCACGGTGCACAGATCTTGCAACCGCTGGCCATCGCCGTAGTCGGTGGCGTCGCCATTTCCATGATTCTCTCCTTGCTCATTACTCCGGTACTGTACTATTTGCTGCGAGAACGGGGACTATAACCGGCCCTGCCATCTCCGATCCGTACATGAACGTAGTGCGTGAACTACCTGCACTTTGTGAACAAACTGAAAGAACGTATGTTCTGGAGAACGCAATCCGTCCAACCTGGGCCCATGGCAAAACAGCAGGCCCTTAAATCAGCGGATCCGAGGGGACGACCTGAACTTCCTGGACCGTGATCAGCCTCGTTCCCGCCATGTGTCTCAGTGTCGGCATAACTTCCTCGATCTTCATCGAGGTCTCCACAAAATGTACGACCACCGGCAGCTTACTTCCCACGTCGACAAGTGACGTCGTTACGATTCCGCCTCCCCTGGTAAAGCCCGCCAACCCGCGGAGTACGGTGGCGCCCGAGCAACCGGCTTGGTGCAAGAATTTGAGGATTTCCAGATCGAGCGGGTGATGCCCCCATTTATCCGCCTCATTTAAGTAGATCGTAACGAGTTGGTACTTGTCGGTAGCCATCAGATTGCTCGGGCGGCGATTGCTCCCAGCAGGGCACAGAAGAAGCAAAGAGTATTATTGGCCAGGAAATTTACGCTGGCATCCCACAGCCGCCCCTGCTCCATCATTTTGAAAGTCTCAAAGGTGTAGCTCGAAAATGTCGTGTACGAACCGCAAAAGCCCACCGCAATCAGCAGCCGCCATTGCGGCGACGAAAGCACACGTTCCGTCGTCCAGATCAGGAAAAAGGCGAGGACAAAGCTTCCGGTGGTATTAACGGCAAGAGTTCCGAGAGGGAAAGAGGCAGTCTGGTGCCGCGCTAACCAGTCGCTAACGAAATAGCGAAGGTTCGCTCCGAAAACTGCACCCAAGGCAACTGTTGCTGCGGGCTTAAGCCACTCCATCTTGGTTGCTTTCTCTCAATGCTTCTTTACCTGGGCGAAGGCTGAGAGTCTATCTCCTTTTCGCAAAGATTCAAACAACCCTGTCTCTTTTCAGCCTTGAATCCCAGCACTTTACGTCGCTATTTACAATTCGAGAATTGAAGGCGCCGTGCCGGCTCAAGTTCTAGGAAGACGTTGTCCCGACAGGCCATGTCCGCTCATGAGATATTCGATATAGACGGATTTCATTTTGATGCGGGATCCATATTGGTAGTGCGGGTCGGCAGCAAGTGCGCACATCTTAACGATTGCCCCCGGAACCCGTTTACTCAGCTCAAGAGTCTCCTCCCGAAAGTCCGAAAGATCCAATTCAGATAAACCAAATCGTGAAATGCAACCATCGAGAAGTTCTGTAGCAGATTGATGCGAAAGTGGCTGTAGCATCAATCGTTCCCGCTCGCCCCAATAGAAAAAGCTATAGAATTGGTAGAGGTGCTGTTCCATTTCGTCGCGCACCAGCAAGTAAACCGGCGTATTGCGCATCCAGAATAGCTCCTTAATGATCTTCGCGACCGGAAGGGTCAGGGGCGGCAGATGATCGAGAAACACCCGATAATCACCGCGCTCAACCGTGCGGTACAGAAATCCTTTCAATGCGCTACTCGAAAGCCGCTTCAGCCAACCGTCAAAACTCAAAACGGAAATTCCTTGTGCGTGTAGTTGCCGCCGAAGATTCGGGTCTTTCGCCTCATAAAGCACGCGGATCAATTGCCGGAGCATGTCGTGCAAATCCTTCATATACGGAACATATACGCAGTGCAGATTACTCTCCTCGGGCAGACGATAGATAACCTGCGACACCAGAGCAGTCTTCCCGATCCCGGCCGGACCGCAAATCACCAGATTCTTTCGATCGCGTATAGCGTCGTTGACCAGGCGAATCTCATTCTCTCGGCCGACAAACACCTCATTGGGCCGGATCACCGGTGTATCGCGCTTTTCTCCATCATCTTGCATTGGCCATGCCTTCCAACCTATTGAATACGTGACTTGCGGCAATGCGTGGTTCACGAACCGCGCTAAGTCAAATCGGCGGTTGGACTCCCTCGCTCTTCGGTCGGATGAAGGAAAGTGTTGACGCGCGCGAGCGCCTGTTCCAAACGGTTCCGATGCGGTCGCTGCTTTCCGACGAGCAGGCTCAGGATTGCCAACTCCCCATCCACCCGCTGAAGCCCCTCAAGGAATCGTTGGACGGCCTGGGCTGATTCTTCCTCAATCACGTCGAAGCGATCAAGCCACCCGCTCAACTGCTCCTCCACGCATTCCAGTTCATTGATCAGGGCCTGCTTATCTCTTCCGCTAAACAGAAACTCGCGGTAGTGGCCGCGGATCCTGGGGAGCAAAACCGAGGCGGTCCATTCGGCGCGAATAGTTAAGAGATCTACCAGTGACGACGGTAGTGGCCCCGCCGGTAGACGGTCCATGGTGGCGAGATGCGCGACCGCTGCCTCTGCATATAGAGGATTACCGTGTGCTTTCCAAACAATCTCGTGTACCGCACCGGCCTGAAGCGTCACATTACAGTTTTCCGCCGACACGCTGATTAATCGTGCCAGCTCATTATCAGACAAGGGGCCAAGCTGAAAATGATGATAAGTGAGTGCGGGTACTTGTGGTGCCTTTGATGCAAATGCGAATGAAGGCCGGTATGCGACGATCGCGAGAAGAGGCTTTATCGCGGAGACCAATTGGAGAATATTCCTCTGCGACAGGGCATCGATCCAATGGAAGTCGTCGGCGATCACCAGCACAGGCCGAGGCTCGGCGTTTAGCACATTGCATATCTTTTCAACAGCAGGTCCTTCGCAAGTTGACTCCTGGCTTGGCTGTATCAGCGGTCTTACCAAGCGCTCCCATGAACGTAACGGATAATCACCGTAGGGTACGCCGTTGCAGGAGAGCTGAGTCCATCCGCACAACCGCCCAGCTTGGGCGCATGCGCTCAGCCATTCCCGAATCAGCTTCGATTTACCTTGGCCTGGATTGCCCACCAAGCGGGCGATCACGCCCTGCCCCTCAACCGCCTGAACACGGCAGCTCTCAAGCGCTTCCAGCAACTCTCGCCTGCCCATCAACGGAACTGACTCCGGACCGACGTGGTGAGTGCCCGACCGCTCCGGCTTGGGCGCTAGCAGTTCGTAAACAGGGCAAAGGGGCTCCGATTTCGGTACAACTGGCTGAAGGCCACAAAAATCGAATCGTTCCACAACTCGTTCGTACGCCTTTCTCGAAAAGAAGGTACGCCAGGGATGGGCAAATGAGGCCATACGGAAAGCGCGCTGAAGCGAATCGCCAACCAAATCCTCCAACACTACTCCGATTCCGAAAGTAAGCTTTTCCGCAGAAATGCCCGCCGCACCCGCAGACGATTCTGCCGGTCTATATCTCGCGGCAATGGCACAACCCGCACGCGCCGCATGTTCTGTTCCACTTTGGGGATCTGCCCAATAACCCATGATTCCACGATCCGGTATGGGCTGGGTGACCCCGCCATGTGCGATGATCATAGTCACAGCGTGTTTAATTACCTGCTGGGCGAGTTCGATTTCTGCTGACGTCGCAAAGCTCAAATCGCAGCGGATCTCGGCGGCTAACGGTCGCACCCAAGCTCAACCGGGGCAAGGTCGCGGCCCCGGCACAGGGAACGATTCTCGTGACTCTTATGGTCCGGTCGTTCCCAGGAAGCCAGACGACACAGTTCTGACAATACTCCCAGTCACCTGGCCAGCGATTTCGACACCGCGGGCACTCTCGAACCTGAACGTCCTCACCGCGAATTGTCAGGGTTACTGGTTGCGTTTTATTAATCATCGTTAGTGTAGCCTATTACGATCTGCCCTCAACACTTGCCAACTGTAGCGGGACACGCAAGATGATCAGGGCACCTGATCCCATCAAGACAGCCGCATACGCAAACGCTACGACTGGCGACAGGGCTGTCCACAAGATTCCCAGTAGAACGCTCGCCACAAGGTCGCCAACACCATTGACGGCGCCCAGAACTCCGTAAGCAGTGCCGCGAACCGGCTCCCTGACCAAATCCGCGGTCATCGCACCCTCCAGAGCATCGGTCACAGCAATTGAGAAGCCCGCCAAACCGAACATCGCCAGGAGGTATATCAGGACATCGAGCTTCCACAGGAAGGCAGCCGCAAGCCCCAAGGAGGCTAGAGCGCCGACTGCGTAACCAAGGGCCAGCAAACCTTGCCGCCCCACCCGGTCCGACAGCGCTCCAATAGGGTAGGAGTAAGCGGCATAAAAAACGTTGTGCCCCACGTAAAGAAGGCCTGCAATTTGTGCCGCATGCGTTACGCCACAAGAGGGCGTGAGCAGTTGAGTGGCTGCCAGAATCAAAAACGTCCGGGCATAATCCCCTGCGCCGAAGATGCCGACGCCGAAGAGAAATCGCCGATACGAGCGCGGCATACCTTTGACGGTTGCCCAGAACCTTAAGCCGGATGAAGGCAATGGCTTGTCACGGACCAAGATGGCAAAGACCAAACCAGAGGCGACACCAGGAATTAACGCAAGGGAGAATATGTGCCGGAATGGCGAGGAAGGGTCCGCGGCGCGCGAGTGCATATGCGTCAGTAATCCAACGGCAAGAAGAGGTCCGACAATAGCGCCCAAAGTATCGCCGGCACGCTCAAAGCCGAAGGCTCTGCCAACCGCTGCTTGCGGGACGGAGGCTGCCAGCATGGTATTGCGAAGCGGGGTTCGAAAGCCCCTTCCGAACCAGCCGATCGTGCGCCCTGCAAGGATAAGCGGCCATCCGTGGGCGAGCGAGAAGAGACCGTTCGAAGTGCCCGTAAGAAGATAGCCGCCTACAGCCATCGATTTGCGGTGACCGAAGCGATCCGAGAGCCATCCTGCTCCGAGCTTCACGAAGCTCGATACGGAATCGGCCACTCCTTCAACGGTGCCAAGAACTGCTGCAGACAGACCGATCACGGTCAAAAAGCTCGGCAAGAGAGTCGTGATCATTTCGTGGCCGATATCCGATAGGAGACTCGTGATGCCCATTCCTACGACGTTTTGGTTAAACCACGCAGTGCGTGAGCTAACCGGAAATTGGGTAGCCGTATGTCGTCCCGAGCTCAACGCCGCTCCTCCAGTATGAGTTGCGCCTTCGTGCCAATTCGTCGAGCACCCACGGTGTGCTCTCCTTGGGAAAAACTCCTCCGCTCATTCGCCACGGTCCCTCTGCCACACCGATGATGTGATCAGAACTCTCCTCCCGTCGACGGCTCGCGACGCTGACCGGCGCTTGTCGTTGGATTCAGACCCGCTCACCGAAGTAGCGCAACCCAATGGCAGATAGGTGACCTCGATTCCGTACGGGGAGCTCTTCCCCTTATATCGGTCGCTGAGGGCCACGATGGCCTTGGGAGTAATCGTCAGCAGGAGATTGCCCCACGGTCCCCGCGCGTCTTGCGAAGGTCAACGGCGGGCTGAAAGAAGAACTCATTAGTGGGACCGAACTCATCGTGAGTCTGCAAGTAGTTCGCAAACTTCAGTGGCAGCCCGTGTACTCGCGTTACTCTTGCGTCCATATTTCGATCGGCCTTGCTTTCCGTCCAGCCGACAAGCAGACGGGCCAGTGCGGCATAGAGATGGGAAGCCCTGGATGAAAACTGGATCGGTAGCCCACTATCCGGTGTGACGGTACGGTAAACGGTGAACCAGCAATTCAACAGGAAATCGGCGAGGCCATAGCCCAAAAAATCATGCCGGTTCAATTCGAACGTTTGGACCTGGTTCGAATGTCTATCGAGGGAGAGCACCACTATGCGCTCCGCAAACATCAAAATCAACCTGGAGGGAACCCGCCACGAAAACAAAGATCGGGAATCCTCGGCGGCAGGAGAAAAAAGGCCATAAAGGGCCAAGCCTGCCAGTTCGAGAAAGTTGCCATATACATTTCGGAACCCGACGGGAACGTCATCCCTTTTCTCGATCCGAAAGGCGAACCTGTAGTCCCACATGTTGCTCATTTCGTTTCCGGTCGGCCAAACCTCCCGCACGAGCGGAAGTACTCCAGTTGCCGAATTCCTCCCGACTCCATCATTTTCACCAGGTCGGTCTAGACATTGGTTGGCGCCTTATTCTTGTGAATTCTTTTAATCTGTACGTCCGAAGTCGCAATCATTCCGGTTTCCATCATTTCTTCCAGTACCGGGGCCAACCGTTCGATGTTCTCGGCGGAGTCAACAACTGTGACAACGACGGGCAACTCGTGGGTCAACAAATGCGGTCGGTGGATTTGGGCCTTCTCTCCGAAACCTTCAAAGGCCCGGTATACGGTTGTGCCCGCAATTTTCAACTCCAGGCACTTCTCGACGATCGCTTCGTAGAGCGGTTTCCCTTGATAACGATGATGTTCGGAAAAATGAAGTCGCATCAGTTTAGCCGGTTGATACGTTGACATCGGTTGTCCCTCCTAAAGTTTGTCCCCGAACCAAGCGGGTGAAGTCCACGTCAGAAATCACGATCAATCCGTCTTCCATCATTTCCTCAACAGCCTCAGCTCCTCGCGTGATCTTTTCTTCGCCATCGATGACGGCAACCATGATGGGGAGATCGTGCGAAAGGTGAAAACGGCCCTGCTTGTGGGTGTGTCTTTTGATTCCGTAACCCATGATGCCGCGATAGACCGTGGCACCTGAGATGTCCATCGTGTGCAGGCGTTTGACGATGGCATCGTAGAGGGGTTCACCATGCCAGCGGTCAGCTTCGCCCATGTATATCCGAAGCAGCTTGGCCTTGCCGGTCTTCTTCTGATGGGGTAACCTGGGTTCAGCCTTCTTCTCTTGCCTGGCGATTTTGACGACCGTTGTGTCCTGAACCTCGATCACGCCGTCGGTCACCATTTCATAAAGGGTCGGCAGCACTTCCTCCACTTTGTCTGCAGATTCCATGAATTCAATGCGGACGGGAAGGTGCTCGCTGAGCAGTTCCACCTTGGCGGTATGCATAACCTTATGAACACCAAAACCCGCCATGGCGGTGTAGGCCGTAGCCCCAGCGACCCCCTTGTGGATCAAGTATGAGAGAATCGCCTGATAGAGCGGCGTGACGTTATGCCGCGTGTCCTCGTTCAGGTAAATGCATACTTTTTTTGCCGGCCCCTTCAGTAGCATGAGTCCTCCAAAATGGGGGAAGACCTAACGGTGACCAGCGATCGCCGCGCCGGTCCGCACTGCCAGATAACCCATAACGACACTGGCGGTGATATTCAGCAGCCCGAGCCATTGTCCACCGTCGCGAATGGCCCGATAAGACTCGTACTCGAAACTGGAGAAGGTCGTGTAACCACCCAGAAAGCCGACCACCAGCGCCAGCCGCCAGTGCGGATCGAGATGCCACGTTTCCGTCAGCAGTGTCATCAGGAGCCCGATCAGAAACGAACCTGTAACGTTGATGACGAGCGTGCCGAGAGGAAATAATCCGCCGTACCACGCCATGATGGCAGCACCCGCTACATAGCGAGCTACGGCGCCCAGACCTCCTCCTACAAATACAATCAAATAACGCAACCGATGTCTCCTCCTTCGTGTCGAGTCTTTGCCCGCAGTTCACTAGATTCAGTCGCGGACAGCCAAGAATCCTCCGACTTAGCCTAACGATATTTGTGCACCGGTGATGACGGCGTGGACGTTCTTCACCGCCAACGGCACTCAGGGCATGGCTGCGACTTTCACACATGCATGGCCTTCAATGTGTCGATTTTAGGTTGAGAATCACCAGGAGGAGTTTCTAGAATCTGGTAGGCTCCCGCGGTGAATCCCACCGTAGGAGTCATCGGCCGCTCGGAGCGACAATAGGCGAACTCCACCACCCTGAAACGTAAAGGTAGCACACGGCATAGGAAATTTCCACATCTGAAATTTCGCGCTGTCACCAAGGAGTTCCGTTCGCAAAGGCAAGGCAAATCCGCGCTCTTCATATTCCTTGGATAACCCGATCGCGCAGCAAATGATACGTTGCCGGCGTCACCAGTAGTGACGAATTATGGATATCGCCACGCCGCCGACCACGACGATCGGGAGGGGGGCAGCATCTGGGTCCCAGAAGCAAATCCCCATGCCAAGCAAGGGAAGAACACCAAAATTGTTCCCAGCGCGCCATGTCCTCACGCTTTAATTCCAAGGTGGGTGGAAGGTGTCGAAGAAAATGCTTCTGCCCAAAACTCAATACTGAGTTTGTATAACGGCGTGTGACCTCGGCCATTTCGCGGAATCGAGGGGAACAGCGCGGATCCTGGTTAAATCCAATCGAGTAATCATGATTTCCGCAAACGACGACGGACGCCTTCGCCCGCACGAAGTCGATCACTGCCCCTGGCTCTGCACCGTAATTCACCAAGTCAACCCAGAACCCACATTTCATCGTAGGTCTCTTTGAGCGATGCCAAAGCGTCGACGTTCCCGTGAATGTCGGAGATGATCAGTATCCTCATAAAACGGTATGAGCGGCAGTCGCAAACGGCCATTAGTTAGCCGTTAACCGCTGACCACAGTATTGACGTAAGTTAATGGAAACGCCGCATAGAACTTGGCGGCCTCCACCAGATGGTGGATGGGGATGCATTCCATAACGCTGTGCGCCACATCTTCCTCGCCTGGCCCGAAGCCGATGGTGGGCACACCCATCACTCCCCTTGAGCCAACGCCATTAGTGCTAAACGTCCACTTATCCACCACTGGCGCCTTACCGTGCAGGGCTAAATAGGTGTTTACTCCCGCCTGCACCAGCGGATGATTCTCTTCCAGGACCCAAGTGGGAAAGTATTTTTCCATTGGATACTTCAAACCCGTATAGCTGGGAACTTCGTAGGTAAGGATTTCCACCTCGGCGCCCTGGGCGCTGGGCAGGGCCATCACTTCCGCCACAGCCGTTTGCTTGGTTTCGCCGGCGGTCAATCGACGGTCAAGGTGAATGGAGCAGGCGCCGGGCACCGCGCACATCGAAGGTGAGATTGACCGGATATCCGTGACCGCGATCGTCCCTTTGCCTAGGAACGCGTCGCTGCGCAATCGTTCATTGAGCGCGGCAATTTCCCGCACGAGTGGGGCCATCTTATAGATAGGGTTGTCGCCGCGAAGGGGAGCGCTGGCATGGCAGGAGCGGCCGCGGACGCGCACTTCAATCTCCATGCGCCCCCGTTGACCACGATAAATCTTCAGGTTGGTGGGCTCGGTCAGCACTACGCAATCGGCCGCGATGCCATCTTCTTTCAAAATGTAGACCCAGGCCAGTCCGTCGCAATCCTCTTCCTGAACCGACCCCACGATGTATAGCGCATAATCGCCGGACAAGCCGAGTTCCTTGATGATCTTCCCCGCGTATACCATGCTTGCCATACCGCCGCGCTGGTCGCTGGATGCACGGCCGTAGATGATGCCGTTTTCCACCTTGCCTTTGTAGGGATCCCACGCCCATTCTTTGGGGTCACCCACGCCCACCGCGTCCGTGTGCGCATCCATCATGATGATCTTCCCGCCGGAGCCGATGCGGCCGAGTATGTTTCCCATGGGGTCAATGCGAATCTCATCGAATCCGACAATTTCCATCTCGCGGCGAATTCGTTCGATGACCGGTTTCTCGTGACTGCTCGCGGCTGGGATGGCCACGAGATCGCAAAGAAAGCTGACCATTTCCCCTTCGTAGGCCTGGGCGAGTGCGGCGATATGCTCGCGATTGCGCAAAATGATCTCTGGCGGGTTGGTCATGAGTTTGAATCGATCTCCTTCCAAAACTGTCTGATACCGATTAGAACGGAAATGCGGAATAACATGGCTCCCGACGGGGCGGCCGCATTTGGATGGCTACCCGGCCCCGATGAATTGCTTCTTCATTTCCTTTTTAGGCCGGTACAGGATCACCCGGGCCTTCTCCAGTGTGATCATCCCGCCATCGACCATTTCATCTAGCCTGGGCAAAAGTTTCTCTATTCTCTCCGTGTATTCGACAACTTCGATGATGACGGGCAAATCCTGCGATAGACGGAGGATCTTATCGGTGTGGTAGCGGCTCGACGATCCATACCCGCCCACGCCCCGAAGGACAGTCGCGCCACAGAACCCTTCCTTGCGAAAGAGCTCGATGATGGCTTCATAGAGGGGCTTGCCATGGTATCGGTCAGACTCACTAACGTGTACCCGCATGAGCGTCCGCTCACCCTCGAAGCGCTGGTGTTCCATGGGGACTTGTTCTCGCATATTTCGCCGATTGGCCGTTTCTTCGCAAGGAAAGGAGGCAGTGTTGATGGAGCGCGGCAAAGGGTTCGCGAACCCCTTCCCTGTGAGGCACCCTAAATGAAAAAACTCCTGAGCACCTCTCGGCCTCTAGGAGTCATCAACCCGCTGTCACGGGTGGTTAGGGGCGAACTCCATCACCTGAATCGCGCAATATTATATCGCAATTTAATGAGTACCCAAAGCCAAATCACCACATGGCTTCCATCCGCCTTGGACACCCTCACATCAGGCGGGCGAGGAGAAGCACGAGAAGCAGGCAAAGCAGCACATACCCGACGTAAGCATTTAGCCTTCCGTGGTGCATTCTGGCAAGCGCGGCTGCCAGCATTCTTGCGCCAGTTTGGAGAGGCCGATACACGAGCCGGTCGAGGACGTGCACTTCTTCGGCCTCTCTGCGGATGGCCAACCTAAAGTGCTCGGCGACCACTTCCCGGCTATCTTCGACCTCGCCGGGGTGAAAGATGGCGCTGAAGGTGACGCGAACAGGGTTTGAGAAGCCCGTTGCCGTGTACGTCTGCTCTGGCAGCAGTTGAGCCAGTCCGCCTGCCCAAACCGGTTTTCGCACCCTCTGCCTCCGCCGCGCCAGTCTGTAACGGAAAATCAGAACCGCGGCCCCAGTCAAGCACACAAGCACCACGAACATGTAGCTTGTGGACATGGCAAACACCACCGGGTTGCTCGTACCACCTCGGTGCATGACGACTAACCCGAGTCCCGGGAACACCCGTCTGCCTATCTGGGCGCCAAGGTCGTGAAATTCACCCACAAAGGCCCCCGGAATCGGTGGTGTTTCGCTCTCGGGCGCAAAGAACGCGGGTACCAGGGCTGAAGTGCTGTCAATTCCAGTCAATTGCTGGACTGGCCCGCTGAGGAGGGGAATCACATAAGTCGGCAGAATCCCGAGCAGCAGGCACAGCACCGCTAGAATGCCCATGGCGAGCCGCGGTGAGCGATGGGTGCGGGCGGCGGGCCGGACGGTTTCCGTTCGCGGCATTCCTAGAAAGCTCATCGCGTACGCCTTGACGAAGCACGTGACGGCGAGTGCTGCGGTCAGGGCAAGGGCAGCTCCGCACAGAGCAAAGACAACTTTGACCCCAACGGAACTGAGCACGGCACTTTGCAGGAGCGTTTGAAGCGTTAGCCACTCACTGACAAAACCATTCAAAGGGGGTAGGCCGGCAATGGCGAGAGCGCCCACCAGGAAGAAGGCTGAAATCACGGGCAGCGGTTTAATCAACCCGCCCAGACGATCCATATCGGATGTGCCCGCCACCGAATCCACGGCCCCGGCGCCGTAAAACAGGAGCGATTTAAAGACGGCGTGATTCACCATTTGATACAGGGCCGCAATAAACGCCATACCCGCCAACGTCGGCGCGTGTGAAGCGGAAAAAACCATGCCCGCACCAAGGCCTGCCACGACAATGCCCATGTTTTCGATCGAGCTCTCCGCCAGCATCCTTTTCATGTCGTTTTCGCGGTTGGCATACAGGATGCCCACCAGCGCCGTGACCGAACCGATCACCAAGATGACCAGGCCGGGAGAGACGGAGGAAACCGGTAATAAGTCTCCGTTGACCCGGATGATGCCGTAGATTCCGAGGTTGAGCAGTACACCGGAAAGCAAGGCGCAGACATTCGCCGGGGCCGCCGCGTAGACTCCCGGGACCCAGCGATTGAAAGGCACGAGGCCGGCCTTTACCCCGAAACCAAAAAAAGAAAGCAGAAAAACCGCCCACCGCAGCCCAGTGCCTGCCAGTGCTGCCGCAGCCCGGAGAGCATCGAAAGTAAGTCCACCAGAGATCCTGCCGAGGAGCAAAAAGGCGATGATAACGGCCACAAATCCTGCCTCGCTCATGGTCAGCATTTGATATCCAGCGTCCCGATCCTCCTGGGATCGCTTTTGGCAATTTACCAGCAAAAAGGCTAGGATGGACATCGCCTCCCAGCCGATCAAAAAGAGAACCGCATCACCGGCCACAAGGATGGTGGTGACCGATGCAATGAGGAAATGGAAACCCACGGCAAAAGCCCTAAGGCTAAAATCGCCGGAGTATCGTTCGAGGTACTGACGGGAGTAGATGGCGGTCGCCAGTACCACCAATCCTGTTACCAGAAGGAAGAGCCCTGATAGGCGATCGAGTGTAATGGTAAGAGACCCGAGGTTCGGAATGGTCCATAAGGGCACCTCGAAAGTCGTAGTTGCTGCGAGCCCTTCCACACCGAAGGCACAGAGGACGAGAGACGCCGCGGAGCCCACCCAGGCGATGACACGGGTACTTTGACTTGCGGGCAGAACGAGCGGCAACAACACTCCCACGCAACAGAGCAGGAAGAAAAGTATTATTAACGTCTTCGCGTCGATCATGCTTGGGCTCGGTCAACCTCCCGCAGTTGGGCTCGATATTGCATAGCGTGCGAACCGGCAGTACGCACAGATAACCGGTTGCGGCGCACCCGTTGTGAAATTCGCGTTTTACGTCCCGGCTATCTTGGGCGCAAACGCTGTGCCATCCTGCGCGTGCATCATACGATCTCCCATTCTTCAGACAACATTTGTCTCGCGCCGGTGCGGGAGGTACGAAATCACAGGACGCGATCTAGAAGCAGGACCACGATCAGAATTAAAGCCGGACCAAAAGAAAGACGATCTTGAACGTGGGTTTGATCTAGGAATAAGACCACGAGAAGCGTACCCAGCACATAGGCGGCGTAAGCGTTGAGCCGGCCGTGATGCATTCGTGACAACGTCCCGGCAACCGCGAGGGCGCGCTTGGCGAGTGGTTGGAACAGCAGACGATCCAAGACATGGACCTCTGCAACCACCCGCGTGAGACGCTGGCGGAAGTGGCCGGCAATGACCTCCAGCCTCTCTTCCGATAGTGTGGGATTAAAGATCGCACTGAAAGTCACGCCCACAGGATTGGAAAATCCTGTGGCGGTGTACGTCATTTCGGGCCGAAGTGCCGCCAGTCCTCCGGCCCAAGCCGCCGACCGCGCGCTCTTTGACCTCCGGCTGACGAACTCTCGAACCACGAATACCAGTAGCGCCGTCAGAAGCAAAAGGACAATCGACATATAGGTGGTCGACATGGCGAATATTACTGGATTATGCGTGGAGCCCCGGTGTAGGACCACGAGGCCGGACCCCGGCACAAGTCCTTTCCCCACCTGAGCTCCCAGGTCGTGAAACTCATCGAGGAATGCTGGCGGAAGCAGCGGGCGCTCGGGCGCGCTCTTAAAGAACGGAGGCACGAGCGCCGCAGACGCACCAGTTGCCCCGACGGCTTCGACGACCCGCCCCAAGACCGGAATCACGAAGGTGGGGACCACTCCCAGTAGGACACAAAGAGCGGCGCTCAACGCCGTGGCAGTTCGGATGGGAGAAGAGGCACGAGCAATCTTGTAGGTTTTATCGGACCTTGGCATGCCCAGGAAGCTCATTGCATACGTCTTGGCAAAGCAGGTAACGGCCAAGCCAGCCGTGAGCGCCAGGCCTGCCCCACACAATGCGAAGACCACCTTCACGGGCCTTGAAACCAATGCCGCGCTCTGCAACAGGCCCTGGAGTGTTAGCCATTCGCTTGCGAACCCGCTGAGCGGAGGGAAAGCGGCGATGGACAACGCTCCAATCAGAAAAGTCATGGCGATCCAGGGCATAGGCTTGATGAGACCACCAAGGCGGTCCATGTCGCGCGTTCCGGCGTTGGCGTCGATCGCCCCGGCACCGAAGAATAGCAGTGATTTGTAGATCGAATGGTTCGTCATCTGATAGAACGCGGCAATCCATGCGATGCCGGCCAACACGGGCTCGCGGACGGCCATAAAAACCATCCCGGCTCCAAGCCCTGCGCCGATGATACCCATGTTTTCAATTGAGCTGTTGGCCAGCATTTCCTTCATGTCATTCGCCCGGTTGGCGTACAGGATGCCTGTGAGTGCGGAAACGGTTCCCACCAGCAGGACAAGCAACCCGGGACCTACAGTTATAGGCGGCATCAAGTCCACGTTGACCCGCACGATTCCGTAAATGCCCAGATTGAGCAACGCTCCGGAGAGCAGCGCTGAGATGTTCGCCGGAGCGACCGGGTGAGCTTGGGGCAACCAGCGATTGAATGGCACCAATCCTGCCTTCACGCCGAACCCGAAGAACGAGAGCAAAAAGACAATCCAGCGGGTTTGCCAGCCGATGGACGCCAAATGCACGCGCATCTCAGCGAAGGCCAGGGTACCCGATGAACTCTTCGCCATGATGAGGAAAGCCAGCGTCACGGCTACGAAACCGGCTTCTCCCATCGTGAGCATCTGGTAACCAGGGCCCGCGACCTCCTCGCGTCGTTTCTGGAAGTTGACCAAACCGTAGGCGAACAACGCCATTAATTCCCAGCCCACCAGGAAGGTCAACACATCGCCAGCCGTGAGAGCCACCACGACAGCCGCATAGAGCGCGAAGTAACACGCACATAACGCCCGTATGCTGAACTGGCCCACATACGGGCGAAGATAACCCATTGAGTAAATCGAGGTGAGAAGAAAGACCGACGCGGACACCAGCAGGAACAACCCGGACAGCCTGTCGACCGAGAGGGTGAGACACCCTAGCGGTGGTAGTGGCCACAGGCTGAGGGCGAAGCCATTCTGCCCGGCGATAGCCAGCGCGCCGACCGCCAAAATTACCAGCGACGCAGCCGAGCCGACCCACGCGAGGCCCTGGAGCGCACGCCGCTCGGACAAAAGGACGGCCGAAAGCACACCAATACCGCTCAGTACAAAAAAAGCTCCGAGTAAGACTCCGAGACTCACGCGGGAGCTCCTACTTGGGCAACGTTCGTCGTAGCCACCGGATGCTTCCGCCCGGCGGCGACGAGGAGCCCGTGCAAGATCGCTAGGGGCGGAGGAGGAGATCCCGGTACTTCTATATCCACAGGGATGGTCCCGGCGACGCCGCCTCCCGAAACAAAGCTAGCACCGAATACACCTCCCGAAAGCGCGCATGTTCCCACTGCCATTACGAGTTTGGGCGCCGGCATTGCCTCATAGGCTTCGAGCAAGGGGATCTTCATGTGGTCCGTCCCCGAACCGACGACCAGAAGAATATCGGCCTGGCGCGGCGTGGGCGTGATGAAAAAACCGAGTCGATGCATATTGTAATAAGGGTTGTTGAGTTGCTTGACTTCGTTCAAGCACGCGCCGCAGTCGCCCGCGTCGACCACCAGGATGTGTAACGACGTCGAGAAGACTTTGGGCCATGGTGGGGCTGGAGCGCTTCGACCAAAAGCATAGCCGGCCCACTCATAACCGGGCTGCCAGTCGAGCGGGAATTGGATCGCCCGGGAACATCGGAAGCAGTGTACGCACCGGCGGGGTTCCACGCACAACCTGCCGTTTTCGAGAGCAATAGCGCCGGTCGGGCAAATATCCACCAGAAGGCGCCCCTGTTCATCGGTGACCGTGTCGCGGCCCAGCGGCAGGCCCGGTGACACGCCGGCTTGAATCTCCTCATGCGCAGGATAGCGAGTAGTTCTTATCCCGGATTGGATACCTTTGATGACCCACTGACTCATGGCAGACAGTCCTTCTACCGGTCGTTCTCGGCGGCGGAAAGGCCGAAGGTCGCCAAGATGATCGGAAAATCCTGAAATGCGAAGTTCTCGGCCGCAAGGTGAAAGCCGTGCCAGTTGACAAACGAGGGCGTAATCGGGTGGTAGCGCTCAATCACCCCCCCGGCGCCCAGACGCGTCCAGTGGAACGTAGCGCCGCGAGGGGATTCTACCCACCCCAAAGCCACCCCCGGCTGAAAGGCCACGGACGCCCAGACCTCGCCGGATTCCAGAGCGTTTGCGGCTTGCTTCATTAAGTTCACCGACTCTGCGGCCTCCGCAAATAGGACGCGCAGTCGAGCGAATCCGTCCCCTTCCGTCTCCAGCGGGACGCCGAACGCAAAGCGCTCATAGCCCGAGTAAGGCTGCGCCTTGCGCATATCTCCCTTCAAACCAGAGGCCCGGGCAATCGGTCCCACTAATCCGAACTGGCGAGCGTTCTCCTCCGAAACAATCCCGACATCTTCCAGGCGATCCAGAAAACTGCTGGAATATCGCAGTCGTCGCTCCAGATCTTGGAGGTTTGCCAGTATTTCCGTAGCCTTCTTGGACGCTTCGCGGCAGGCGGAATCACTGAAGTCACAACTGAGCCCCCCGGGTATCACGAGTCCAAACAGGTACCGATGTCCCGCGAGAGAGCAACTGAGCCGAAGCAAATCCTCTTCAAGGATCGCCGCTTGGTTTGCCGCGACTGTCAATGCGGTCGACTCGCAGATCTCCTGAATCACTCCGGCGTGGTGGCGAAATCTCTCGAGTTCCGAGAATAAGACGCGAAGAGTTCGGGCACGCGGCGGAACCTTAACCCGGCAAATGGCCTCCACCGCTTGGCAGAAGGCCAGCGCATGGGAAAAGGCCGTGGTCGCTGCAAAACGCTCGGCCAGCAGCAAGCATTGATCAACGCTCTTTCCCTCGGCGGTTTTTTCAATGCCGCGGTACTTGTAGAAAAGTCGCGGGAAGGCGCGAATCACGTCCTCACCCACGGTTTCGAGCAGGAAATGTACGGACTCGGTTACGCCAGAATAGATGGGACCCACGGGCATGACGAAGGCGCCGGGATCCTGCACAATGCGTCGGGGTCGCCACTCGGTATCGGGCGCCCTCGCGGCGAGTGCCGACCTTTCGTCGAAACCGTGGCGCATCGGGGCCACCGCTTCCTGCCACAAGTCATTGTGGAGCACAAAATCGCCGAGCCTTGGATGCCCTTCAAAGTTGATGCCGAATAAGTCTTCGGCCTCCCGTTCGTGCCAGTCCGCGGCGTGGACCTGAAGGCTGATGCTGGGCATAGTTCTCGCGTCAAGCGGCTGCCGGAACAAAAGGTGGGTCCACCCCGGCTCCTTCCTCGCATAGAACAAGCAACGAAATTCCCATTCGGTCTGATGCTCTTCCACAATTAGACCCGCGAAGCGGTAGCGAAGATCGACCGCAAGCCACTTGGCGATTTCTGGAAGAATCCCGGAAACAACGGGACGCAGTTCGCAGACGGGTTTTCGGCGGTCCACCCAAGCCTGGACCTGCCCTGGCCATCGGCGTTCGGCTTCTGGCGCTATTTGGGTCACATTCAGCACGAAATCAACCCCCGATCAGTGTTGCCGCCCGGCTCAAGAGCGTGTACACGGGGCCTGGGACGTAAAGGCCGAGCACAATAACTGGGATCGCAGCGAGCGCGAGCGTCAGCGAACAACTCCACGGCATTGCGGGCACGACGCCCGTATCCTCCGACGTACCTTCAAACACCATCCTGTTAATGTGGAGCAGGATGCCA
>DATJVZ010000333.1:0-10086 GCA_035501575.1 Terriglobales bacterium | reverse complement strand
AGTACTGATAGAAGTCCGTACAAGGATCGACGCTCGAATCGACCTTGCTGGCATCGAAATGGTCGAGTGCCGGGAGGGGCTGTTCGGAGCTGTTTCCTGATGGGGCGGTAATGGTTTGGGCAAAAGTAGCCGGCCAGAATGTGCAAACCAAAACGAAGCACACCACTTTTGATCGCATGCCGGTGACCTCTCTGTGTATGTCGAAATACGAAGACTAACACGTATTGCGAGCCTGGAGGACGATCTCCGGCTGGGGATGCGGCAGGTTACTGCGCGCCCGCCGCGCCGTATTCCACACCAGGCGTGTCATGACACCCGATGCCGTGGGCAGCCTAAAAATCCCAAGCGGGGAAGCCAGCTTGAAAAGACCACCACTTTAGCCCGGAATGGCATAGAAAATCCTCTTCCGAAGTCTGAGGACACGAGCGGCATTAATGCGCAATGGGTACGCTGCAGACACCAAGATTGACCACGGTCAGAACCAGAGCGAGCATCGCTGGGATGCGGCGAGCGCAAGAACAATCGAAGAGACGAACCCCCAGCCGAAGACTTGGATCATCGGTTCTCCGAGCCAGTCCCAATCGTACTCGGGCAAGGAAAGGGCTATAGCTGTTCCACCCCAGATCAGGAGTAATTCTGCCAGAGAGGCTCCCAGTGCCCAGGAGCTGGGTTTCGCAGGTTTAAGGTTCATCGTTGTTGCACGCAATCGATAAGGACAGACTCTCGCGCCTTTGGGAAAAGAGAAAAAAGCCATACCACAATCAGCGATGCGGAGGACAGAGCGAGTCGCCATCGAGGAGCACACGGAAAGGAGAATCCTCGAGCCATCTATGCGACAGGCTTCTTGCCAGACTCGCGCCGCTAGTCCGAGGCAGCTCCCCACGGATCACGATTATGCGGTTTCGACCCGCAAATATCAGAGTGATCAACCGTCGCAGAAGCTTCTCGATCGGCCACTCGCTCTGTCCTCGCAACCAGAGGCTCCGGGCCCGTTCTTAACCTCTACTGCCTAAGCGGGAAAGACTGAAAATAGGGAGCAAAAAACCTTAGGCACGGGACAGGTCACTCCATATCAGATGGCTTTAGTGGTGTGCGCCCGCGGAAACGTGTCCGACACTAGCGTGAGAAGAAGAGCCGGAGCCGGAGGCTCCCTGCCATCCCCCTGCAGCCGGGTGGGGACCGGAGCCGCCGTGCCACCAGCCGGAACTTGGCACTGAGCTTGAATGTACCTTGGTCGTGGCGAATCCCCTTTGTTCAACCTGCTCGGAAAGTTGGCTTAAACCGCGAACGCTTCCACGAGGAATCCCCAGGCCGGCGGATTTGCCGACAATTTCGACCTTACTCCCGTTCTGGGTGAGTCGCGGGCCGCGATCGACCAGAATAACTCTTTCTCCCGGGATGGTTGGAGCGCGCGGGGCCACAAAACCTGTCGGCGGATTCAGGAAAGTGGGAGAGGCGTTCGACCCCATCCACGCACCCCCCGGTTGCCAGACCCATCCATAAAGGGGTAGGTAATTCCATGTGCCGTAATGATAGGGAGTCCAGCCCCACGGATAGCCAGAAACCCAACCGTAGCCCATCCCAGGGGAAAAGGCCCAAGCACCGTTCATCCACGGATCCCAACCGGCCCCTGCAAAATAGGGCTGCCACAGCGTGCCGTAGCCAGGCACGCTAAAGAAGTTGCCATAGTAGTTGAGATCGCTCGTGCCGTATGCATAAGGAGAGTAATTCGAGTAGGATTTGGCGCTGTATTGCTGCTGATATTGGCTCTGCTGCTTATCCCAGGAGTCATAGGGATCGGCATCGACATCGTTGACTAAGCGGTGTTTATCGTCGCTCAAATTGAAACTCGCCGAATGACCCTTTGCGACTTCAACCGGGCCCGTTGGAGTTACTACATCGGCTTCGCCTTTGAAAACGGCGACAACCGCGTCGGCATCCCCCAGTGCGATGCGCACGTGGGTGGCGTGCTTCAAAGCCAGCGTTTCCCGTGCAAACGCTACATCGAACTCGTCATCCGCGCCACCGAAAAAGTTGATGTAAGCCATCCCTTGCTCGAGATGAACCCCGGAGAGCTTCCCGCCGGAGTCGCGGAGCGAAAGCTCGGTTACGGCAATCGCCGTGTGCGGGGTTAAGCGCAGCGAGCTTCCGTCCTCGAATTCCAATTCGGCCATTCCGTTTTCCCCAGTACGAATCTTTGCTCCTTGGGTGATGGGAAGATTTAGAAATGCCCTTTCAAATCCTTGACCAGTGTTGCGATCGATTCGAACATCACCCTGGACATCGCTCAGGCGAACGATGCGCGCCTGGGAGTCAGCCAGGCACGGAATAGCGGGCAACAAGCCGACCACGATGGCTACGAAAAGGAGCTGACGAGAGCAGCGAGAGCAGAACATGGGATACCCCCCCGGGAGGGAAGCCGTGCAGTGCTTTATTCCACCATTAGAACACGGTTCCCGTCGGTTTGGCTGACAATAATTCGACGCCGGCGAAGGGCGCCCGGCAGCCCCTTCCGCGCTGGTCGTATGATACAGAAACTCAAGCTTTTGAAGCTCTGACCGCTATTCTCACTTGCTCAATCCCGCACCCATGAGCAAGCGTTGCGCCCGGGCCCGCGCTCCGTTCAGCACTGAGGAATCATTCACAATCTTCTCGAGGATGGGTGCGACCAGAGCAGCATCGCTCGGTGCGGTCAGGGCCTCTTGCATGCGCTGTAGCTCTTCATCAATCGCGAGTTTCTGATAGCGCAGATCGTACTTGAGCCGCCGGCCAAATTCGAGCATCGACGACAAATTCTGGAATACAGTTGTGAGTTCCTGAACCGCCGGGACGGTGGAATAGTTGTAGCTGGCGGATGTGCTTTTCTTGCCGTCAACGTAGGTCAGAGTCTTTTCGCCGGTCGAGGCGATATTCTTCCGCTTAGCGTCAATGTTGCCCTCAAAATAATGGGCTTTTTGCGCTAAATCGAAGATGCGTGTCACCGTGGGCTGGGGGGCCGTGAATTCGAGGGTAAAAGACTGGTCCGATTCAGAATCCGGGTTGAGCTTCCCGTTCGAGGAATAGTTTCCGTGCCCGTCGGAGGAAACCGAAATCACGTAATGCGCAGGATCGGAGCCGGGAAAATCGCAACTGAAGCCCACAGCAGGGAGAGTAGGAGGTGGCGCCTGCGCCACGAGCATCAGGCTCACTAAGGGAAGAAGAAGCGCGACCGGACCAAAACGAAGCGTAGTGGACTCCCGGATTGGCTTCTCACCCATGCAGAGAGCAATTATGCCAAAAAAAGTCCGGTATCGATCAGGTTCTTCACCGTTATTAAGATTCTTCTAGTGTGCGCGGCATTGGGGGTTTCGCGTGGTTAGCTAGCGAACGGCCGACTGTTGCCGCTCGAGGGTGGCGGCAGTGTGCAAATGGCAAATGGCGATGGCCAGAGCGTCGGCTACATCAGGCGGTTCCGGGATAGCGGCCAGATCCAGCAGGCGGGTGACCATGTGCTGCACCTGCTGCTTTTCAGCTCTACCGTATCCCACCACGGCAGATTTGATCGTGAGCGGCGAGTACTCAGCGACTTCCAACCCCGCTCGCGAGGCTACGACCATGGCAACCCCGCGCACCTGTCCCAGCTTGAGGGCCGATTTGACATTCAGGGAATAAAACACATCCTCGAGGGCCACATTGTCCGGACGATGCTCCTCGATGATGGCTGCCATCCGATCAAAGATCCTTGCCAGGCGTATGGGCAGCGGCTCCCGCGCCGAGAGTTGGATGGCGCCGCCAGCCAGGCACACCAGACCTCCGTGGGGACGGAGTTCGACTACACCATACCCGGTACATTCGGTCCCGCAGTCGATACCGAGCACTCGCATGCAGAAAGTGTACAGCACTCTACCTTGGGGAGATGGTACTTCGCATCGGCTGGGTGAAGCCCGTTTGCTACGGCCCCCAAGCTGAGGTTCGCTCCCTCTCAGCAGCACTTGGGCCGCTGCGCCTTCAACCGGTCGTTTTCCTCTCGAAATGCGGCATAGGCCGTCGTTGAGGAAGAAATCTGGTTACGCTCGAGGAAGCGATGATAGGCCGACTCGTCAAAGATCTCCTGCAACAGGGACGCTAGGATGGCGGCAAACTCAGGCAGCCAGGCCAACATGCTGGGGTGCGTTTTCCCCGCCGCGTCGGGAAGCCATACCCGCGGTTGATCTTGCATAGAACTGGCTCTCTTCTTGTTCCTCATCCCTGCTCCTCGGCGGCAAAACGAGTCATCACGAAGGGCGACTCTTTGACCGCGGCTGGTTGGCGACCCGACAGCACTCGGCCCCACAATAAGAACGATTCCACCAAAATCAGCGCGACTAGGAATATGAGCAGTCCTGTCACGACTGCGTCCAAACGGTCGTTGAGTATCAGGCGAGAAGCGTCAAGACTTGGGATGGCGGAAGACCCAAGCTGACGGGCGTGGGCCAGGAATCCAACTCGCGGATTGGGATCGAATATTTTGTGCCAGGAAGCCGTGAAGGTAACACTCACCAGCCAAAGCAGGGGTACAAGTGTCACCGCCGCCAATCTCTGCTTCCCCATCTTGATAACGATCGTCGTCGCAACGCACAGGGCGACCGTCGCCAAGAGTTGATTGGCAATGCCGAACAGCGGCCACAGTGAATTAATCCCACCCAAAGGATCTTTGACACCTTGCCAAAGAAAATACCCCCAAGCTGCCACGATTAAGCCGCTTGTCGACAGAATCGAAGGATACCAACTGGTACGCCCAAGCGGTTTCCAGAGGTGACCTAGGCCATCCTGAATCATGAACCGGCCCACCCTGGTTCCGGCATCAAGCACGGTGAGAATGAATAGCGCTTCGAACATGATGGCGAAGTGATACCAGATTGCCATCAGCGTCTGACCGCCAAGGCTGCTCGAAAAAATATGGGCCATCCCTACGGCGAACGCTGGGGCACCGCCGGTTCGGTTATACAGTGTCTCCTCACCCACGGACTGGGCCAAGGCGTGCATGCCCTCGGCGGTCACAGGAAAGCCCCAGTTGCTGATAGTCGCAGCCGCAGCCTCTGGAGCCTTGCCAACGATTCCCGCGGGGCTGTTGATCGCAAAATAGATACCCGGCTGCAGCACGCAGGCGGCGATCATGGCCATCACCGCTACCATGGATTCCGCGATCATCGCTCCATAACCCACCATGCGGGTCTCCGGCTCCCGCCGAATCATCTTGGGCGTTGTGCCGCTCGAGATCAGCGAATGGAAACCACTAATGGCACCGCAGGCAATTGTGATGAACGCGAAAGGAAAGATCTTTCCTGCAAAGATCGGCCCCGTCCCATCCACAAACCGGGTAAGCGCCGGCATGTGTAGTGTGGGGCGAAGCGCGATGATCCCAAGCGCCAACATCGCGATCGTACCCAGCTTGACGAACGTACTCAGATAGTCGCGGGGAGCGAGCAAGAGCCAAACCGGAAGTGCGGAAGCGGCGAAGCCGTAGACGATGATGACCGTGGCAAGAACAGGTCCGCTCCAGCTGAACCAGGATGAAAACACCGCGGAGCGCGAGACCCACTGCCCCACCCAGATCGCCAGCAGAACCAGGACAAAACCGAGCGCCGAGCTTTCGAGCACTTTCCCTGGGCGCAAACGCCGCAGATAGAAACCCATAAAAAGGGCTATGGGTACGGTCATGGCGATGGTGAAAACACCCCAGGGACTTGCTTTCAAGGCATTCACCACGATCAGCGCGCACACCGCCAAAAGAATGACGATGATGCTGATAATCGCCAGATAGGCGACAAACCCGCCTAACCGCCCAACTTCTTCCCGCGCCATTTCGGTCAGGGATTTCCCATCGCGACGGACCGAAAACAGCAGAATCAGAAAATCCTGAACACAGCCTCCGAAGACAGCTCCCAGAAGAATCCAAATCGTCCCGGGCAGGTAGCCGAATTGCGCAGCCAGCACGGGGCCGACCAATGGCCCGGGTCCGGCGATGGCTGCGAAATGATGCCCAAACACCACCCACTTCTCTGTGGGGACGAAGTCGCGACCGTTGTCCAGTCGTTCAGCGGGAGTGGCGCGCTGGGCATCGAGCACCAGGAGCTTGGCGGCCACGAATTTGCTGTAGAACCGGTAGCCCAGAAAATAGACGCAAAACGCAGCCAACAGCAGCCACATGGCACTGATCTGCTCACCTCGATCGAGGGCGATCTTGGCCAGGGCCAGGGCGGCGACGATGGCAACGCTTGTTCCGGCTACGACGCGAAGAGCAGTCTTCATGGATCGCGATCTGTGCGTTAACCACCCGGTAAGGGGTATTTAAGCATAACCTCCGATTCAGGACACCGTAAGCCGAAGAGCGGATCCTGCCTCCCGCCCGGCATGGCTACCAATACATCGGGCTCTCCCGGCTATACAAGAGCAGGATATATTTGTGGAGCATTCGGGCACCGCGGAAGTAATTCGACAGTTACGACCGCTGGGTTTAACTTGCTTCACAGATGGTACGTGATCCTCAGGACGCCCTAGCCACGGTTTCGCCCGCGCACTTCGCTTCCCTTCTTCGCAAAGTAGGCCCTCTATCGATTTGCAGTTCCCTAGCGCGCAATAAAAGGCTGTCGGTAGCGGCTGTTGGCCTGCTTGCTCTTCTCCTGCGACTGGCTTTGCACCCGCTGCTTGGCCTCCCCCAGCCCAAGATACAGGACGAATTCAGCTATCTCTTGGCCGGAGACACCTTTGCCCAGGGGCGAATCACCAACCCCACACATCCGATGTGGATCCACTTCGAGAGCTTTTTCATCATCGAACATCCGACGTATATGTCAATGTATCCCCCCGGTCAAGGGATGCTGTTAGCGCTAGGAATGCGCTTAGGACACCCTTGGATTGGGGTTCTGCTGTCGGCGGCATTGATGTGTGCGGCGATCTGCTGGATGCTGCAGGGCTGGCTTCCTCCGGTGTGGGCGCTCCTGGGCGGAGTGCTGGCGGTGCTGCAATTGGGACTGCTCACCTACTGGATGAATAGCTATTGGGGGGGCTCGCTGCCGGCCATAGGAGGTGCACTCGTGCTTGGTTCCCTTCCTCGCTTGATGCGGAGTGCGAAACGGCGGGATGCACTGTGGATGGCCTTGGGCTTGGCCATTCTCTCCAACACTCGTCCTTACGAAGGATTGGCGCTATTTTTACCGGTTGCGTTGATCCTCAGCACTTGGATCCTGGGAAAGAAACGTCCCCCCACGGAGATATTGTTGCGCCAGGTTGTGATTCCTATCGCCGCCGTTCTGTGCGCGATTGTGGTGGCAATGGGCTACTATAACTTCCGGGTGACCGGCAATGCGTTTCTCACGCCTTACCAGCTAAGCACCAAGACCTACACAGGCGTTCCAGCCTTTCTCTGGCAGCGTCCCTGGCCGCCACCTCAATACCAACACCCGGTCATGCGCGAGTATTATTTGTCACTCTTTCATGACTACGAGAACAGCCGTACGCTGAATGGCTTCTACCAGCACTTGCTCAGATTCATCCAGATTGCGTGGTTATTTTTTGTGGGGCCAGTGTTTACTCTTGCGCTGCTTGGCCTTCCGGCCGTAACGCGCGATCGTCGAATGCGTGGACCGCTATTGATAGGGTCGCTCTTCCTGCTGGCACTCTTGGTTGAAACCTGGATACATCCCCATTATTTCGCACCCGCCACCGCGCTCTTTTATCTGGTACTCATGCAATCGCTGCGGCACCTCCGTCAGTGGCGGTGTGGCGATCGGGCGATCGGCTTCTCATTCGCCCAGGCTATTCCATGGAGTTGCTTGGCCCTGGTACTTTTGCGGCTGGTGGCGATCTCGGCCCATGCAGACATCATGACATGGCCTCGTGGAAACCTCGACCGTGCGAGGGTGTTGAACAGATTGAAGAGCCTTCCCGGGCAACAGTTGGTAATTGTGCGTTATGGCGCGAGCCACAATCCCGAAAACGAATGGGTGTATAACGATGCGGACATTGAACACGCTAAGGTCGTGTGGGCACGCGATATGGGCGAGTACGACAATGAAGAACTGCTTGAGTACTTCAAGGGTCGAGAGGTCTGGGCCGTATACCCGGATGAGTCGCCGCTGCGGTTGGAACTTATTCCTCGCTGGCACTGAGGGATGCGAATCATCCTCAGCCGACCTGCTTTCTGCGAGTCCTGCGCGAGCAGTATTCGGAGCACAGTCACGCCCAGGGCGGCGCATAATCGTTACCCGATTAGCTATTCCATTTTTTCCAGGTTGCAGGAACCCACTGGTGACTACCTTGGGTTTCCCGACGCTCGGCCTGGACCGAAATACCAATAGGCACCCACGAACAAATACCCCGGGATTCGCGTTTGCAGTTCGTTTCGGGGCTGGCTTGCAGCTGTTCTGTCAGATCCTCGAGGTCGGCTACGTTCAAGGCGGCGATGATGGCTTCGTTGTGGTCGGCTTGGCTCAGTTTTGTCAGAAAAACCAGCCTTATATATCGATAGCTCTCAGGTAGATCGAAGAGACGGACCTGCGGATGTGCTTCCTTTCTGGTGGCGCCGCTGACATTCCTCTCAGCCCGAACAAACGAAACCGCTACTCCGTCACTCGGGAGAGCGGGGACGGCATAGTAGGCAAGCTCGTAGCCCAGAAAGTCATCCCCGCTGTTAAGCGTGACGGAATGCGCGCTGTCTTCCGTAGGGGCGGTTTGCACTTGGACGGTTCCAGACCGGGTAATTGGAGTGACGACCCGAATCCGCCAACCCGCCTTGAGATCCACGTATCCTCGAGCAACCAAGGGTGTAGTTGGATTGGGCGGACGGTGTGCCGAACAGCCGTTCACAATAACCGCAGTACCAATCCACAAGAGCAAACTGCTCAATGGATGCTTACTTGACGGCTGGGAGAGTGCAGTCATGCTCGTGTTGGCTGAGGAGGAACCGCACGTTCGAGCAGCGCAAGGAACTGCAGCTTTGCTCCAAAGATAAAATCGAATGGCCAGGGATACAAGCCGAGCTGCTTTACCTCTACGGCAATTTGCAAATCGAGCGCACGCCGCAGTTCGTTCCATTCCTCGGCTGACAGATAATTGTATGGGAGGGCTACTGCGTGACGGGCGTTCCCCACATAGTCCATGAAGCGTAGCCGCATGCCTGCCCAGGGTCCTCGCAGTATGTGGTCCTTCAGAATAAGCCAGCGGCGAGACACTCGCAGAGCTTCCCGCAAAAGCCGTCGAGGGTCAGGGGTGTGGTGAAGAACATCAATTAACATAACTCCATCAAAACGTGATTCGCCGTAAGGCAGACACTTGCCATCGAACTGCGTTACCGGGATCCAAGTTTGTTTGCGAAGCTGAATTTCGACTCCTTCAATTCGAAGGTCGGGGCGCTTTTGTTGGAGCGATCGGGCCAGTTGTCCGTCACCACAGCCAACATCGAGAAGATTGCAACCAGGCGGGATCAATTCGGATAGATGCTCGGAAAGACGTCGATTGCGCCGGCCATGAACGTAGCCTTCGTGGAGTCGGTCGAGCAAATTCATATCCCGGGGACCTGAAGGTTATTATTACCCGAAAAACGCCGTAAAGCCCCGCCCTTCAGGGCTGGGGATATAAGGCGTATTTGCGAAGCAAAACGGAGTTCCGCACGCATTCGATTAATGCTTGCAGTATCACCAGTACATGGCACTAGAAGGATACAAATCGAACCACAACGTTGTGTATTCCAACAAGTACCATTGCGTCTGGACGCCCAACTACAGGCGCGCCGTGTTGGTGGGTCCGATGGCAAAACGCTGCGAACCGGTGCTTCGAAAAGTGGCAGCACAATTTCGGGCGGAGATCCTGGCTTTGGAAATCATGCCCGACCACGTTCATTGCCTCGTAGAAGTGAACCCACAGTTTGGCATCCCCTGGCTGGTTAAGCATCTCAAGGGGGTTTCTTCGCACACCTTGCGGCAAGAGTTTGGCACCCTGAGATCGCGCCTGCCCACACTGTGGACGAACCGTTCTTTCGTATCCACAGTTGGTGGCGCGCCCTTGGCGGTCATCAAACAATATGTTGAAAAGCAGAAGAACGTTTAAGTATCGGCTCTATCCCAATCG
>DATJVZ010000332.1:0-6236 GCA_035501575.1 Terriglobales bacterium | reverse complement strand
CCGATTCCTGGCCAACCCGGACCACGTACCAAAACGTCTGTTCGGTAGTCGGTGCACTACGACTTCAGTCTGAGTCCTCCACATCTTCTTGACGTAAGATTTGAGTGTGTTAACAAAATCGGTGAACACTCCTGTGGCATGGAGCGCAAAGTGTAATCAGGTTCTCGTCTGAATCATCCCCCAACTGACTCCGTTTTTGCTTATGGTGAACTTCTAAATTCGACATAACACCGCAATTTTGACACCTCCAGCCGTCTCGGCGTAGCACTTGTTGGCGGAGGTCTGCGTACAATTCCGGACTAACCACGAGACGATGGCACTTTGTGGGAATCGTTTTCACTACTTTGCTCAATCTGCGCGACAAACGCCTGCCGCTGCTCGCCGGGCAGCAACTCGAAAAATCTGGCGATCGATTGTAAGAGGACAGTTGGATTTCCGTCGTCCAAGTTCGCGCCCGCCAGGAACTCCGCACAGATCATCTCGAGACAGTAGCCGCGGGATTTGTCGCTGCCGAGCATCAAGGCAGCGGTCTCAATCGCCTGCTCGATGACCGGTACTTGGCTTTTGTAGAATTTGAAGCACATAATCTCCCATGGTTCTGTTTCCCGACCGGTTAGTTCCCTCTCGACCCCCATTATTTTAGCGTTACGCTGAATGGCGTAATGGCAAATCGAGAAAACCAGCTCATTTCTGGTCTTTCGGATCGAGCGTTTCATGGCTATAATAGCCATGAGCGGGAGGGTGTATGAAAAGCGTCAACGTTGCGGAACTAAAAAATCAGCTGAGCAAATACCTCACGTTTGCCAAGGGCGGGGAGGAAATCGTTATACGGGACCGAAATCTACCTGTGGCCAAGCTCGTTCCGTTTTCTGCCGACGAGGGTACCGAAGAAGAGCTTCTGCTGGTTGCGGCTGGCAAGATGCGATTGCCCGAAGATCCCCTAGACCTTGAGAAGGCGCTCAAAATTCCCGCCGGGAGAATCGTTGGACGAGAAGGCACGCGGGCTCTACTGGAAGACCGAGAACAATCTCTATGAGCAAACAGCCAGCTTTTTGGGATTCAAGCGCACTGGTTCCGCTGTGCGTGCATGAGTCAGCGAGTCGTCGGGCGCATTCCCAGCTCCGAAAGTTCCTGCCGGTGGTGTGGTGGGGGAGTCTGGTCGAGGTTCACAGCGCAATCGCTAGACTCCATCGCCTTGGTAAATTGAACGATGGAGAGAAGCAAAAAGCTCTTTTGCATCTCGATCTATTAAACCGCGGCTGGAGGGAGATCCTGCCGGGCGATCACGTGCGCGATTTAGCGATACGTCTCCTGGACGCTCATGAATTGCGCGCGGCCGATAGTCTGCAACTTGCGGCAGCTCTAACGTGGTGTCAACAACGTCCCACAAAGAGGGACTTTGTATGCAGCGATGAAAAGCTCTCGAAGGCCGCTACCACGGTTGGCTTCTCCGTCCTGCAGCTGTCCTGAATCGATCGTTCCAGACCGAGAAGAAAGTAACCTCCTCATCACTTGTAATACCCGATCTAATATCGCGCGCAGCGCGAATCGTGCACTGACGTGTTCATGACGGCCGTTCTCGCTTGGTCGGAAGATTAGGTCCTGACAGGCGCGGCCGCCCTTCTTTGGTCGGTATGAATCTCACAAGTAACGGTAGCGCTGAGAGATAACCGACCTACGTCCTTTCTCGTCGGTTAAACTGACCGTACAATGCGAACAATTTGGATTGCCACCGTGGGCATTCTCGCAGCTAGTCTCTTATTCGCTGCCTACATCCATTTCACAGCCGTCGGAAATCGGGATCATGCGGCAGTTGCGACTCGGGATCAAGACGCGAGTGCCGCTGAGCAGCAGCCTCCCACAGCGGAAAGCGGCCAGCCATCAGCTCCAGTCGCGGAACAGCCTGCAGAACAGCCTGCGACTACCCTTGGCAATCCCGAACCCGCGGAGGGCGGTATACCGGTCACCGCTGCGCCCAGACGGAGACGTTCGAGCGCGGTTCGACAGACATCCACTCGTCCAACGGGAGTCTCAGATTCTGCGACTCAATCTGCAACGACTGCTGCCCTGCAGCCTCCCACGCCTCCGGTGCAGGCCGAGATTGCCCCACCACCGGTAGCGCTACCTTTCGCCAAGCTGTACGTCAATGGGAAAGTACTGGTAAACGGGCAGGCATCAACTGCATCGTACATCCTGGCGGGTGATTGGGTTGACACACCCGATGGTTCGGAAGCGACCCTTGTTGGCGACAATTTCGAATTGGTCCTTAGAGCTGGCTCTCGGCTTAGCGTCGACCAAAATGGTGTATTACTGTCGCGGGGAGATGTTCTAGTCACCACTACGAGTGGTATCCCGGTCAAGACCAGTAGTGTGAGTATTACGCCTCGGACCAACCCTAGCGCGAGATTTGAAGTGTTCGATCAGACCGACGGCGTCCGAGTGATGACCTACCAAGGCTCAGTACTGGTCCAATAAGGTCAGCGCAGGTTCCTCACGGCCAACCACTACCTGGATAACATTATGGGATCTCATCGGGCAATCTCGACCACTGACGTTTTGCCATCCTGACGGCAATGGCAGGCTCTGATTTTCTGAACTGCACCAGTTGAAGCAGCAGGCGGTCGCACACCCCAACTCAGGCTTTAATTCGATACAGCAGCAGCCCATACGAATCGCCAAGCTAGGCCAAAAGGGGGCCGGCCTCGCAGCTCGGAACTGCCTTTCAAGCTCCGAGGAAAGCCTCATTCAACTTAGTTTGGACCTCCTTGATCCTTGGTTGGAGTTGCGTCCGGAGAGGTGGCAGACGCGCTTTGATCCTCCGCCATCCCGTAGCGAGTGAGCCGCGGAAAGAACGGAGTCACTTCGAATGGCATTTTGTCTCGCGCGGTGATGATCGCTACCGGCGCCGCCTTGATGAGTTCCACATGATTGTCCCAGGGGTTCAGCCTAACCCGTCCGCCTAAGGGAAGCGCCGCGACCTGGCTGAGCTTGTTCGGTTCGAGCGCGGGAGAGGAATTCATCAGTGCTGCCATGCGGCGAACCACGCCTTTGTCGTCGGTAAAGCTATTACCAAGATGCGGTGTAAGCAAAGCGGTAAGACCTTGTGAGCGGTCCACCAGTTGCTTCAAAAATAGCCCTGCGGAGTCGAGCTTCGCGCTGTAGGGTGAGTTCTTCAGCAAGTCGAGCGCCTTCTGATCGGCCTGATCTTCCTCTTGTGGTGAGTGACTGAAGCCCATGTTCCTGTACGTGGCTTGGTCGGAGAACACCATCCGATCACTGAACCCGTACTTGCTGCCCGTATTGTGTCCAAGAACGATATGTCCCAGTTCATGCGAGATCACCATCGCCAGGCACGCCTCATCGGGAAGCACATCGAGCAGCCCGCGGCTGACCACAATCGTGTTGCCTACGCTGAAGGTCTCTAGCGGCGAAGTCAACATCACCCGCGCCCGTACCGGACGCGGCAGCTCAACATTGTTCGTAATCAAAAGATTGTTGGCGACGGTCTCGAGCACCTTATCGATGTCACCTGCCGGGGCAAGCAACCCCGCCTTCTGTAAACGCTCCAATACGTTGTCTTCCGCTTGCTGTTGCCATTGACGTTGTGCCTGCAGGGGTGAATAGTCCTGCGTGGCCGGACTGTCATCCTTTACGCTTGAATCGACCAACATCTCTGTAAGCTCGCTATTGCGATCGTCCTTGCCCAGTTGGTAGCTCCACAGCCGGGTTTGGGCTTTGAAGGCAACCTTGTTCTCTTTCGCTCCGTAACTAAAGTCGCCTTCCTCACTGTATACGTAAGCCGGTACCCAAAATCCCGGAACTACGTTAAGACGCCAGCTGTCCATGTGAAAGAAGTAGGCATTGCGCGGACGCGGCACAAAGGTTCCGTTCAAACGCACAATGTTGAAATCCTGGTCTTCTACCCAGATTCGGCCTTCAAACCGACCATTGCCGGATTTGGGTTTGGGCTTGACTTCAAATAGCAGACAGCGAACATTTCCCAGGAACTCCCGTCGAACATATTGGAAGTCGTAGTGCTCCTTGTCGAAATTCTCTCGGTCGGCAAAAATCATCCAGGAAAAGCCCATGGGGTGATATTCGAACTTGAATAGCCTGGTTATTCCGCCGAGCATCGAGCTTTCCATGCTGGAATCTTTGGAAAGAAAGTCGCGACGCTCAACCGTGGCTCCCAAGTCCATCTTGCCCAGAAAGTAATGGTCCGCTCTCGGGGAAATCCCCATAACCGGGTCCATCTTTACATCCTGCAAATAGGTTTCGACCAGCGGGGTATGACCGTTCAGCATCGCCATCAACGCATGTTCGCGCTGAATGATGCGATCAATGAGGGCATCCATGGTGGTTGGTGTTCCCGTGGCGACGACGGAAACCCCGTTTGCAACATTCGTCGTCTGCGACGCCGGTACAGCTTGCTGCGTCGCCTCCTGTCCAGCCGCACTGAGCCCGATCAGCACCAGAGCGGCAATCATGAATTTAAATTTAGTCATAATTTGCACCGTATCTTCATTAAGAGGCCAGTTGGAATAAGACGTGCACGACCGCCGTAGAATCTACCGGCTGGCCGGCCCGCAGCGCAGGCTTAAAACGCATTCGGTTCGCGGCTGCAATCGCAGCTTCATCCAGCCCATGCCCAAGGGCGCGAACCACCCGGTTGACCCGCAGCTGGCCATTGGCGCCGAACATAACTTCCAGAAGCACTTCACCTTCGAGCTTGAGCTGGCGTGCTTCTTCGGTATACATCGGGTTAGGCTTGTAGGTTATTTCTACCGGGGTAGTTGCCGGTCCGTTGTCCAGTTGTGGGAGTTTAGTTCCCGATTGGGCTACTTGTTGGGTGGCAAAACCACCGTTTTGAACACTGGGACGACCTTGGCCAGAGCCTTGACTTGGTTGCGCGATACCGCTTCCGAACGCTGTACTGGCAATCGTGCCTTTCAGTCCGTGCGCGCCGCCAGTCCCGTTTCCCGTGCCTGAACCTTGCGGAAGATCGAATGCGCCTGTACTCGACGCAGTCAAATGAGCACCCGGTTTGCCTTGCCCGGGTATTCCGTTAGGATCGCCAAATCCACCGGTCTCGACTTTCGGTGCCTCGGCCTTAAGCGTGGGAGTCTCGGTGCCGCCAAATTCACCGGTATGAATGATCCTCGCCATTCTTACGCTGCTCGAACTCGGGGGTAGCACCGGAGAGTTGAACGTGTTGAGAGTTACCTTTGGCGGAGCGATCTCTGGCTGTTCGGGATGAGATCGGCGGATCTCACGGGGAACGATCAACTTGGGAGTCTCCGACACCTTCAAAGGCGCAGGCTCGACGCGTGCCCGAGGTCGCGGTTTGATTTTGACTGGTTCGGGCTCTAAGTCCGGCCTGGGTATGAGTTCCGTTACTTGGTACTGCGCATGTAAAAACAGGTGCTCAGGCCAGATCATTTGAACAATCGCGAGAGAAAACAGCAGAAGAAGCACCGATCCATAGCTCACGGCCAGAGCGCGGCGATCGACCTTGCCCTCCGGCAAGAGCGCGAACTCGAGACTCTCAGACGTGACCACTGGTCACTCCAAATGGACGAGGAATCAGCAATTTGGGGAGAATGGGCTGGGGTAAATTTACGCAATAAAATGGGCACGGTAAACATATCCTCGGCGTGTGTACCTCAGTAATTCCGCGGCCATGTACCTCAGTAATGTGCGTGAAACTCCCTGCTTCCGCCTTGGATTACGAGAAAACAAAGCCAGCGAGCTGTTGGACCTCTTGGGGGCCGAGGTTTTCCGCCAAACGGCTTAAGGGAGATGTGCCACAAGTGAGCTTGAACCCAGGTTGGCGTGTTCTCCGCCATGAAAGCTTGCTTCAGGGGAATCGGAGGTTTGCTTTGAGTCGTCGGATGCTCGAGATAAACCTTTGCAAGAGTTGGGGCTGCCTGAAAGGAAGAACAAGGGTCACACATTACCATCCTTGAACCCGGGAGAGACCTAAAGGGTCGCTCTGAGGCCCAAAAGGATAGAAGAGTCTATTTTTGTACGGGAGTACTTGGTCCGGGTGGGGAAGCCATGAGCGATTGCAGCATAATCTCAAGGCTGAGCGTTCAGCCCTTTTGGCGTGATCTGGTGATGCAGTTTCAACCAATTATTGGCCTGTTGGGTGATGGCTAAGATCTCCTTGAGTGACAGGCGCGATTTAATAAGGTTGACGCGATATTCGCTGGCCTGGTCGCCGCCCGCCTGCGCCA
>DATJVZ010000331.1:0-29861 GCA_035501575.1 Terriglobales bacterium | reverse complement strand
AACCAAGCGGTGGCTGCCAGCAAAGATGTTCCGGTTGCGGTGGAGAAATGAAGTCATGGCAAAAATCCTGATTGTCGAGGATGAGCCCAACATGGTGGCTGGGCTGCGTGACAACTTCGAATTCGAAGGGTACCAGGTCATCAGCGCGCCGGATGGGGTTGCCGGGCTAGAGCGGGCGCTCAGTGAGGCGCCGGATCTGGTGATTTTGGACGTCATGATGCCGCGGATGAGCGGGCTCGATGTCTGCAAGCAGCTCAAAACCAAAAAACCCGCCATCCCGATCATCATGCTCACCGCGCGTGGGCAGGAAGTGGACAAAGTTGTGGGATTGGAATTGGGTGCGGATGATTACATCACCAAGCCTTTTTCCATTCGGGAATTGTTGGCTCGGGTGAAAGCCGTGCTGCGGCGCGCCGGAATCACTCCGAGAGCAACGGAGAAGTACTCGTTCGGCGATGTGGAAGTGAACCTGCGCAGCTGCCGGGTTTCGAAGCGAGGCAAAGAAATGGATTTCTCCTCGAAGGAATTCGAGCTGTTGAAGTTCTTTCTTCACCATCCGGGCGAAACCTTAAGCCGGGATCGGTTGCTCGAGGAAGTTTGGGGCTATGCACATTTTCCCACCACGCGCACGGTGGACGCCCATATTGTGCGGCTGCGGCAGAAAGTTGAGCCCAAGCCCGATGAACCTCGGTTCATCCTAACCGTGCACGGAACGGGATATAAGTTTGTTGGCTGAAACGCAGGAGGACGGAGTGGAAAACGCACTACCGCTGCGAGAGAGCGAGCGCGGCTGGACGCCTTCGGGTCGGGTGGACAACGCGGGGTTAATCCGCCAGGCCCAAATGGGGAGTGCCAGTGCCTTTGAAGAGCTGGTGCGCCAATACGACCGGGCCGTCTTGCGCCTTGCCGTCCACCTCACCGGCTCCAAAGAGGACGGACAGGATGTTTTTCAGGAAGCCTTTCTGCGCGCCTATGTCAATCTCGCCAGTTTTCGCTTCGAATGCTCGTTTTACACCTGGATCTACCGCATTGTTACCAATCTTTGCCTCGACCATTTGCGCAAGCGCTCTTCGCGGGTGCGCGATCTGACGGCTACCGTATCCTCCGACGGCGAGGAAGAGCCGATACTCGACCGCATTGCCGATCAACGCGCCGGCATGAGCCCGGAGCGCAACCTGATGAGCCGCGAACTGCGAGGTTCGATTGTGCGGGCCATGGCACGGCTCTCGCCGCGCGAGCGCATGGTTTTTGAATTAAAGCATTACCATGGACTGCGCCTCAGAACCGTGGCTGGCATTCTGCATACCAGCGAGGGAACCATTAAGAATACCCTGTTCCGCGCTACCCACAAGTTACGCACCGAACTCGCTGAATACCGCTAGGCGAAGCCCCTTTGGGGGGTGAGACCCGCCGGCAAGGTATGCTAAGGTAAAACATCGTAAATTTCTTGCGGTTCTTCGCTTCGGGGTATTCGTGTCGCTTTCGCAAGACCCACAGTGGTACAAGGACGCACTCATCTATCAGGTCCACGTGCGGTCCTTTCAGGACAGTTCTGGAGATGGCATCGGGGATTTTCGCGGGCTGGCGCAGAAGCTCGACTACGTCCAGGACTTGGGTGTCGACACTATATGGCTGATGCCGTTCTTTCCCTCGCCCTTGCGGGATGACGGGTACGATATCTCGGACTACCGTTCGGTCCATCCCAATTACGGCACCCTCGACGACTTCAAAGGGTTTCTCGAAGCGGCCCATGCTCGCGGCATCCGCGTCATCATCGAAATGGTGCTGAATCATACCTCCGATCAGCATGCCTGGTTTCAACAATCCCGCAGCTCCCGCGAGAACCCGCGCAGAGACTGGTATGTGTGGAGCGACAAGGACACGAAATATCAGGGGACGCGCATTGTCTTTCTCGATACGGAGCTTTCCAATTGGGCCTGGGACCCGGTTTCGAAGCAGTATTACTGGCATCGTTTTTTCAGCCATCAGCCCGACCTAAATTACGACAATCCGGCCGTTCGGGAAGAGATGTGGGAGATCATGCGCTTTTGGCTACGCATGGGAGTGGATGGATTCCGGCTCGATGCCGTCCCCTATTTGATTGAGCGAGAGGGCACGAATTGCGAGAACCTGCCGGAGACGCACGCCGTGATCAAGGACTACCGAACGCGACTGGACCGGGAGTTTCCGGGAAAGATGTTTCTCGCTGAAGCCAACCAGTGGCCCGAGGACCTGGGTCCGTATTTCAGTGCGGGCGACGAATTCCACATGGCCTTCCACTTTCCTCTCATGCCCCGGATGTTCATGGGATTGAAGCTCGAAGACCGCAAGCCCATCAGCGAGATCCTGCAGCGCACCCCGGAGATTCCGGAGATTTGCCAGTGGTGCCTGTTCCTGCGCAATCATGACGAGCTGACGCTCGAGATGGTCACGGACATGGAACGGGACTACATGTATGACGAATATGCCCGCGACCGGAGCATGCGGTTGAATCTGGGGATTCGCCGGCGCCTCGCGCCCCTGCTCGACAACGACCGGCGGCGCATCGAGCTCATGAACGGAATGTTGATGTCGCTACCCGGCACTCCCATTACTTATTATGGCGATGAAATCGGCATGGGTGACAACGTAAATCTGGGGGATCGCAACGGCGTGCGAACTCCGATGCAATGGGACGGAGGGTGGAACGGCGGATTTTCCTCGGCCGATCCGGAGAAACTTTACTCCCCCCTCATGCTCAATCCCGTCTACGGCTATCAGGCGGTGAACGTCGCCTCGCAGAAGCGCTTCGAGCACTCCCTGCTTTCCTGGATGAAGCGCATCCTGAAAGTTCGCAAATCCAGTCCCGTGTTTGGCCGGGGGTCCATCGAGTTCCTGTATCCGGCCAATCATCGCGTCTTGGCCTACGTGCGGAAGTGGGGCAAGGAGACGATCCTGGTGGTCAACAACCTCTCCAGTTCGGCCCAGGCCGTGGAACTGGACTTGCAGGGTTATAAGGGCAACATCTTGATCGAAATGTTTGGCCGCAATATTTTTCCGCGCGTCGGAAATGTGCCGTATCTTTTGACCATGGGCCCTTACCAGTTCTACTGGTTCCGGCTGAGGAAGGTCTGAAGGCGTTGCCCACGCGGAGAAGGCAGAGAGGATCGGGAGGCTCAATCCTTACTCTGCGGGCAACTTCCTAACTTTTACTTTGGAGGGCTGGGTTGGCGGAAGAAAGCATTCTTACGGATGATTTTCTTCACGAGCTGATGAACGTGGGCGAAGTGGACCTGCTGGTGGGTGTGCCCACATACAATGACGCGGCCACCATCGGCCAGATCGTACAGGCGATTCGCGCCGGCCTGGTGCAGTATTTCCCCCGACAGCGAGCGGTCATCGTCAATGCCGATGGAGGCTCCCACGACCAGACCCAGGAGTTGGTTCGGGCAGCCTCGATCAACGACCTGCAGCACACGCCCAATCCCCATGCCTTGCGTACTCTGCACTCGATCAGTGCGCGATACGGCGGAGGTCCGACCAGCGGGCGCGGACTCTATGCCATTCTGGCAGCTGCCGATTTACTGCATTCCTCGGCCTGCGCCGTTATTTCCGCCGATTCCAGCAACATCGAACCGGAATGGATCGCTCATCTGTTGCAGCCCATCTCCGGGGAGGGTTTTGATCTGGTGACCCCGGTCTACCACCGTCATAAATTTGATGGATTGTTGGTGCGAAACCTGGTGTACCCCATGACCCGGGCCCTCTATGGCAAACAGATTCGAGAACCGTACCCCTCCGAATTTGCTGTCTCAGGTCGGTTGGCCACCCACCTCTTTGGGCAGGACGGTTGGGCGGGGGAAGCCGAGCAGGATGGGGCGAAACTGTATCTGACGATTTCGGCCATTACCGGGGGCTTCAAATTGGCCCAGGCGCTTCTCGGGAGCAAGACGCGAGCACCAAGCAGCCCGCCCGCCGATGTCGTGGATGCTCTGCGCGAGGGGGTGGGTCCGCTGTTTTTCTCCCTCGATCGGCAGCCGGCGTGGCGGACCAGCACTGCCTCCGAGCCCATCCCCATCCTGGGAGGCAAGCCCGAGGTCACCCTCGACCCGTTGCGCATCAATCGCAAACGCCTATACGATCTGTTCCGAAGCGGAGTCGCAGAGCTCGCACCCCTGTTGAGTTCGATCGTTTCCCCTTCCACCCTCGAGCAGTTGCAGCAACTGGCAGCGCGAGGGGAGGAAGATTTCTGTTATTGCGATGAGTTATGGGTGAAAACGGTGTATGAATTTGCCGCCTCCTATCACCGAGCAGTCCTCAATCGCGATCACATCATCCAGGCTCTGGCGCCCCTCTACCGCGGGAGGGCATACACGTTCCTGGTGGAAAACCGCGATTCCCAGAGCGAGGAAGTGGAACGCAATGTCGAAGCACTGTGTTTGACGTTCGAGAAGGCCAAGCCGTACCTCGGAGAGTTGTGGGACGGCAGGAAGTGAGGTCACATGTGGGACAAGTTCGTAGTTGAATTGAGCCAGGCTACCCAAGAATTCCTTCGTGGGGTAGCGCAGTTCTTGCCCCGACTGCTGGTGACGCTGTTCATCGTGGTCATCGGCGGTCTGGCCGCCTGGGTGATCGAGGTCATCGTTCGCAGCATTCTGCGACTGATCAAGTTCGACCGGTTCTCCGATGATTCTGGTGCCAGCCAGTTTCTTCGCCGAACCGCCCTGCCATCGTCGACCGAGTTGCTGAGCCGTTTCGTCTTTTGGGTGTCGTGGATTGGGTTCATTCTGGTGGGAGTGAACGCTTTGAATATTGTCGGCCTCGAGCCGCATATTTCCAAGCTCTTTGGCTACTTGCCGAGATTGGTCGCGGCGGTCTGCTTGATGTTCTTTGGTCTGCTGGCGGCAAGCTTTTTTTCCCGGGCGGCCCTGTTGGCCGCGGTCAATGCCGGCTCGCCGTCCCCGAAGCTCATCAGTTCCGGGGTGCGCGTTCTCATCACCCTGCTCAGTATCTCCATGGCATTTGAGGAGCTCGGCTTAGCCGAACAAACGGTTCTTATTGCCTTTGGCCTGATCTTCGGGGCGTTGCTGTTTGGACTTGCCCTGGCCTTCGGGCTCGGCGGCCAAGAGCTCGCCAAACGCTTTCTGGAAGCACGATTTGCCCGCCAGCCGCAACGCGAACACGAGGACGAGCTGTCGCCGCTATGAGACTAGATTGAGGCTGCTTCCGGCAGGAGCCGGTTTTCGAGGTTAAGCTTTACGGTCGGCGATGGGGCTCGAATTCGGCGGTCATTATTGGGAGGCCATTCGTAGGGGAATAGCTTACCCGCTTCCTCCAGACTCACCTTCGCGTCGGGAGAAAAGGGCGGTAATCAGTTGTGTCGGCATGGACTCTCGAAATTGCCGGCAAAATTGTATACCTAGGCAAATTCCTCGATTTTGGCAGTCGACCACCTGACGTGGGTACTTTCCTGGTTCAGCCGGCACCGTGGTAAGCCGTTGGTCAGAGATCGGATGCGCCTGGTCCCCCTCGCCTAGTTACTGAAGACAGGGGGATTTTTGCTGAGCCGGGCAATAGGAACCTGCATCAAACAGGTATAATAGATTAGGCTCGGCGGTAATCTTTCTTTAAAGAAGACCATTTCAATGTCCACAAAAATTAAGGTTGCAATACTCCTTCCCTCGGCAGCTGTGCTCGTGTTCATGGCTGTCGGAGGGATGGACGGAGTTCGGGCTTCCAGCAACGAAGGCGCATATCGACAACTGCAGGTCTACAGCGAAGTGCTTTCGCGTGTGCGCAGCGACTATGTCGAGGACCCGAACATTCCCCTGGTAACCGACGGCGCTCTTCACGGGCTACTCGAATCGCTCGATGCGAATTCCAGCTATCTGACCGCCGCGCAGTTTAAGGATTACCAGTCTCATCAGGGCGAGGCCAGGGCTGACATCGGCGCTGCCCTGTCGAAGCGGTTTGGCTATGCGGCGGTGGTTTCTGTCATTCCCGGAGGTCCAGCCGATAAAGCGGGTCTCCAGGATACCGACATTCTCGAGGCGATCGACGGCAAGAGTACTCGTGAGATGTCGCTCGCTGAACTGCGCAACCTGGTGGCCGGACAGCCAGGCTCGAATGTCACGGTGGCGGTAGTGCGAGCCGGTCGTGCCGAGCCGGAAAAGTTGACCATCACCCGCGATATCGTTAAGATCCCGCCGATCAGCGAGAAGATGCTACCGAATGAGATCGGTGTGCTCCGAGTCGACGCGCTTACCAAGGGTAAGGCGCAGGAACTCGCGACCAAGATCAAGAGTTTGCAAAAGGATGGCGCGAAAAAGCTAATTCTCGACTTGCGCAATTGTGCAGAAGGTGAAGAGTCGGAAGGTATTGCTACCGCCAACCTGTTTCTCAACCACGGTTCGATTACCTACCTGCAGGGACAGAAGTATCCCCGCGAGGCCTTCAATGCCGATCCCAGCAAGGCCGTAACAAATCTGCCCTTGGTGGTGCTGGTAAACAAAGGAACGGCAGGGGCAGCCGAGATTGTGGCCTCGGCCATCCTGGAGAACTCGCGCGGCGATGTCGTGGGAGACAAAACCTTTGGCGAGGGGTCGGTGCAAAAGCTCATCGAGCTACCCCAAGGGGAGGGGGCTCTGATCCTTTCCGTAGCTAAGTATTACAGCCCCAGCGGCAAGGCCATTCAAGATGTGGCCGTCACCCCCAATGTGCTCGTAGCCGATGAGGAGGAAGATGTTGCGGTGCCGGATGAAGATGAGAACGCGGCTCCCCCCGATCAGACTCGAAAGCCGCAGGCCCCGGAGGAAGACCAGCAGTTACAGAAGGCTATCGAACTGCTGAAAAGTCGTTCCGGTTAGCTAGCCACCTAGCACTTGCGGGTGGGTTCTGGGTCCCATAGACGACGTGGTCTGAGCATCGCCGCGATCGAGTCCCAGGCTTTGGGAATGTCCATCGAGTGCGGCACAAATTAAATCCTAGTAGCCGGTTAAGCTCGAGTTGGTGAGTTAAGCTCCCCATGAAGGTGATTTACCAAGATCTTCCGCCCGTTGAAGTTGGCGGACGGAAGATGATGGGCCGGGTACTGTTCGGATTGTTGGTTTTGTTTTCCGCCCTGATCGGTGCCTCTTCGGGATTGTTGCTGGTTTATTCGACTGACCTGCCGCAAGTCGAGCAGCTCGAACATTACCGTCCCAGTTCGATTACCGAGCTTTACGACGACCAAGGTCGCGTCGTCGGTTCCTTTGCCCTGCAACGGCGCGTGGTTTCCAATTACGCCGATTTTCCCGAAGTGCTCCGGGAAGCCTTAATCTCTATCGAAGACAAAGATTTCTACCGCCATTGGGGAATCAACGTGTGGCGCATTGCCGGGGCGGCGTACCGTGACATTGAATCCGGCGGCCGGGTGCAGGGGGCATCTACCCTCACCATGCAACTGGCGCGCAATCTGTTTCTTTCGCCCGACCGATCCTTTCGGCGAAAGATCGAAGAGGCACTGCTCGCTATTCAGATTGAGCGCCACTTTACCAAACAACAGATCTTTACCCTGTATGCCAACCAGATTTTTCTCGGACATGGGGTCTACGGGTTCGAAGCGGCATCGGAATACTACTTCAGCAAACCGGCCAGGGATCTGACTCTGGAGCAAGCAGCACTTCTGGCGGGGTTACCCAAGGCACCGGGACAATACTCCCCCATCCTTCATCCTGATCGGGCCATCAAGCGGCGCAATCTGGTGATCAACGCCATGCTCGAGGATGGAAAGATCATGGCCAACCAAGCCAACGACGCCCGCGGCCAGCCTCTAGGCCTGAAGTTGCAGCACGATCCCAACTCGCTGGCTCCCTATTTCGTCGAAGAGGTTCGCCGCTATCTCGAAAACCGCTACGGCACGGACCAGGTGCACCAAGGCGGACTGCGGGTCTACACAACGCTCGATGTGGATCTTGAGCGGGCGGCGAACCACGCTGTACTCGATGGCCTAGCCGCTTACGAACGCCGCCATGGCTGGAAGGCTCACCTGGAGAACGTGTTAAGCGAGGGGCAGTCGCTTACCAGCTATGAACATCCCGACTGGGAACAGGAACCCGAGCTGGGCGGCTATCTTCACGCCCTGGTGACCGCCGTCGTACCGCATGGAGGGGCGACCGTCATCTTCGGTCGTTACGTGGCAACGCTCAGTGAGGCCGATGGGGCATGGACCGGGCACAAGCTCGAAGATATTCTGCGAGCCGGCGATCTCGTCTACGTGAAGATCTTGTCCTTCACCGGCGAGGCGAAGGCACACGTGAGCCTGGAACAAGATTCGGGTACCCAAGGCGCTCTGATCGCGATCGACAACGCCACGGGAGGCATCAAGGCCATGGTGGGCGGGCGCGATTTCGAGGAATCCAAGTTCAACCGCGCCACCCAGGCATTGCGCCAGGTAGGGTCATCTTTTAAACCGTATGTCTACACCGCTGCCATCGATCAGGGCGCTCGGCCGGACGACACGATCCTCGACGCCCCCGTGACCTTTGAGACGGCCTCCGGTCCCTACGTTCCCCACAACTACGACGAAAAATTCGAAGGCACGATTACGCTGCGCCGGGCTTTAGCCCAGTCCCGTAATATTCCAGCTTTGAAACTCGCCAATACCATCGGCATCAGGACCGTCATCGACTATGCCCATCGTTTTGGGATCACCTCCAATCTTCCTGCCTACCTGCCGGTGGCTCTCGGGGCAGCCGAAGTCACGCTGTTTGAGCAGGCTTCTGCGTTCAGTGTTTTCCCCAATGACGGCGTGCGCGTCAGCCCTCGTTACATCACCAAGGTCACGGACTATGAAGGCCGGGTTCTCGAGGAGGATTACCCGGATGTAAGAGACGTCATCGCGGCGCGGACTGCGCGTATCATGACTTCGATGCTGCGCGAGGTTGTGCTGCACGGAACCGGGATCGCTGCCGCCAGCCTGAAACTTCCCTTAGCTGGGAAAACGGGTACGACCAACGATTTTACCGACGCGTGGTTCGTCGGCTTCTCGCCCTCGATGACGGCAGGTGTTTGGATCGGCTACGATGAAAAGAAGTCGCTGGGGTCAAAAGAGACCGGAGCCCACGCCGCGCTTCCCATCTGGATGGAGTTTATGAAGGTCGCTCTGTCTGGACGAGAGCCGGGGGATTTCCAGCCCATGCCGGATTTGGCTCCCGAATCGGTCGCGCAGAGGGTCGACACTCCAGACGCCGCTCCGGCGGAGGAGGAAACTCACTAGCAACCATCCATCCTTTCTGGCGCAAGCTTCACATCGGAAGGCTGCTGGGAAATTCTCGGTATGAAAGCATTTTTTCGCTTTGTTTTTCGCTCGTTGATTCTGCTGGTGGTGGCCTTGATCTCGGCCCTGACGGCGATGCGTTTTGCCATTCACGGGCGGGAAGTGGCTGTGCCTGATCTGGTGGGCAAAACGCCGGCTGAGGCGCGCCGAGTTGCCGAGCTGGCTGGTTTTGGCTTTGAGGTCGAGCGGCAGTACTACAGCCCGACTGTCCCGGAGGGCCGAGTTCTATCGCAGATGCCAGCCTCCGGCATCCTGATCCGAAGCGGCTGGCAGGTTCGCGTGGCCCTGAGCCTGGGTCCGCAACGGGTTCAGATTCCCGATGTGCTCGGTCAGAGTGAACGCGCCGCGGAAATCAACATTATGCGCCGCGGCCTGATTGTAGGAGCGGTGGCGGAGGTTGAGGTGCCGGGGGCAACCCCGAACGAAGTGATTGCCCAGAATCCATCGCCCAACGCCAGCAGCATATCGGCTCCAAGGATCAATCTTCTCGCGGCCCAGTCGCCCGTACCCCAGGCGTTCGTGATGCCTAGACTGGTGGGACAGACCCTAGGGGAGGCTACCGCGGCTCTCAAGGAAGCCGGCTTCGAAGTGGGCAACGTAACGGTCGCTTCCCCGGTTCCCGCTATTTCCCCGCCCGATCAAGCGCCGCAACCCCCTCCCGTGCCCGAGGGCTCGAGCGTCATTGTTTCCCAGAATCCCCCGGCAGGAGCGAAGGTCGTTGCCGGCTCAAGCGTCAGTTTCGGAGTGCGTTCGGGAGTCTGAGTGACCCGGGGTTGCGGGAGTATCGGAACCGGTTTGGGCAATCGACCAAGATCTAGGCGACCGAGGTGGAGTTGGGTGCTCTTTCGAGAATGGCAGCGAAGAAGCCATCACAAGGATGTACTCCGGGAATGGTTTCGAGGTATGGGCCGCGGATGAGTGAGTCGAGATCCTTTGCTTCTAGTTCGCCTTGGGCATGCAGCTGATCGAGCACCTCACGACAATTGAGGATGCGAAACGAACCGTCTCGTTCGAGCGCGGCTTCAACCACCTGTTCATTCTCTTCCTTCTCGAGCGAACAGGTCGAATAGACCAGGCGCCCTTGGGGCGCTACCTGCGGCAGGACGGCGCACAGAATTTCGAGTTGCCGCCGGTGGAAATCGAACAGATCGTCCTGGGTAAGCCGCCACTTGATTTCCGGATTGCGAGCCAAGGTGCCGGTGCCCGAGCAGGGCACATCGGCCAGCACCCGGTCAAAGCCCGGCTGAAGCGGTAGGGCGCGAGCGTCGGCTGCAATCACATGGAGGTTGCGAGCGGCGACGAGTTTCCGCAGCAAACGGGCGCGATGGGGATGGAGTTCGGCAGCCACGACGCGAGCCTTCGGATTGCGGCCGGCGAGCAGCCGTGCCTTTCCCCCCGGCGCCGCACAGCAGTCAAGAATTTGGCAACCTTGGCCGACGAGCAGCGCGACCAGTTGGGATCCTTCATCCTGGATAAACAGCGAAGCTGACTCTGCGCCAGGCAATCGGGTGAGATCTCCGCGGGTCAGCCGCCGGGAATGGGTCAGTAGAAAGCCCGGCCCCAACTGGATTCCCTGGTTCTCGAGCGCTTCGGGTCGATCGCATTCGCCCATGGCGAGCGAAACTTCGGGAACCTGCTGATCGTAGGCGCAGATTCGCCTGGCCGTTTCCCACCCGAAGTTCGCTACCCAGCGCGTAACCAGCCATTCGGGATGGGCGGAAAGTCTGGCCAACTCCGAAGCCGTGGTGCCGTCTTCGCAGGCTGTCGGCGGCGACGGTGCTTTTTTCCCGGAGCTTGCCAAGCGTCGTAATAGGGCATTGACGAATCCTGCCGCTGAGCGTTTGCGGGCGCGCTTCACCAGCTCCACGCTCTCATGGATCGCAGCCGGCGGGGGTACTCGATCCAGGAACATGAGTTGATAAGCGGCCAGGCGCAAGGCCGTAAGCACCTGCGGATCCAGTTTTTCGAGTTTCAGCGACGAGTTCTCGCGCACGGCTTGGTCGAGCAGGGAGCGCCAGCGAAGCACTCCCATCACCAATTCGGTGGCCAGGCGGTGATCCGCCGAGGAGAGTTTCTGATGGCGGGCGGAGTGCAGCAGCTCCGAGGCGTACGCACCTTGCTGTTCTACCCGCAGGAGAATATCGAACGCGGCGAGTCGGGCAGGGGAGATGGGCATCAGGTCCGCACCCTAGCCGAGGAGCTCTCCCGGGCGCAAACGATGGCCGTGCAGAAAGTCCCGCGCGGACATCCGCCTCTTTCCCTCCGGCTGCACCACAAGCAGTTCGAGCGCCGTGTTGCCGCCGCAACCGACCAGCAACCATTCGTGCTCGGTCTGGAGTGCCGCAGGCGGAACATGCTTCTCCATCGGCTTGGCTTCCCATATTTGGAGGTTCTTGCCACGAAAGCTGGTGAACGCACCCGGCCAGGGCTGAAAGCCTCGTAGCCGGTTCCAGATTTCCTGGGCGCTGCGCGCAAAATCGATTCGGCCATCTTCTTTCTTTAAGCTTGGCGCGAGAGTTGCCTGGCTGTCTTCTTGAGGAGAGGGGCGGATGGTTCCGGCCGCGAGCCCCTGGAGAGTGTCAATCATCAACTCGGCTCCGATTGAGGCCAGGCGGGGAGCCAGCGATTCCGCGGTTTCCTCCGCAGCCATCGCAACTGGCTTCTGCAGCAAAATATCACCGGCATCGAGGCCCAAGTTGATGCGCATCGTAGTAACTCCCGTCACCGTCTCTCCACTTGCGATGGCCCATTGGATGGGAGCCGCTCCGCGATACTTCGGCAACAGGGACGCGTGCAAGTTGACGTTACCGAAGCGCGGCAGATCGATCATCCAGGGAGGAATCATTCGGCCATAGCCGACGACGACGATGGCGTCAGGCCGAATCGCGGCGAGTTGGGCCCGAAAATCCTGGTTCTCTTTGATCTTCTCCGGCTGCGTGATGGGTAAGCCAAGCTGGCGCGCCCGCTGCTTGATGGGGGACGCGGTTAGCTCCATACCTCGGCCGCGCGGCCGGTCCGGCTGGGTCACAACCAGTGAAACCGAGAACCCGGCTTCGACCAGCTTGTCTAGGGTCGAAACGGCAAAGCGGGGCGTGCCGGCGAACACAAGATTGAGCGACGGAGTCATGAGCTCATGGTGCCCATGATTCCATCCCGCATGAAACCCCGTCCATCGTCTACCACTCCCCGGCCCTTACCAGTTTGCGGATCTTGCGCTTCATCAGATCGCGTTTCAAGGCGCTGAGATGGCTGAGGTAAAGCTTTCCATTCAGGTGGTCGGTCTCGTGCAGAAAGACGCGGGCTAACAGATCCTCGCCGCTTTTCTCGAACCAGTGTCCGTGGATATCTTGCGCGCGAATCGTCACCTTGCGCGCGCGGGAGACTGGCTCACGAAATTCGGGAACGCTCAAACAACCTTCGGCTTGGGTGTGCTTGCCCTCGCTGTGCACGATTTCCGGATTCACCAACACCAATTTGGCGTTCTCGTCCTCCTTGAAAGTAATATCAATGACCGCCAGGCGTTTGGAGATTCCAATCTGCGGTGCCGCCAGACCTATCCCATGGGCCTGATACATGGATTCGAACATATCTTCCACCAATTTCTTGAGGTCACCGTCAAAAATCGTAACCGGCGCGGCTGGCTTTTCCAGAACGGGGTCACCGAATTTTACGATTGGATAGATCATCGTGTCGGTCGAAACCGGTCCGTGGTTAGTATGTCTCCAATTGGTGACGATATCCCTGGAAGTTGCGAAGAGTTTCCCCCATCGAGTCGCCGCCAAACTTATCGAGAGCGCAACCTGCCAGAGTCAAGGCCACCATGGCCTCGGCGGCAACGCCGGCGGCCGGTACCACGCAGACATCGGAACGCTCATAGGCGGCTTTCACCGGTTCTCGGGTGGCAAAATCCACCGATTGCAAGGGACGCCGCAGAGTCGAAATCGGCTTGAGGTATCCGCGCAGGCGGATCTCCTGGCCGTTCGAAACGCCGCCTTCAATGCCGCCGGCATTGTTTCGCGGGCGAGTAAATCCGGGGTGAGGACCCGATTTCTCATAGCCTATTTCATCATGCACGGCGGATCCTGGCGAAGCTGCCGCGCGTATGCCAGAGCCGATCTCAACGGCCTTTACGGCTTGCAATGACATGACCGCCCCGGCCAGGCGTGCATCCAGTCGCTCGTCCCACTGTGCGTAGCTGCCCAACCCGGGAGGGACGTTATGGGCGACTACCTCGAAGACTCCGCCGACCGAATCTCCGGTCTTCAATGCCTGATCGACCTCCTGTTTCATGCCCACCTCAGATTCTGATTCGGCACAATTGAGCATTACTTCGGCTTGATCCCGGAGAGCGGCCACCTGCTCCCAGGCTATCTCTGCTTTTACCCAGGTTGCTCCCACGGCAATCACGTGGCTCAGAACTTCTATTCCGAGCTCCCGCAAGAATAGCTTTGCCAAGCTGCCGATGGCGACTCGTGCCGCCGATTCTCGCGCCGAAGCCCGTTCAAGCACATAGCGAGCTTCGGGGAAGTTATACTTCAAGGCCCCGGCCAGGTCGGCGTGGCCGGGACGCGGCGCGGCGACCGGCTTGTGTTTCGCCGAATCTCCCTCATGAACGGGCAGCGATTCCTGCCAGTTTTTCCAATCCCGGTTTTCCAGCAGAACGGCGATGGGAGAGCCAATCGTCATGCCCTGACGTACGCCGGAGATCAGGTGCGCCGCATCGCGCTCGATCTTCATCCGCCCGCCGCGGCCGTAGCCCTGCTGCCGGCGCCAGAGCTCTCGATCCACAAAGTTCTGATCCACCTTCAATCCCGCCGGCAAGCCGCAAAGCAGGGCGACTAAGGCCTCCCCGTGGGATTCACCGGCTGTGAAATAGCGCAGCATTTTCCTGGATTGTACCTGATCGCGCGCACAAACTCGGCGACCCAGGAATCATCCGGGCTGCGAAAAATGTTTTTTTCCTGGGTACATCGTAGTGCAGAAGGGACGGAGGACTGTTAGAATCAAAAATACTCCCGTAACATAACCGAGCCGAACCTGGCTCGCACGCCACTCTAGCAGCGCCAGCCGTACGCGCCACCCTCGAGCGCCACTTCCGGTAGCTTTGGTTTCGATGTGTCCAAGTATTTGGCAGCCGCGCGCTGCCTGATGTTCGGCTAAGGACTTATCGATGGCGATACGGTTGACAATCATTGACGATCACATGTCGTTCCATGAGGACCTTCGCCGCGTGCTCGCGGGCGAACCGGATCTCGAGCTGGTAGGCGAGGCGAGCGACGCCGCTCAGGGACATGAGCAAGCGCGAGAACTAAAGCCCGATGTGGTGCTCATGGATATCAAGACGCCGGGAATGTCCAGCCTCGAACTGGCGCGGTTCCTAGCCCGGGATGCTCCGGACTCACGACTGGTTCTGTTGACCAGCGACGAAGATGAGGGGTACTTGCTGCAATGTCTCGAGGCGGGCGCAGCCGGCTATCTTCCGAAAAGCTCTCCCGCAGCAAAACTGCTCGAGGCCGTGCGCGAGGTCTACCAGGGGCGCAAGTACGTGAGCCCCCAGGTTCTCGGGAAACTGGTCGAAGATTTCCGCGCCCGCGGCCGGGCCCGTCGGGGACAGAGCCTCGGCTCACCCCTGACGCCGCGGGAACGCGAGGTGGTGAAGATGATCGCCGAAGGCCAATCCGTCAAAGAAATTGCGGCTGGGCTGGGGCGGAGCATCAAGACCATCGAGGCGCACAAATTCAATCTCATGCGCAAGCTGGGCATCCACAACAAAGCGGCGCTGGTCGCCTACGCGATTGAGAACAATATCGTGAAGATGAAAGCTGGAGCTTAGCCGGGATTCGGAAGCAAAGACGAGCGCAGGCTCCCGCCTTCGCTCTCTAAGCCGTTGGGATAAAGCAGGATCTTGCTCGATTCACCGGTCTTGAGCCGATCCATGCCCCGGGAGAAATCTTCGATGGCGATGCGGTCGGTGATCACCGGATGCAGGTCGAGCTTCTGGTTCTTAAGCAGGGCAGTCATCTGATACCAGGTCTGATACATACGGCGGCCGTTAATTCCCTGAATGGTGATGCCCTTGAAGATGATGTCCTCGGAGAAGTTGAGCGATATGGGTTTGGAGGTAAGCCCGAGCAAGGAGATGCGTCCACCTCGGCGTACGATGTCGAAGGCGGTTCGGATCGCCTGGGGATGACCCGCCATCTCGAGCACCACATCCACCCCTAGTCCGCCGGTCTGGGCCATGACGACCGCAACCACATCTTCTTGTGACGGATCCAGGATGAAGTCCGCCTTCATTTGTTTGGCGATGCGTTGACGATGTTCGTTCACTTCGATAGCGAACACCTGCGCCGCCCCCACCGCCCGGGCCACGGCGATCGAAAACAGTCCAATCGGGCCGCATCCCGTGATCGCGACGGTTTTGCCGGCAACCTCACCGGCCAACACAGCGTGCACCGCGTTGCCCAGCGGGTCAAGGATCGAGGCATACTCCTGGGGGATGGCAGGATCCAGTTTCCAGATATTCGATTCCGGAATGACCACGTACTCGGCGAAGGCGCCGTCGGCATCCACTCCGATGATCTTGACCCTCTGGCAAATGTGGGCTTCCCCGGTTCGGCACTGGAGACACTTGCCACAAGCGACATGCATCTCTGCAGAAACGAAATCGCCCTCCCGAACGTTGCTGACTTCACTGCCGAGCGCTACCACTTCTCCGCAGAATTCATGTCCGGGAATTAAAGGCGGGTGAATCCGCTTCTGCGCCCAGCGGTCCCATTCGTAAATGTGGAGATCGGTTCCGCATATGGAGGCAACCTTGACTTTGACCAGGACGTCGGAGGCTCCAAATGCAGGAATCGTGACTTCCCGAATCTCCACGCCAGGGGCAGGCTGCGGCTTTACGACGGCGAGCATACTGTTGCGCATCGTTGTGCTAGGAGGCCTTTCCTTCCTCCCGGGGTAGCCCGCGATCGTGTTTTCCGGCTAAGGCGCCGAGGTCCTTGGAGCGGCCGCGCGGAATGCTGAGCGATTTCCAGTGGCCGGAACGCAGGTGCTTGGCGAGAAAGATGATCTGAGCCACGTGCGCGGAATAGTGTGCCAGTTGCCGATTGATGGCCTGCAACACCGTGTGCGGCTCGCCGCGAATGGTGACCGTGCGCAGCAAGTCTTCGGCTTTGAGTTCGTCGATGGTCGAAAAAACTCGTGCCCAACCCTCCTCCCACCAGCCCATGATCACGGCACGCGTCGTCTTGTCGGCAATTTCGAACTCCTGGTCGCGATTGCGGTCCGGTTTCTCGCCGTCGGTCGTCAGGAAGTCGGTAAAGCGCGACTTCATGTTGCCGGCGAGGTGCCGGATCAGGATTGCGACCGAGTTCGATTCAGCATCCAAGGTTACAAACAAGTCTTCGTCTTTTAGTTGATGCATCGCAGCTTCTCCGAGCCGTTTATAACCTCGGAGTTGGCGGCGGACTTCGTCGAGGTAGTGCGCGCCAACATCAGTCATCTTCTGTCGACCCCCTAGTCATTATGCTCTTTTCCAGCCTCCGCCGCCCGGGGTTTCCACCCGTATTCTCTCCCCTTTGCGCAAGCGGAGATTGAACTTCCCCGGCAGAGGTTCGCTCGAATCATCTCGGCGGATGAGCATGGCCTTTCCCGGCATTCCGTCTCCGCCACCCCACAAGCCATACGGTCCACGCAAATGTCGATCTGCAAGCAGAGTCACTTCCGCATCGGCGCGCACTTCAATCTCGCGAATGATGCCATCCCCTCCGGCGTGCTTCCCCCGCCCTCCGCTCCTCTTGCGTAAGCCGTATCGGCACACCCTCAGAGGATAGGCATACTCGAGCGCCTCAACCGGAGTATTGAGCGAGTTCGTCATATGAGTGTGGATACCCGAGACGCCGGCTTTGGTCGGTCGCGCTCCCATCCCGCCGGCGATGGTTTCGTAGTAGGCGAATGGCTCGCCGCTGCGGGGATCCATTCCGCCGATCGTCAAATTATGCATGGTTCCGGCGGCCGCCGCCGGAATACGCTCGGGAATCGCTTTAGCTAACGCCCGCAAGAGCACATCGACAATGCGCTGCGAGGTCTCCACGTTTCCCCCTGCCACCGCGGCGGGAGGGCGGGCATTGACCACGGTTCCTTGCGGGGCGATGACTTGGATCGGGCGCATCAGTCCGGCGGTAGCCGGAACATTCTCCGCCAACAGGCAGCGGAACACGTAGAAGCAGGCGGAATAGGTGATGGCTTCGACCGCATTGATGCTGCCTTCCACCTGGGGATGGCTTCCGGTGAAATTGACGATGGCACGGGGACCGGGCCGCTTCCGCCCGCCCAGGAACTCAACCCGGACGGCGATCTTTACCGCTCGCTCGCCGATGCCGTCATTGTCCAGGAAGTCTTCCGCCTCGTACGATCCGCGGGGAACCTGGTCGAGAAACATGGCCATCATTGCTTCGGAATAGTCGAGCAAGGCTCGGGCTGCACGTTTCACCCGCGCCGCCCCATAGCGGGAGCAGATTTCTCCCAGCCTCTCAACCCCGGTGTGCCCGGCCGCGATTTGCGCTTCTAAGTCCCCTTCCCGTTCCCGCGGAGTGCGCACGTTGTTCAGGACCAGGGCGAGCACCTCGGATTCAACCCTGCCGCGGCGCATGATCTTCATCGGCGGAATGCGCACCCCCTCCTGATAAATCTCGCGGCACAGACCCATCGACCCGGGAAAGGTGCCACCTACGTCGGCGTGATGGGCGCGCGAGGCGACATAGAAATCTGGCCGGTGACGATTGCCGGAGAAATAGAAAGGCGTCAGCAGGGTGATATCGGGCAGGTGGGTTCCCCCGCGGAATGGGTCATTCAGCATGGCGACGTCGCCCGGCGCCAGGAGAAAACTGTCCAGCAGGGCGCGCACCGACATGGGCATCGAACCAAGATGCACGGGCATGTGATCGCCCATGGCAACCACTTTCCCTTCGCCGTCGAACACGGCGCAGGAGTAATCGCGGCGCTCTTTGATGTTCGGCGAGAATGCCGTGCGGCGCAGGGACGCCCCCATTTCCTCGGCCACCGAGTGAAAGATGTTCTTGAAGATTTCGAGTTCGATGGGATCCTCAAGCATCGCGTAGACAAGTGTACGACAACCTCATGACCCTAAAAATCCCCGGCAGGATAAACTGCTACGCGAAGAATTCTATTGACAATGACTCTAATCCCCAGCAATATCTGGTTGTGAACGTAGCCGCTGTGCATCGGCGGCCGCGCTCGAATATGTAAGCAAGGGAAAATCGTTCACGGAGGAAAACTTCATGCCAGCCAAGAAAAAAGCTGCGAAGAAGAAGAAACACTGAATTGTCGCGAGCTTATGGCTCGCCATTCAAGGTTTTCAGAAAAAACCTCTCCGGCGAAATGCTTGAGAGGTTTTTTGTTGGACCCATACATGGTTCGACCCCCGGTTGAAGGTCGCATCGGTTTCTCCCGACCAACGCACTAGGAGGGACGTCTATCGAATAAATTCAGGAACGCGAGCTTCTCGGTCGCTGGAAGGAATGAGGCTTCGAAGGAGTTCCGCGCCAACTCGCGCAGATGCTCATCGGTGAAGCCAAACTGATTCTGGGCCAGCTGATATTCTCGCGAGAGAGAGGTGGCGAACATGGCGGGATCGTCGGTGTTGAGCGTAATCATGACTCCCTGATCGAAATAATTGCGAACCGGATGTTCGCCCAGGGTTGGGCAGACCCGAGTGAGCAGGTTGCTGGTCAAGCATATCTCCACCGGGATCTGCCGCTGGGACAACTCCTCCACCAATTCCCGATCCTGCCAAGCCGTGAAAGCGTGGCCAATGCGCTCGGCCTGTAAATTGAGGGCCCCCCAGATCGATTCCGGTCCCGCACTTTCGCCGGCATGCGCGGTCAACCGCAAGCCTTGCTCGCGCGCGTGGGCATACACCTCACGAAACATTTCCGCCGGGCCCTTCAACTCATCGCCTCCGGTTCCGAATCCAACGACGCTGCGGTCTTTATAGCGCACAGCCAGTTCGACGACGCGTTGGGCCTCGGCAGGACCGAATTGCCGCACCGCATCGAAGATCCATAACAGAGAAACCCCGAACTCGCGTTCCCCGCGCTCGCGCCCCCGCTCCAGTCCTTCGAAAATGGCTGCGAAATCCTGTTTCCGCCACAAGTACACTCCGACCGAAACGTATACCTCTGCGTGCAGAACGTTGTCTGCCTTCAGTTTTTCCATCAACCGATAGGTGATGAGCTCGAAATCCTCGGGGGTTCGCAGATCTTCCGTTACCTGCTTGAATGCCATGAGGAAGTCGGTGAACGAGTCGTAGTGGTATAGCCGCCCCATCTCGGCGGAGCTGGTGGGCCGGCCGTGCCGCGCTCTCAGTTCGGCCAGAGTGTGCGGCTCAATCGAGCCTTCCAAATGCAAGTGGAGTTCGGTTTTCGGAAGCTGACGGATGAAACTGCTCGGTGACGGCTCCGGGGCCTGGGCCATTTTGGCGGCTATTTCCTGGCGAATTCGCTGCGATGGCGGCTATAGAAGAAGTAGATCATGAGACCCAGCACCAGCCAGACTACGAATCGCAGCCAGGTGATGACCGTTAGGCCCGTCATCAGCCCTCCGCACAAAACGATGGAAATCAGAGGGAACCAGGGGACGAAGGGCACGCGGAACGCTCGCTGGCGATCGGGTTGGGTTCGGCGCAGGATGATGACGCCGAGTGACACCAGTGTGAAGGCGAACAGGGTGCCGATGTTGGTGAGATCCGCGGCGTCGCTGATGGCAAAAATTCCTGCCGGTATGCCCACTGCAAATCCCGCAATCCAGGTCGACCAGTGCGGTGTCTTAAATCGTGGATGTACGGCCGAAAACAACTTGGGGAATAGACCGTCCCGCGACATCGCGTACCAGATGCGGGCTTGGCCGTACTGAAACACCAGCAACGAGGAGATCATCCCGGTTAGGGCGCCGACCACAATCACCGAGCGGGAGAAGCGGCTTGCACCCAGCATGGAGAGCGCGTAGGCCACAGGAGCCATCGCCGCTTCTCCCGAGATAAAGGTCGTGTATTTCATCATTCCCAGCAGGACAATCGACACGCCGACATAGAGAACCGTGCAAATGATGAGGGAGCCGATGATACCGACGGGCAGGTCGCGTTGCGGGTCCTTGGCCTCTTCGGCCGCCGTAGAGACCGAGTCAAAGCCGATGTAGGTGAAGAACACAATGGCTCCCCCGGTCACAACGCCGCCGAAGCCGGACGGCGCAAAGGGCCGCCAATTGCTGGGATTCACCAGCATGCCACCCACCACAAGAAACACCAGGATGGCGCCAATTTTGATCGCCACCATGACGTTGTTGGCTTCGGCAGATTCACGCACCCCGCGCACCAGCAGGACGGTAAGAATGAAGATGATAAGAAAGCCGGGTACGTTGAAATACGAACCCGTCCAACGCCCAGCCTCCCAGACAGGAGTCGACCATCGATCGGGGAGATTCAGTCCGAAGGATGCCAGTTGTTCCTTGGTATAGGCGCTGAACCCGATGGCCACGGCAACGTTACTGACCACGTACTCGAGAATCAGATCCCAGCCGATAATCCAGGCAAAGATCTCGCCCAGGGTGGCATAGGAATATGTGTAGGCGCTGCCGGCGATAGGAATCATGGAAGCCAGTTCGGCATAGCATAAGCCCGCGAAGCTGCAGGCGATGGCGACCAGAAGGAAGGAGAGTGCAATCGAGGGGCCGGCGGGCGGCCGCCCATGCATGAGAACGTTGGCCGTGCCTCCGCCCCGCAACAGATTCACGATCAGGTCGAGGACTTGCGCATGCAGAATGGAAGGGGCTTGGAAATACTCGCCCGCTGCCGCCGTGCCGGTCAGCACGAAAATGCCCGAGCCGATGATGGCGCCGACCCCGAGGGCGGTCAGCGACCAGGGTCCCAGAGTTTTCTTGAGTTTGTGCCCCGGCTCGTTGGCCTCGGCAATCAGCTTGTCGATGGACTTGCAACAGAACAATTGCCTGTCCGAAGTCCGGATGGGTTCGTTTCCGGTATTGACCGGCGTTTGTGGCAAAAAGTCAGTCTCCTAAAGCGCCTTGTTTCAAAGAACAACGAAGAGCCCCAAGGTACACGAAGGCACTGCTCGGTCGCAAGATTCGTGCTCGTCGGGGCTCGGCATCATTCATCGGATCCACAAAGGCTAGATCGCTAGCGTTTGGCCTGGCCGCGAACCATCTTTTTCACCTTGCGCTTTTTCGAACCGCGGGGGTACTCGCGGGGGCGGAGGGGTTTTTCCGCTTTGCGTTTCTTGCGGGATGCGCGTTTGGACTTCTTGCGATCTGCCTGGCTGAGTTTCCTTGTGTTTGCCATTCCTTATGTCCTACCTCATTCGATTGCAGCTTGTGTGGTGCCTGGTTTGCTTTCCGCCCCTGGTTATGAAGCTACCTAAGCGCGCTCGAGCTGCGCATACTTCTCGACCAGCTTCTTCAGACCAAACCGAGGGAATTGTACCGTAATCTTGGCATGATCACCCTCTCCTTCTCGTCGGTGCACCGTGCCCTCCCCGTATTTCGGATGTTTCACCCGCTGTCCCGGACGGAACCCGGTTGCGCCCGTGGGCCCCTTGATCGGCAACTTGATGAGGTTGATCTTTTTTCCCCGGGAGGCAAAGAACTCGGCAATATTTTCAGCGGAATTGTAGGTGCGAAGCGGGAGGGAACGCTGCGGGCGGCCTCCTCCTTGGTTTGGGGCCCTCCAGGTTAGGCTCTGGTCCTCGTCCTCATAAGCGTATGGCTTTGACCCGCCGTCGGCATCGACTTCGTGAAATCGCTCGAGCGACGAGGTGCGGGTGCCTGCCCGGGAGGCTCGGGGCAGGCCCAGATCTTCCATCAGCTCCACGGGTATTTCCGTGAGAAAGCGCGAGGGAACCGCCGCGTCGGGAAGGTCGGTGCCGTAGCGGCGCCGATACACGGCGCGGGTCAAGATCAAAGTATCCATGGCTCGCGTCATCCCAACGTAGCACAGCCGCCGTTCTTCCTCGACCGCGTCCGGCTCGAGGAAGGTGCGGGCATGCGGAGCGAGCCCCTCCTCCAGTCCACAGAGAAATACCAGGGGAAATTCCAGCCCTTTGGCGGCGTGCAGCGTCATGAGGGTCACTTGGGCTCGCGCATCGTAGGCGTCGACGTCGCTCACCAGAGCCGCATGATCGAGGAACTCGTCCAGAGTTTCGCCGCGGTCGCGCGAGTCCATGGCGGCGTTGACCAGTTCGCTGAGGTTCTCGATGCGCGCGCGGGCTTCCGGACTGTCTTCTGCTTCGAGCTGTTTGATGTAGCCGGTGCGATCGATCAGGAACTTCAAAATTTCGGCCGTGCTGGCGCGACCTCCCGGGGTACGGAATGGCGCCGGGTCTCCCTCCTGGGGATGAAGTTCGCGGCCTTCCGCCTCCGTCCCCTCGGTCAATGCTTCGGCCACCAGTCCGAGAGTCGATGGATCAAACGCAACCGCATCGTCTAGGTCGTCGACGGGCAGAGTGGCCGCAGCCTCGCGAGGACGAGCGGTTTCGTCCAGGCGCTCAACGTAAGTTCCGGCCAACATGGCCCGCGCGTCCTCGATCAAATCCTGGAAATGGCCGAGAGCATTCAATACGCGCTGAGGTAAGAGCCGGCGCCGGATGGCCTCGCCGATGGCAGCCCACAGGGTCAGACCAGATTCGAGGGCAAGCCGTTCCAGAATTTCCAGAGTAGTTTTTCCAACGCCGCGGGACGGGGTATTGATGATTCGCAAGAGCGCGATCGAATCGTCTAGGTTGTGGATCAGTTTTAGATAGGCGATGAAATCTTTGATCTCCGCGCGCTCATAGAAGGAGAAGCCACCGACCACGTTGTACTTTAATTGATAGCGGCGCATGGCTTCTTCAAACAACCGAGACTGCGCGTTGATCCGATAGAGCACCGCCGCCCGAGCCTCCCCGCCCTGCTCCCCAGCCTGGCGCAGGTAACGCGCGATGGAGTCGGCGACGAAAAGCGCCTCATTCTCCCCGTCGGATGCCTCGTAGTATCCGATCTTGCTGCCGCCCAGCCGCGAGGTCCAGAGATTCTTTCCTTTACGTTTGAGGTTGTTCGACACCACCGCCGAAGCTGCGGCGAGAATGTTTTGGGTCGACCGATAGTTCTGCTCCAGGCGCACGATTTTCGATCCGGGGAAATCCTTCTCGAACTCGAGGATGTTGCGAATCTCAGCCCCACGCCAGGAATAGATCGATTGATCCTCGTCGCCGACGGCACAGATATTGTGGTGAGTGCCGGCCAGGAGGCGCATCAGTTCGTATTGCGGACGGTTGGTGTCCTGATATTCGTCCACCAGAACATATTCGTAGCGCTGATTGTAGTACTCCCGCACTCGCGGCACTGCCTTCAGCAGGCGCAAAGCCTCGAGCAGGAGGTCGTCGAAGTCGAGCGCATTCGCCCGCGCCAGTTCCTTCTTGTACTCGGCGTAGATTTGCGCCACATGTTCTGTCTTGGGATCGGCCGACTGCAAATAGATTTCCTGCGGATCCAGCATGTGGTTCTTTGCCCAAGAAATTTGTGCCAGGACGGATCGTGGCGTCAGCTGCTTGTCGTCAATTCCCAGCCTTCGCATCACGGACTTGACGAGTTGCTGTTGATCGGCTTCATCGTAGATCACGAATTGCCGGGTGAGCCCGATGGGAGGAACGCCGGGGGTGGCCGAGGGAATCCGCAGCGCCTCGACCTCTCTGCGCAGAATCCGCACGCAGAGGGAATGGAAGGTCGAGATCAAGGGTTTCACGACCGAGAGGCCGCCCACCAACTTGTCCACCCGCGAGACCATCTCGGCCGCAGCCTTGTTGGTGAAGGTCATGGCCAGAATCGCTTCCGGCCTCACCCCAAGATTCTCGATCAGGTGGGCGATACGGTAGGTGATGACACGCGTCTTGCCGCTGCCCGCTCCGGCAAGAATCAACACCGGGCCGGCGGTGGTCTCGACCGCCTCACGCTGTTGCGGGTTGAGTTGGGAAAGAAAGGACAATGGTCAGGAAACGACTCCACCGTAAATCAATTCTACACAAAAGCGTTCTTCGCGGCGGAGCGACAGCTTTGCTTGGGAATCGCACAAAAATCGTGACCACCACGGCAAATCATAGGCCCCTGCCGTCCTCGACCAATCTAAGCCTTGGCCACCGTCCGCGCCGCCCTGCATTCCTCGCAGGGGCACCAGTCGCGCAAGAACTGCCACGAGTAAATGCCTAGTTCGTGCCCATCATTCCAGTGGAACTTGATGGCGTACTTGCCCACGCCCTCGGCCGAAAGCGGCTTGGCCGCCGGCTTAAACATGGGCAGAGCGCCGGGAGCGGCTTTGGGCGGCTCGCCGGGTTGCCGTCGCGTCTTGCCCCGTTCCTCATCGCACAACGCGCAGGGACACGCATCCCGAAGAAAGGGAAACGTGTAGTGCGACCGGTGTCCGTCCTTCCATTCGATGTCCACACCTGTGCCGGCGGTGAGATTCACCTTGACCGATTTGGGATCCGCCACTGCCATCAACTCAGTATCGCACGAGCGTCTGGCCGCTTGTCTGGCGTGGTCTCGTCGATTAGGAAAGATATTTCTCTGTCTGGTCAATCAACGTCGCCGTCATTTTGTAGGGGTCGCCCGACGCGTCGTACTCGATTGAACAGTATCCTTTGTAGTTGTGGCGCCGCAGAATGGCAAACGTGCGCGGTAAATCTACGTGCGTGGTTTTCCCCTGCTCGTTGACCTCGCTGTCTTTCACATGACAGATGCCGTAAGCGTGTTGGAACATAGCGTCGATGGCACGGTAGGCGTAGTCTTCCTCGTGCGCATTCAAAGTATTGCCGAAATCCGGCAAGGCATGCAGCCAGGGGCTGTTCACCTTTGCAATGACTTCTACCAAGAAAAACGGATCCTCGCTCAAGGGATCGTCGTTCTCCAGATGCACCACCACGTTTTGTGCCGAGGCGTACTCGACGACCCGCCCTAAGCTTTCGGCTAGACGTCGGGCGTCCGGCTTCGCATCTTTGGCCTCCGGGATATTCACCCGCACACTTGGCGAGCCGATGGCTACCGCCACCTTGATCCACTGCTTCGCGAAAGCGATTGCCTTCTCGCGCTCATCCTTGTCCAGGGCATAGGGGCTATGCTCGCCATCGGCGGCGATGTTCGCCACGGCCGCAGAAGCTTTCTCGACTGAGGCGCGAAACTCGGCCAGATAGTGCGGGTCGGTGGACGGCATATGCCCCGACCACGGTTCGATCCGGTGCACTTGGAATCTCTCAACCACGTGGGCGGCAAAGTCCTTCAGCTCGATGCTGGGATTGCCGCTCTTATGCTCCTCGCCCGGAATGAACCTCCGGAAGGGGTAGGAAGAAACCGATATACGCTCCCGAGGCAGGGAAGGAAAGCTGACCGAAGGCTGGGAAGATGTCGCCGCGTCGGCCAAACCGGGGGAAAAAAGAATCCCCGCAACTGCACCGCCCGATTGGTGCAGAAACCTCCGTCGAGTCGTCGCGCTCACGCCGCGCCAGTGTAGCAGAGAACAGGCTGCTCCACTGCTTGGCGGGAAAATTCTATCGACACTCGATCACGGTGTGCTGTTGCTGTCCGCTCGCGTTGGCGTCGATGGCTTCCGCCGGATGATGGCAATAGCAGCTGTTGTCGGCGGCTGGCTGGCAGTTCCGAATGATCCAGTCCCCAGAACGCAATGGCGGTTTGACTTTCGCGACCGTGGGCGCCGGAGTCGCTGGTGGAGGAGGAGGGGGCGGAGGGGGCGGATTGTGTGCGCAGCCAACCAGGATGAGAATCGCCACACCGCCAAAGATCAGCTTTATGCTGGAAACAACTCGAGCGGCGGCGCTTCTAGAATCCCGGAGACGAATGACAAGGTAGCGGGCAAAATCGCTGCGCTCTCCGAGATGGCCGACGCGATTTGGATTCCCTTGCATTCTCCCTCACCCTCCAGCATCTTGCTGATTATTCGAAAGATACCAGAATTTGCCCGTAGGCTACTGATTTTCAAGAGATAAGAACCAGCCTATGAAAGAGGAAGGACCCGACCGCTGTTCCTAGTTTCGTAGGCCACTGAATGTCGAAGAGGCGCCTGTATCTTTTTCCTGCGAGCCGATGACGGTTGATGAAGAAGCTGTAGGCAAAATGATTGCGTAGCTGGGAGAGAAAAACCCCTTTTGGGCTAGTGTCCTAACCACAATATTTGTCGGGAAAAACGAAAACCGCTTTTGCCCGCTCTGACTCGAGCGTGTCCTCGCGATAATAGCGGCTCAGAATCCCATTCTTCCACAGCAGCAAATCCGGATTCGCTTGCCGAAACGCCTCCCACGTCTGTCGCCCTGCCTCCGCCATGCGCTGGCGGATTAAACACAGGTACGCCCACGTGACCGTCTCGTGATACCGATTCTCTATGCCATGGAGGGCTGCGAAGTGCTTCAACCCGTGGCAGAATCTTGCCAGCGCTTCCGCGGGAGGGTACTGGTTCAAGTAGGCAAACGCCACATGTACGTGATCGGCGTGATGAAACGGCTCGAGCGTGCCACATTCGAATTGCTCGAGCAACTGTCGATCCGTCATGTTCGCCTCTCTTGAACCACCGCCCAGACTGCCGCCGTGTACACAACGAGCCCTCCGACATTGGTCTGGCCGTGAAGAATGTGAATGAGCATCGCCAACGCCAGGATCACGATCAGGGCTACGCCGCCGGTCACGACCGTGCGAGAAATTAGGAACAGTGCGGCGGCCAGCATCTCAGCCCAAGCCAACGCCAGCAAGACGACCCTGGGCACTCCCAGCTGGTGCGCGGCATGAGCGTGGCCTGAGAACGCCAGCATCGCAGCCTCGGCGAACACCACCACCCCTAAGCTCCACTGCAACCCGAACATCGCTTTTGTGTGGGTCATTAGTTTACCGGCTCCGCTGGACGCGACCGCGCTCCTTCAGCTTGTGGCTGGCGCTGGCATCCAGATCGAGCCCATAAAACTTCTTCAGTTCCTTGATCCGCGCCTGATTCTCGGCGTTGAACGGGCATTTGCCCTCGAAGGCATGCAGGACAATTCCCTCGAGCAAGTCCCCGAGCGTCAGATCATGATATTCGGCCAGCGCCTTGAGCACCTTCAGCAGGCGCTTCTCCATGCGCACCCCGGTCTGCACGCGTTCTACAAAGAGCGGGGAATCATCTTCCATATCTACCAATGTACATTGGTACATTGGTACAAGCAAGAGAAAAGAAGAATGAGGTGGCGCACAGTTTCTGCCGAGGCTGGGGAGACGGCTTCGAGTCGTTCCGGGAAAAGGCTAGGAGGATAGAGCGTTAAGCTCTTCTATAATCATTGCGCCGTGTCCGCCAGTCCAACCCGATACCTTCGCTCCCCCTCGGCGCGCGGCTTTCGTGCGCAGGCAGAGCAATTCTGGCGAAGAGTGACGGACGGGCTGGAGTTGAACCAGTTGTGGAATCAGTTTCGGGTGGATGCGCGTTCGAGCTATCGTCTGTATTCCCAGAATATCGACGCCAGTCCGAAGGCGGGAATTCCGAAGCGCAAGCACTGGTGGAACGTCGCCAAGCAGTTTTTCTGGGCGATCTTGGAGAAGCTGTCCCCGGCGCGGCGGGTACTGCTGCTGGCGGCGCTGGCGCTCATCATCGTGAATCCCGAGGTGTCGTGGACGGATAAAGAAGGTATGCACGTTATCGGCTTCGATCTGCGTTTGTGGGGCGGGCTGTTGATGTTCCTATTGCTGATGGTGGAGGTAGCGGATCGGGTCGTCATGAAGCGCGACCTAGAGATTGCGCGCGAGATCCAAAGGTGGCTGCTGCCCGTGAACCCTCCGGTGGTGCCGGGTTTGGAGATTGCGTTTGCCACGCGCCCGGCCAACACCGTCGCCGGCGACTACTACGATGTCTTTGCACGGGCTGGCGCGGAGGGTGGCGGTACCAAGTACCTGCTGGTGGTGGCGGATGTGGCAGGCAAGAGCATCCCGGCGGCGCTGCTCATGGCAACGTTCCAGGCTAGTTTGAAGACACTCTCCACCACGCCGATGTCTCTCGGGCAACTGGCGGAACGGATGAATCACTACATGTGTGCCAACAGCCAGAGTGGCTTGCGGTTTACTACGGCATTTCTGGGGGAGTACGATCCGGCGGAGCGGAGGGTGACTTATATCAACGCCGGGCACAACCCTCCTATTCTGAGGCGGGCGTCGGGAAGTATCGAACGGCTGGAGGCGGGCGGGCTTCCGTTGGGCATTCAGGACAACACTTCCTACCAGACGGGCACGGTTGTCCTCGAGAGCGCGGATTGGCTAGTGATCTTTACCGACGGAGTGGTGGAAGCGGTGAATGATCGCAACGAGGAATTTGGGGAAAGCCGTTTGGTCACCGTCATCCATGGGGGTGCGACGATTCCTCCGAACAAACTTCTAAGCCGGGTTATGGTCGATCTTGATTTCTATGTCGGGAACACACCTCAGCATGACGACATCACCTGCATGCTGTTAAAAGCTTCGTAAAAGGCTGCTCTGTTGTTTACCACGTGGACAATGCTGTTGGATTTAGACTGACCTAACGCCTGGAGCCAGTCGGAAGGAGCCGACGACCTCGCCCGCCGCATCGCATGCGAATATAATCGGGCATCTTCTAGAAAGGCCAGTCTTGAGACGAATCCTTCTTCTCCTGCTGCTCGTCAGGGCGTCGGCGCAAAATCAGCCAGCGCCAGCCCAACCACCCAATCCGAAGCAGCAGGTTCTGTGGGAGAAGCTGGAGGCGAGCGTGGGCGAGATCGACCGGAGCCTGGACGGTGTGCTGGGAATAGCCATCAAAGACCTCACCACAGATCAGACTTTCTTTCTGCACGCCGATCAAGTCTTTCCCCAGGCCAGCTCCATCAAGATTGCGGTTTTGGCCGAGCTTTATCATCAGTCGCAGCTCGGGGCGGAAGGCCATTCCGAGGAGGCCAAGCTCATGGATGGCTATACGGTTCAAACTTCCGATCTGGTGCCTGACAGCGACATCATGCTAGGGCTTACCCCCGGCGTGACCCGCCTGACCAATCGCGATCTGGCGACCATGATGGTCGCTGTGAGCGATAACTCTGCGACCAACGTGCTCATTGATCGACTGGGGATGGACAAGGTAAATGCGCTGATGGATAGCTTGGGTCTGGTTCACACCCGTCTGCGCCGAAAGATGATGGATGTGCAGGCAGCCCGTGAGGGACGCGAGAACGTGTCCACGCCGCGCGAAATGATGTCCCTGCTCGAAAGTCTCTATCGCGGAAAAGTGCTCAACAAGGCCCTGACCGATGACTTCTTTAAGGTTCTGAGCACACATAAAGGCAGTTTCATTCCTCGCGACCTGCCCCCTGATGTCGAGAGTGCCAACAAGCCGGGAGAGCTCGAGGGCGTACGCAACGATTCCGGAATCGTGTTCGCCCCCCACCGGCCTTACGTGATCTGCGTGATGACAACCTATCTGACGAATGAGCGTGCCGGCGAAGAGGCGATCAGCAAAATCTCTGTGGTAGCGTAT
>DATJVZ010000330.1:0-18000 GCA_035501575.1 Terriglobales bacterium | reverse complement strand
GTTGAGCAGAATGGTCAAGGGCGCTACGTGTTCCGGTTTGACGTAGCGGTTCACCAGGAAGCGCTTACCATCCCTAACTACGTCGTAGGTAAAGGTGTCCGTGCTCGAAATCGGGGCGCGGCCGTGAATCTGAAAGAGCGGTGTAGGCGGGCCGGTGGCGAACACGCTTGCGGCATTGACGGGCACCGCCATGAGCATGCCGCTCGGTGCAATGTAGAAGAGTTCCTTGCCGTCTCCGCGCCAACGCGGCTCCGTGCCGCCCCCGCGCGATACCTGCCATTTCCCGGCTGCTCCCGGGAAGGAAGTAACGAAAACCTCCCAGGCCCCAGACTCATCGGAAGCGTAGGCCACCCAGCCTCCATCGGGAGAAATTTGTCCGTTGGTCTCGCTGCCTTTGCTGGTCAGAAACCGGGTAGGCTCTCCTCCGGCAGCCGGCAACAGTTCCAGATAGACACCTTGCGCAGTTTGATGGGTACACAGGATTTGGCGGTCATCCAAAGACCAGGAATTGGGAACCATGTCGTCCATCGTGGTCTTCGCGAGCGTGTACCTCTTTTTTTCCGGCTCCAAGCCGGTTGCCGGCTTCAAGTACAAACTCGTGCCGTCGACGTCAGCCCTGCGGTAAACCACGGTTTTTCCATCGCGCGACCATACCGGGGCTACTTCTTCCGAGGGATCAAAGGTGAAACGCGTATTGCCCGCGGCGGCTGTGCTTTCGATCCAGATGTCTACGTTATTGGCCTTCTGGTCGGTGACATCCAGGGCGACGCGGCTGCCGTCGGGTGAAAGCGAAGGGTTGGCCATGATGGCGGGATCCCCGATGTGCCCCAGTTCTTTGCCCGAACGGTCGATCCAGGTAAGCTCGGACTGGGCTGCCCCGACGCCGGTGTTGTAGATCAATGTCCCGTTTTGCGCGACCGTGAACGCCGACCAGTAGGTGGAGGGTTGAAATCCGACCGAATTCGCGATCACGCTCGTGCTCCCAGTGACGGTGCCGGTGGATGCGTCAAAGGGAACGCTGACCAATTGTCGTTGGCCATCCGCATAGTACACATTGTGCGCATCGTAGCCAACGCTCGAATGGCAAAGCATAACCAGCGTTCTCTCTTTGCCTTGGAGAGAACTCATGTAGATGCCGCTCACGCGGTCATCCTTGAGGTTGGCAAAATTCCCGCTCCAGAATAGGAAATGGTTGCCGTCGGGGAGAAAGACCGGCCAGCGGTGCGATTGATCCTCCGTGGTTCGGATGTTCTGGGTGACCGTCGCAATTCCCGTCCCATCGGCATTAATGCGCTGGATAGAGCTTTGGGCGTCGCCAGCGTAGATGATGACGCCCTTCGACCCCCAACTGCCGCCGCGTCCCGCCAAAGCCGTAGCCAGAACCTGCGGTTCCCCGCCGGCGATCGCGATCTTCTGCAACTTGCCATTGGCGAAAAAGCCGACATAAGTCCCGTCGGGCGACCAGAAAGGATAGCTTGCACCCTCGCTGCCCTTTAGAGGGGTGACGTTGGGCGAACCCACGCGCTGCACAAACAGCATGGGTAAGGCAGAGGTTTCGTCAGGGGTCACGAACACCAGCATGCTGCCATCTCGCGACAGAGCCATGTGACTGATGCTCATCTCTTCCGGAACCGCGACCGCAAACTCCATGCGAGCCGCCGGCAAGGGACGCCGTGCCACAAACCACGTCACCGCCGCCGCCGCGACCATCGCGAGCACCGTAGCTAGCAAGGCGAGATAGGGAAACCGTCGAGGAGCGGCCGCAGCCGCCCGCCCCACGCCAGTCGTCTCCGTACCCGAAAGTGCCCCCAAAGCAAAGGAAAGATCGCGCGCCGACTGGAAGCGCTGATCCGGGCTCTTTTCCAGGCAACGCCGGACAATGCGTTCCAGCGTGGGCGAGACCGGCCGCCCGAGGTCGGCGAAGTCCACCGGGTCATCCTTTAACACCGCGGTCATCGTCTCCGCCGTCGTGTCCCGGCGAAACGCGCGCCCTCCCGACAGCATCTCGTAGAGGACCGCACCAAACGCGAAGATGTCCGCGCGCGCATCGACGACCTCGCCGCGCACCTGCTCCGGCGCCATATAGCTGGCCGTGCCCATCACCACGCCCACCGCAGTGTGTGCACTGGTAAGCGTGGCTTCGTCCGAACCTGTGCCGCCGCTTTGCGCTAGCTTCGCCAGGCCAAAATCGAGAATCTTGATCCGCCCATCCTTGGTAACGAAAATGTTCTCCGGCTTCAAGTCCCGGTGGACGATCCCCTTTTCGTGGGCCGCTGCCAGGCCGTGCGCTATCTGCACCCCATAGTCGATCGTCTTGCGCTGCCCGAGGGCGCCTGCTTCGAGCACATCGCGCAAGCTCTCGCCTTCGAGGAGCTCGGAGACCAGAAACGGCGAGCCCTCATGCCGGCCGATGTCAAACAGCGCCAGAATATTGGGGTGGTTTAGCGCGGCCACCGCCCGTGCTTCCTGCTCGAAGCGATGCAGACGATCAGGGTTTTGCGTGAGCGAGGCAGGCAGGATTTTCAAGGCTACATCGCGTCCCAGCCTCGTATCCCGGGCTCGATACACCTCGCCCATTCCCCCCTCACCGAGGAGAGACTGAATCTCGTAGGGACCAAGTTTTGTGCCAGGATCGAGAGCCATCCGTTCGCGTCATTGTATTCCCTGGCGGCGGCCTTTGTCTGCTATCTGAAGTACCGGCTTCCCGCCGGATGCCCGCACACCGGACTTAAAGCTGGCGGAGTAGCAGGCGTCCCGCGTGTATAATTGCGCCCGCACTTCAAGCACAAAGTCCCAAGGGAATCCCGGCATGATACCGGCGGAACCTGTCTGCGCCGGAATACAAACCTAAAAAGGAGCATTATGCGAAAGCCAACAATTTGGGGTGTTTGTCTGCCGATTCTTTGTCTCGCCTCTGCCACCGTCGGACGGTTAGACGCCCAGACCGCGGCCAAGGACAAACCTCCCATCTATACCTACGTTGCGGAATGGGACGTTCCACGTGCCCAGTGGGGTGACATGGTCAAACTTGACGAGCAGGATAGGCCGTTGCTCGACAAGCTGGTTGCCGACGGAACGATCGTCGGCTACGGCGCATACACGAACCTGATTCATCAGGAAGGCCAACCCACACACGGAACCTGGTTCACCGCCGCGTCGGAAGGTAATCTGCTCAAAGCCTTGGAAGCGATTTACGCCCAACCCGGGTCCATTGGTGCCCCGGTAGAGGGCGCTTCGAAACACTGGGACCAGATTCTAACCGGGGAAATTTACAACTCGAAGCCGGGCACCACGAGCGGCGGCTACCTCACCTGGGCGCGCTGGGAGATCAAGCCGGGGGAAATGCGCAACTACAGCGAACTCACCAAGAGCATCTATGTGCCGTTATTTGAGAAACTGCTGGCAGAAGGCGTGATTACCTCCTACGGACTGCTGAGAGAGAACTACCACCAGCAGAAGTTGGGGACCATTTACGAATACGTCACTCTGCCCAGTGCCGCCTCCTTCGATCAGCTGGATAAAGCATTCGAGCAAGCTTTCAAGGATAATCCGGCGGCAGGCGACGCCGTGCGGGCGCTGACCGATCGGGAAGGACATCAGGACTTTCTTACCCGTGTGCGCTTCATGGTGAGCAAATAAAATAAAACCTTGTCTGTCGTGACTGTGGGCGGCCGCAAGGCCGCCCCTGGCTGCTGTACGCTATTGCCTAGTTTCCCTATCTCACCTCTCGAGCCCTTCCGGATTAGGCGTCAGAACCCAGCTGTTCGGCGGCGTCTGTTCATCCCTGCAGTCTTTGCCTTCCACACTAAGGCCAGAAAGCGGTCGCGAAATTCGAACCCAGAGCTCTTCCGCTGTCGGGAAAAGCAAAGAATCATGCGCTTAGCAAACACACAACTTAACGGTATCTTTACAGACCTCTTACATTTGCCCGAACCACGCCGGCATCTATTGCTCGAGAAGGAGGAAATCCGTGAACCTCAGATCGATTGTTGTGAGCGTGTTCTTGCCGGTAATTATTCCACTTGCCGCCACGGCCCAATCACCGCCAAAGGTTAGGACAAAGACAAAGTTCGAGACGCCCCCGCTCGAAAGCGCCCTTGCCATCCCTAGCCGGAGCACCGACGCCGTTATTTCGAGCGTACTTGCCGTCAATCCGGAGATTCCGCTCGGGCCGCGCGATGTGCTCAAAGGGTATGAAGACGGGATGACCGCCATCGCGGAGAGAGTCTCCGCCGAGTTGGCGAGCATTTCTCAGGCCGTACGCCTCGGCCATATCACTCGCGATCAGGCGGAATATCTGACGCAAGAGAGATATCAACTGGCGGCCATGCAATACCAAGTGCTTGCCACTCTGCACGACAGCTTGGCGTACGAGATGATTCAGGCCTCCGCCCGATCCCATGCCCCACCGGGAGATAACGCGGGCACGATCGTGGCGGTTCAGCCTCTCCGGATCGAGGGCAAATCTCGGTGAGCCAGTTTACAAAGGCCTTACATGCCTTTTACGGAAAGATTACCCAGCCCTGTTCCCGGAAGAAGTACGCTGTTTCGGACAAAGCGATGAGGGGCGGCATTGGAGGCGCTTTGAAAAAGAGCATACTCTCGATTCTCCTGGTGATGCTCCTGGCGAGCGTGATGTTCGCGCAAACGGCGAACCGCCGCGCCACGACCGGGACCACGACAAACGCAACCAGCGGCTCGTGCACCTCTACGAGCTCAACCAGCACGGGTACATCGACCGGCAGTGCTTCTCAACGAAGTCAGTCGCCGAGCACATCCGGCGTGCTCGGCACCAAGTCGAAAGTCGCCGCGGGGCTTGAGGCCATTCATATTGTTCCTACCTCTCAATCCCCGCCGGTGTCCACAGGCACCTCGGGTGGTGTTCTTCTACCAAGTACGGTAGTGCCGTTCCGATAGTGCTCTGGTCCGGCTCCTTCACTCTTCTCCCCGTGGGGGAGCCGATTTTTAGGCCGATTGGCCGACATGCACGAATGGAGTGAGGCGTATCGAGAGCGAGGAGCGAAAACTATTGGTAATCGCGAGGTGATTCAACCGGGGCCCCGGGATAGAAGTGCCCAAGCGGTTAGCACAATTCTTTACAACAAATTCTCAAACTCTTTACCCAAAGGGTCGTGCATTTTGATGAAGGTTCTGAAGAACAACCAGTGGGAGGAATCGTATGCGAACCGTAGAAGTGGCCAGTGAGCCTCGTCAAAGTTTAGTGCTCGAACCCGAAGCGCCAAGGCTGAGCGTGGTGGTAGCAGATGGATCAGCCAGGTGTCTAGACACAGTCTCCGCCATGCTGGAATTTGAAGAGATTGTAGATCTGGTCGGACGGGCCAGGACCGTTGAAGAAACGATCGAGCTGGCGGTAAGGCTTCGACCGGATCTGGTGCTGATGGATATCGACATGCCGTCGGCCAATCTGGCGGTTGCCGCCATCCTCCTGTCCGCCCCTTACACCAAACTGCTGGGCATTGCGGCGGAAGAATCCATTGCGCTCGAGGCGCCAAGCGTCATTTTGTCTTTCAGCGCCCTCCTCCATCAGTCACGCTTGCGAGAAGAATTTTTGCCTGTTCTACACGCGCTGCACAGCTACTCTGCCACGCTCGACCCGCGGTCGGTTTGGCCAAGCATTCTCGAATCCCCACCGCAGCCGGTCACCACACCTTGGCGAAAGCTCGAAATCAACGATTCTATGGAGGATTGATGAAATACTTGCTCACCGCCGTTCTGGCCGCCGTGATCAGCCTTCCCCTGTCGGCCCAAACACCTACGCCGCCCAGTGCCGAGCAAATCGCCCAGCATCAGGTCAAAACATTAACCACCTTGCTGAATCTGACGTCCGCTCAGCAGGAAGAAGCAAACGAAATCTATGCGAACGCTGCCAAGGCCGAACAAAGCTGGATTGAGGCCGAGAAGAAGGCAAGGGAAGCGCTGCGCGCCGCGGCAAGGAACAATGATGCGTCGACCATCGATCATGTCTCCGCGGCGCTAGGTCATTCGATGGCACGGAGCACCTCGATCCGAGCCAAGGCCGATGCCGCTTTCTATCAGATACTGACCTCAGAGCAACAAAGCAAGCTATCGGAACTCGAGGGCCAACACCTGGGACCGTTCGGCATGCCGGGAGGTCCCCCGGGACCGCCAGGAATGGGTTTTCGCTAGAAATCGGCGGGCAGGGCGTTCGAATTTTGCCCTGCCCTTTTTTGCGCCTGTATCGGCAACTCTCGGCGGCCATTCCAGTTTTCTCTCGACCGTGCTGCCTTACTGTTCTAAGTTCTTCGCGCCCAACTCGATCACTCGAATCTATACGAGAAGCGGATATGTGGTTCGCGCGCTAGCCGTAGGGTAAAATCACCGGAGCCCTGCAAGCGCCCTGGACTTCCTGGATTCGCTCTCCTTGCTTGCCGGGAGATCACCCTGATTTTCCTCTTGTGCCTGGGCCTACTGGGAAAGTGGCTGCCGTTCGCATTTTTTGAAGTCCTTCAATTTGCCGGCGAGGTGAAACGATGTCCACTCAAGCAAAGGGAATGGCTATCGGCGCAAGTGGTGAGTACAGCATCTGGCGTGTGATTTTGGCGTCCGCCGTAGGCACGATGATTGAGTGGTACGACTTCTATATTTTCGGCAGCCTGGCGGCGGTGCTGTCCTTGAAGTTCTACCCTCCCGGAAACGACACCTTCTGCCTACATCGCATACCTGGCGACGTTTGCGGTGGGCTTCCTCGTGCGCCCTTTCGGGGCGCTATTCTTTGGACGCATCGGCGATCTGGTGGGACGTAAGTACGCTTTCTTGGTCACCCTTTCCATTATGGGGCTTTCCACCTTTGCCATCGGACTCATGCCTTCGTATGCGACGGCAGGCTGGGTTGCGCCCGTGCTATTGATCGGAATTCGTATCTTGCAGGGGTTGGCCCTCGGCGGGGAATATGGCGGCGCTGCCATCTATGTCGGCGAGCACGTTCCCGATAACAAACGCGGCTTCTATACCAGTTTCATTCAGATCACGGCCACCTTGGGCCTTTTCGTTTCGCTCATCGTGATCCTGGCCACGCAATCTTCGATGTCGAAGGAAGACTTTGCAAACTACGGCTGGCGGATTCCCTTTCTGATCTCGATCATCCTCGTGGCCATCTCGCTCTACATTCGGTTGAAGATGAAGGAGTCCCCCATCTTCACTTCCCTCAAGAGTGCAGGCATGACCTCGGCCCAGCCGCTGAAGGATGCCTTCACCAAGTGGGACAATCTCAAACAAGTACTGGTCTCGCTTTTTGGGGCCACCGCCGGCCAGGGTGTGGTGTGGTATTGCGGCCAGTTCTATGCCTTGTTTTACATGCAGACCATCCTGAAGGTGAATCCCCGCACCGCCAACATCGTGATTGCCATCGCCCTGCTGCTGGGGATGCCATTTTTTACCGTGGTGGGTGCGCTTTCCGACCGCATCGGACGCAAGAAGCTGATGATGGCGGGGTGCCTGCTTGCCGTCATTACGTATATGCCGATTTATAAGGCCATGCAGCGCGCCGCCGGGAATAACGTCGTGACCGTAAAGTCCGCGCGCAACAAAGTGACCGGCGCGATTAGCCTGACCCCATTCACCACCGACGCCAGCGGCGCATTGCTTCCCGCCAAAGAGGCCCCCGATCCGGATCTCACCGCACTCGTGCTCCTGGTATTCATCCAAGTGCTCTACGTGTGCCTGGTCTATGGTCCGATCGCGGCCTACTTGATTGAAGCCTTTCCGGCACGGGTTCGCTACACTTCGCTTTCCCTGCCCTATCACATTGGGAACGGGGTGTTCGGAGGCCTGTTGCCGCTGATTGGCCTGTCCTCTTGTGCTGCCACCGGCAATATCTACGCAGGACTCTACTATCCGATGATTGTGGCCAGCGTGACCTTTATTGTGGGAAGCCTTTTGCTGCGCGAGACGCACGGAGTCCGCATTTGGGACGAGGCCCGGGAAGGCCAGCTCGCCGCGGAACAGCCTTAGACGCATCTGAACGGGCTGATCTTGCGGAGCATGCCCGCCCTCGGCAGTTCACTCGCAGCGCAGCGCCACCATCGGATCGACCTTGGTCGCGCGTTGCGCCGGCAGCAAGCTCGCAGAGACCGCCAAGCTGATCAGGACCAGAGCAGCAGCCGCAAATGTGGCCGGATCGGCTGGAGAAATGCCGAACACGAGTTCGGCAACGGTTTTTCGCAGAACCCAGGCCCCCGCCAGGCCGACCGCAGTTCCTGGAACCGCCATGCCCAGGCCTTGCTTCAGAATCAGCCAAAGGATTTCCGGACGCTCGGCTCCCAATGCCATTCGCAGACCGATTTCGCTGGTGCGCTGAACCACCACATAGGAAACAACCCCATAGACTCCGATCGCAGCGAGCCCGAGTCCGAAGGCCGCGAACAATATCAGCAGTCCGGTGGTGTAACGCCGGTCCGAAGTCTGCTGTTGCATGATCTCATCCATGCTCGATACTTCGGCGAACGGCAGATCGGCATCCAGGCGGTGCAGTTGCTGACGAATAGGAGAGGCCAGCTCGAGCGGAGCGAGCGAGGTGCGAACAATCAGATTCTTGAAACCGTAATTCAGGTCCGGAGTCTGGCGGAACAGGGTCGTGAGCTGGGGGGCAGGGGGGAGGGCCAAGCCGCGGTTCATGGCATCGCCAATCACACCAATGATGGTGAATTCGAGGTTGGGCGCGGTCGAGGCAACCATGGGTTGCGGCAACCCCAGCCGAATCTGCCCTCCGATGGGATCCTCGCCCGGGAAGTACTGGTTGGCGAATGTACGGTTAATCAGGGCGACGGGCGGCCCGGTCTCGGTATCCCGGTCGGAGAAGTCACGGCCCTTCAGCAAGGGAATCCCGAGCGTGCGCAGATAGTGCGAGTCGGTCACGTTAAATGTCGCCGCCGGCATATCTTCGAGGCGCGACACCGGCCGGCCGGCAATCGTGAACGGCTGCATCCATTGGTCGTCTGGCGGATAGGCAGCGCTGATGACCGCGTCGCTTACGCCCGGCAGCTGGCGCACGCGTGCGGCGTACTCCTCGCAAAAGCGCGTAATGCTCGCGGGATTCCGATAGCGGGCGGACGGGAGAAAAAGATGGGTTCGCAACAGGTGGTCGACACGAAAGCCCGGCTGCTGATTTTCCAAGCGCAGCAAGCTCCGGGTCAAGAGTCCGGTGCCCACCAAAAGCATCACTGCGAGCGCCATCTCGCTCGACACAAACAGACGGCCAAGCCGTTTCCGGCCGGCCGACGTGGTCGTCCGTCCGCCTTCTTTGAAAGCTTCCGACGGATTCACCTGGAGACCCAGCCCTGCCGGAAGCGTGCCAAAAAGCAGACTGCTCAGAACCGAAATCCCGAATCCAAAGGCCAGTACGCCGAGATCGATGTCAACGGCTGCGAGTTGTGGAAGCCGGGCGGGATGGAATCGCACGATCAGCGCGCAGCCGCCATACGCCAGGGCACAGCCGATCGCCCCTCCGAGCAATCCGAGCGTTAGATTTTCCATGGCAAACTGCCGTATCAATGCCCACTTTGCGGCGCCGATTGCCACTCGCACGGCAATTTCGCGAGTGCGTCCGGAATTTCTTGCCAGCAGCAAATTGGCGACGTTCGAACAAGCCATAACAAGGATGAGGATGACCGCGCCCATCAAAAGCAGCACCACCGGGCGCAGGCCGCCGGACTGATCTTCTTGCAGAGGACGAAGATCGACGCCCACTCCATGATCCAGGGGATAGCGGGCAGCCAGGTTGTTGGCAATTCGTTGAAGATCGGCCCGAGCTTGCTTGAGGCTTACTCCCTCCTTGAGCCGCCCGATCGAGCTAAAATCCCGGTTGCCGCGCGAGGTTTCATCCCACACCGTGGCGTACGGCGTGAAAGGAGTCCAGACTTCGATCTGCCCGTGCGGCCCGTTGAACCACCAAGCAGGAAGACCGGGGGGCATCACGCCGATGATGTTGTATGGCTCGTCATTAATGCGGATCGATTTGCCCAGCACGGAGGGATCGCCCTGATATTTCTTCTGCCACAAGTCGTAGCTGATGATCGCCTCAAACTGATTTCCCCAGCGCTGCTCCTCGTCGTTGAAGAGGCGGCCGAACAACGGCTTGATGTCCAACACCTCGAAGTAGCCCGCTGGAACTAGGCCGACTGGACGCTGCTCTGGCTCTACTGATCGGTTCGAGAGGCTAACGTTTTTTCGCCAGGCGTCAAATACTACGATCCTTTCAAAGGTGCGATTAGCAGCGGCGAAGTCCCGAACGTCGAGTGGAGAAGGCCCTGCCACGGCTCCATTCTGTGTCGCCAGGACTCTAACCAGCCGACCGGATTCGCGGAACGGCAGCGGCCGCAATAAAATCGCATTCATCACACCGAACATTGCCGTGCTCGCCCCGATGCCGAGCGCTAGCGTCCCCAGCACCAAGGTCGTGAACCCCGGGCTCTTGCGCAACTGCCGCAGTGCATAAGCCAGGTCCTTTGCTAGTCCGCCCATCTCAGGTTCGCCCTCCTCCTGGCACCCGCGGTGGCCGAATGCGCGAGCTAAGCCGGTTCCGTTCACGGCAAAATTCTTGCCAATCCAGGAAACCATAATCCCTTGATGGCAAAGGGCAAGAAATAGCCGCTCGTAAGCAAAATTGTCTAAAGGTGTCCACCGCTGGCGCTTCGTGTTCGGAAGCGAACAGCAACCAGCTGGGTTTGCTACTGGACCGGCGGCGATTTCAGGAAACCAGCTTATATCCAAGTCCGGGGACGGTTACGATCCAGGACGGGTGCTTGGGATCTTCTTCCAGCTTTTGCCGCAAGCTCGCCACGTGTACATCGACGGTCCGGGTGAACGCGTCCGAGCTGTAGGACCATACTTCCTTCAGCAGCACGTCGCGCGACAGAGTCGTGCCCCGATGTTCAATCAGATACCGCAGAAGTTGAAATTCCCGGGCGGAAAGCGGGACGATCTTGCCGCCGCGCGACACACTGGTTCCGCGAAGGTCCACTTCGACGGGACCAAACTTGTGGATACCGGCAGCGGCCGCCGGCGCTTTTGTACGTCGCAAGAGCGCTTCGACCCGGGCCACCAGTTCCAGAGCGTCGAATGGCTTGGTCAGGTAATCGTCGGCGCCGATCTTTAATCCCAGAACCTTGTCGATGGTTTGACCCCGGGCGGTGAGCATCATGATTGGCGCAACCACACCGGCCATGCGTATATCCCGGCAAACATCGAAGCCATTCTTTCGCGGCAACATGATGTCCAAAATAATGAGATCGCGGTGGTTCCCGGTAGCCTTTCGAACTCCCTCCTCCCCGTCCGCGGCAAAATCGACCGAATAACCCTCGCTGCGCAAACGGTCTCCGAGGGTCATGCGAATGACTTCGTCGTCTTCGACTACCAGGATCTTCTCGTTCATGAATTGAGCCGTCACGAACCAGAATTCACGCTGGAAGTGGCTACCAGGTGCTGGCCAGCGGTGGTCTGGTCCGGGACGGGTAAGTGTACCGTAAACGAGCTCCCCGTTCCCGGCGCGCTCTGGACGCGCAGGCGGCCACCCATGGCCTCCGCGATTCTGGCTGCCAGCGGCAATCCTAGGCCATTCCCATGAATTTGTGCGGCGGTGACGGCCGGACTTCGATAGAAGGGCTCGAAGATTTCCTTCAAATCTTGCGCGTCGATTCCGATGCCGCGGTCTTCGACAGAGATACAAACCTCTTTCTCATGCTCGGGAGAAACGGCGCCGAAAGCGCGCACCCCAATCCATCGTTCGTCGCCGCCATATTTGACGGCATTGGTAATCAGATTTTCCAGGCAGCGCGACAGGGCCTGAAAGTCGGCATTCACCTGCGGCAAATCCGGCTCGATGGCTCGTTCCACAGTGATGCCCGCCGACCGAATCAAACTGTCCGTATGCTTCAGGCTGGCGTCCACGACCTGCGCCACATCCGTAGGCTGGAGGTGATAGCGCTGGCGTCCTTTCTCGACCGCGGAGAACATCAGGATCTGCTCGATCAGATCGCTCAACTGGTGAGCCTGATTGAGAATGGCGCCGGCGTAGCGCATCAACTGGTCTTTGCTCTCGACTAGCCCGTCATGGATGTTCTCGGCGGCGGCGACGATGCCGGTGAGCGGAGTACGCAACTCATGGGACACGCCGGCCACGAAATCGACCTGCAATTGCCCCAAGCGTCGCGCTCGGGCGCTGGTGACTATGATCAGAAGGGTGGTCAGCGACAAGACCAGCAGCACGCCGAAGTTGATCGCCAGGTTGCGGTAGAAAATGGAGGAGACCGCCGCCTCGAGCGAACCTTTGCGGTGTTGCGCAACCGCCATCCAGTCCCGCTCGCCCGGGTTGTAACGAATCGATTCGAGCCGGAAGGGATCTCTGCGCTCACCCGGCGCCGGAGAACCGGAATCCGGCGGCCGCCCCAGGGGACCGAACTGCACCACAGGACCCGTCCTTGCCTGTGAGACGCCAGGCTTCGGCCCGGCCAGCTGCATCACGGAAATTGAAGGAGGTCCAAACAGGTTCAGTCCCGCATCCGGAACAAACCTGGCCTCGCTTCCGAGAAGGCCTGGCTCGGATGAGTAAATCGGCGGCTCGCCCTTGGTGCCACCCAAAACCGCAACCCTGTAGTCCAAGCCGTCGCTGCCACTGAAATAGCGTTGCACGAGTTCGGGGAAAACCTGCTTTGCCAGCACGTCCTCGGAGAGGGTAACGATGACCCAGGCTGGCTTCGGTGGCGTGGACGTCGAACCGCCCTGCCCATTCAAGTGCACCAATGCCGGAACCTGTTGGTCGATCAACCAAGACGGGCCCGGGCGAAACTGCGGCGGCTGGGGAGGGCGAGGAAAGGCTTCCTCTCCTGCGGGCGACGGGTTCGGGCTTCCCATGAAATTCGCCGACATTGCCTCGAGCTCGGTGCGCAAGCTGGCAAGCTGAGGAGGCCACCGAACGGGCATGAATTCGCCGCGGGCCGTATCCAGTCGCAGGACTTCGGAGTCGTCTCCGCCCATTCGCCACACCAAGACGTCGGTCGCTAGGGCGGGATGAGCTGCCGTGCGCTGCCAGTCGGCAAATCCTCGAGCCAGTTGCAGTAAGTCGTCTTGACGTCGGCTTTCGAGTAAGGGTTGGAGATCCCGGCTGATCGGGGCGAGTTCGTTCTCAAGCCCCCGCCGTAAGTCCATCAGGGAAGCTCCGAGCGTCGCGCGCATTTGGTCGGAAGTGGCGTCGCTCAGTTGGCGCGTAGAGCGGTACTGCAACACGGCCAGAATGATGAGGGCAGCGGCCAAACCGAGGAGCAGAACGTACCAGCGAACATTCTTAAAAGGATGTTTCACAATGCCATGAGCCGCGCATTCTCGTGACCGCCGTCTGCTTCGGTGGGCATGCTAAGTGGCCGGGCCGGTCACCTTCGCCGGTGTTCAAGGACCACTTATAGTCTAGGTCACCGACAGATCGAGTAATGTAAATTCCGTGTAAAGCATTCCTGGCTGCCGACCGAGTACTGAGCGGTTATCTCCCGCGAAACCGCTCATTTATGAATTCCTAGCTAAAAAGCTAGATTTCGCTCGTTGCTCGTGAGCTGATTTGCCCTCCGGTAAAGTTTACGACAAGCTTACCGACTTCTTACGCCAGGGCTTCGTCGCTTGGCGTCCAATCCAGCAAGTCAGTCATTTCACAACAAAGGTGAAGAACGATGAAAAAAATTGGTCTCTATGTGCTTATAATCGTGCTGAGCGTTGGCTCCGCAGCCATGGTTCAGAGCGCGATGCGCACACGATCGCTCAATTCGGACAGTGGTGCCCTGATGGCAACCAACGGGGCATTTCGCGACGGCTTTTATCTGGGAAAACTGGCAGCAAGAAATGGTGAGGAACCTCGGATTTCGACTGGACGTTGGGCCAAAGACGAGGACCGCTCAGCTTTTCGCGAAGGCTATAATCGGGGATTCCATCAAACTCTGGTGGATCTCGGGGTAGCCGAGGACTAGCGAACGAGCAAGAACGTTGCGCGCTGCTTTCTGCCATTGGAGTGCGAGAATTCGGTTCCGGCGATGGCGAAGTTTCGTCGGAACTTCCATCGGGAAGGGCTAAGCATCCGAACAGATTGGAAGCAGGCCGCTAACATCTGCGGGACTTTGTTCTTCCCGCGATGGACTATTTCTGTGAAACTTCTTCCGCCGGTGTAGTGCTGGTGGTCATGGATTAGATTATTGCCACCAGCATCCCCACTTCGTCCTGCGCGATCTTTGGAATTGCGCTGTGTTTGCCAATCGCCAAGTTCACCGCCGTCGCCATGAATCGAGCACCCGCATAGTCACAACTTCGAAGCAAGCTACCTACGGTAACGTCCGAACCATCTCGCCGGTAACTTGGTAATTCGGGGAGTAATCGGAAGAACGGGGAATTTTTGAACGCGGGCAGGCGTTTCACAATAGGAGAGCCGGCATCCAAGAATTAAGAGCATGCCTGGCCGGTTGGCAGAGGACAGCAGGTGTTTTGGCCGGCAGGGAAAGAGATCAGCTTTGCTGATTTGGACGGGAAATGAGGAAGTAGGAGTAGGAGTCAATCAATTCATGACCCTCCGATTCAAGTCTCGACTCGTCGTCCTTATGTTTATCGCCTTGGGCGCAGCGCCATGCGGCCTGGCTCAGACCCCTGCTCCAACATCCGTGCCCGAGCCGCAAGCGCCGCGTGGGGGAGCCTCGGCCTGCGAGGTACCGCCCAATCCGCAATTGTCGGGAAGCATCCGAGGAACAGTCGTTGATGAGAGTGGGGCGCTCGTCGCTGGAGCCCAGGTGAGGCTTATGGGGGATGCTCCCTCCTTACCGCAAGAGGTCGCGTCGGGTCAGGATGGGCAGTTCTGCTTTCCGAATATCGCCCCCGGCTCATTCCAGCTCTCGATTACATGGCCGGGCTTCGCGCCGCAAACCTTCTCCGGAACCCTGAAGTCGGGAGAGATCGAAACCGTACCCGAGATCGCGTTGAAGGTTTCTGCCGAGTACACCGACGTCGTGGTCGGACTGACGCCCACCGAAGAAGCCGAAGAACAGATCAAACTACAAGAGAAGCAGCGCGTGCTGGGAGTGATTCCAAATTTCTATGTCAGCTACATTCCGAATGCCGCTCCTCTCAACTCGAAACAAAAGTTCGAGCTGGCCTGGAAGACCGCGGCGGATCCGGTTACTTTCGGACTGGTGGGAGGGATCGCCGGAGTACAGCAGGCACAAAATCACTTTGCCGCCTATGGGCAAGGTATCGAAGGTTATGCCAAGCGCTACGGCGCGGGCTATGCCGACACGGTTACGGGAACCTTCATCGGAGGCGCCCTCTTGCCATCGCTGCTGAAGCAAGACCCGCGCTACTTCTATAAGGGAACCGGCAGCATCCCCTCACGCATGCGCTACGCGGTCGTCATGTCGGTGGTTTGCAAGGGCGACAATGGAAACTGGCAGTTCAATTACTCGGGTATCTTGGGAGGCCTGGCTGCGGGCGCTATTTCGAACCTTTACTATCCGCCCCAAGATCGTGATGGAGTGCAATTGACCTTCGAGAATACGGCCATCGGCATCGGCGGAGGCGCCGCCACCAATTTGTTGCAAGAATTTCTCATCCGGAAATTGACCCCGAAGCATACCAACCACACGGCGGTCAGTTCCGCTAATCCCAAACCCTAAGCCCGCCCAACCACCGTACCGACTCACAATTTGTAGTTGGCCGTGTGTCTTGGTGTTATGAGGGACGGCCCGTGTCCGCTTTCGCAACGCCCTATCCCAAGCGCGGACAGTATTCATTTCGGAACCTGGCGGTAGGTGCTGTCATCCAAGCCTTTATACCCGTCTCTTTTATGGCCACAATCATGCAATACAGAATCCCGCGTATGGCGGATAGGCAGCAAAATCGGGCTCTTCGTCACGCTCAGAGTTGTGCGCAGGGTTCACAAAAGGTTACACCTTGTTACACGGCGGTATTGCTAACAACGGCATGGACTGGCCGTCCAACGCGATGAACATTGGATTCGGAGGAGAAGGAACTTCTAGGCGTGCCACAACGTATCAGAGTACGTTGGTAAAAGCTCGGCAAAACTAACCAGCTTGCCCAGCTTTTAGATTCAGGGGCTGGGATTGAGCTCACTTTCGGTTTGGCGGCCCTGGTGAGCCCAATCCCGATTCGCGAGAGCGCAGAGGCTTGCGGCCCGAAACGCATCTTGTTAGCCCCGCGGCATGATTGTAGGCCTTCGGCAGGGAAACGCAAGTCTTTTTGCCAAGGCGGAGCCGCCCAGAGCCGGTTCCCGACGCAATTCGGGAAGAAAAGGGAGTCCATATGAAGTTCGCAAAAGTTACTAAGGGGTTACTGCTGGGATTGGCATTGCTATTGGCGACTAGTGCGTTCGCGGGCAGTGATGCGAACAAGGGTTCGCTGACCACCATGACTGATGTGACGATTAATGGGAAGGTTGTCCCCGCCGGCGAGTACTCGCTGAACTGGGATGGGTCCGGACCCAACGTACAGCTGAACATCCTCAAAGGCAAGAAGGTCGTAGCCACGACCACGGCGCGACGGGTCGATGTAAGCAAGACGGGCGCGTCGAATGCTGCTGTCGTCAAGGGCAACGAGGACGGCACCAAATCGCTGTCTGAAGTCCGCTTAGCGGGCAAGAAGTATGTGTTCGTGCTCGGCGGAGAAGAGGCTGCCAGCGAGGCTGGTGGCGCTTCGAAATAAGCATGCGGCAGGAGGGGAGCGTCAGGCTCCCCCATTTTTTTCCTCGGGAAAGCTCAATACTTGGGTATTTTGGGATCGATGCGATCCGCCCAAGCGGTGATGCCGCCCTTGAGATTGTGAACCTTCTCAAATCCGGCCTGGCGCAAAAATTGAACTGCCTTGGCGCTGCGGCCTCCCATCTTGCAATGGGCCACGATCTCGCGGCTGGAGTCGAGTTCGTGAATCCGTTTGGGCAGCTCGTTCAGTGGGATCAGATGTCCACCCAGGTTTGCGATCTGGTATTCGTGCGGCTCGCGCACGTCCAGAATGAACAGGTCCTCCCCGCGATCCAAACGCCGCTTTAGTTCCTCGACCTCGATTTCTGGCATGCCGGTTTCCACAGGTTGGCCCTCCTCTCCGCGAATTCCACAAAACTGATTGTAGTCGATCAACTGGGTAAGAGTAGGACGGTCGCCGCAGACGGGGCACTCGGCATTCTTGCGCAGCTTGAGCTCGCGGAATTTCATCCCCAAAGCGTCGACCAGCAACAAACGCCCGATGAGCGGATCACCGATCCCGAGGATCAGCTTGATGACTTCGGTCGCCTGAATGACCCCGACCAGGCCGGGCAAAATGCCCAGAACCCCGCCTTCGGCGCAGGAAGGAACCAGGCCGGGCGGGGGCGGCTCGGGATACAAGCAGCGATAGCAGGGACCATTCTCCGCGGCAAACACACTGACTTGGCCCTCAAAGCGAAAGATGGAGCCGTAGACGTTGGGCTTGCCGCTCAGCACGCAGGCATCGTTGACCAGATATCGAGTAGGGAAGTTGTCGGTGCCGTCGGCAACGATATCGAAGTCCCGAAACAGCTCGAGAGCGTTTTGGCTGGTGAGCCTGGTTTCAAACGAACGCACCTGAACAAAGGGATTGATCGCCTTCAGCTTTTCGCGCGCCGATTCCAGCTTCTTGCGCCCTACATCGGCGGTCGCGTGCAGAATCTGGCGCTGCAGATTGGTGTAATCGACCACATCGAAGTCGACCATGCCGAGCGTGCCCACGCCGGCTGCCGCCAAGTACAGGGCCAGGGGCGATCCCAGCCCGCCGGCGCCAATCAAGAGCACGCGAGCGGCCTTGAGCTTCTGCTGGCCCTCCATGCCCACCTCGGGCATGATCAAATGCCGCGAGTAACGAAGAATTTCGTCATTGTTTAGCGTGGCAGTTTCGGGCTTGGGTGGAGAAACGGTGACCATAAAAAACCTCGGTTGTTTATTGCTCCCATGCGCATTCTGCTTGGGGGATGAT
>DATJVZ010000329.1:0-2138 GCA_035501575.1 Terriglobales bacterium | reverse complement strand
GCGCCAGCATCGCCAGTGTGCGCTCGTCAAGCGTCGGGGGCGGGGCGGCTTCAGATTCCATGGAAGGATCTTGGGCGGCGGCCTGTGCTGTCCCGTCGGAGCAGTGGAATCCAAAGCCACTTCGCTCCTGCGAGAGAGACGTTAATCTATAAGGCGGTTCCCCCGCCCGTCAAGTGAAAAGCAAAAAACGGTTGGGCACCGGCATGCGCTAAGGGTCCACGCAAAATTAACTTCACAGATTAGGCGCGATGGTGTAGTTCCAATGCGGTAGGGTCTTTCCGGGTGTGAGGCGGACCGAGGAGATCATTTGCCGGTCTGGTTTAAGACCGGTTGGATAATCGGCTCGGTCCAGATAGGTGGTTACCGTCAGGCCGGTTTGAGTATGGGTGGTGCGGATGAACTTGAGCATCTTTTCGTAGGTGAGCAGTGGCTCAGCCGCCCAGTTTTTGGAGATCTCGGAGAAGAGACGATGTTCGATGGGATTCCATTTGGAGGCGCCGGTAGGATAATGAGCGATGGTGACGGTGAGGCCGAAGGGGTTGCACAACTGAGTCTGGATTTCGGTCTTCCAGGCCCAGCAGCGGTAACCATTGCTGCCACCCGAGTCGGCCAGAACCAGCAGTTGGAGAGCGCGTCCATAGCGGCAGGACCCTTCGCGTTTCCACCAAGTGGCAATCGAATGGGCGGCGAAGGCCGGGGTGTCGTGGGAGATACCGACACAAACCATACCACGGTTGTGCGGGGGATCGTAGATGCCGTAGGAGATACCCACCCCGCTTGCGTCGGAGAGGAAATCGTGATCGTTGACCCGCAGGGGCGAGCGATCCCATTTCGCGCCGGGGTTTTTGAAGTTGCCGATCATTTCCCGTTTCTTGCTATCGACGCTGATGATCGGAAGCCCTCGTCGCTGGAAGCGAGTCCGAAGCGAGCCAATGTGCTGGAATTGCTGATCCCGATACGGACTGGAATTGGTGGCGATCTGCTTGCGGTTGACCCGCAGGGAAAAATCCATCTGGTAGAGAAGGCGAGCGACGGTGTTGGCCGAAACAGGGATATCGATCTGGTGCAGAACTTGCGCGATCTTCTCGGTCGTCTTCCGAGTCCACTTCAACCCGGTGATGGGATCCCCGGCCGTGTCGTGCTCCAGCAAGATCTCGATGGCATCGACTATGGCGGGCGTTTTTTTTCCACGCGCTTGCGCCCGCCGCCAGTTTTGCGGGCCCGATCCACTTCCACGTCCTGAGCTAACAACTGTTGTCGGCCGCGGGCGACCGTGTGAGGATCGAGATCGAGGAAGTCGGCCAGCTGGCGATCGCCACCACGGCCCAGTTGGAGCGACTCCAGTCCGGCGTATAGGCGGCGCTGCTGCTCGTCCAGCAAGCTGTAGAACAGGAGGATGGCGGCTTTCAGTTCCTGCTCGGGAACCTCCAGCCGCGACGCATCTACCACCGTGGGGAGGGCTTCGACGTTGCGCCGCGTTAGTATTTGCCCCTGCTGGACGCTTCGTTCGACGGCCGTGTACAAGTATCGACCGGAGATAATCTGGCGTGAGACTCGGTGTTGCTGAGCCAATTGATGCAGTGCGTCCTGCACCTCGACGTGCAAGGCACGGGCCAACTCCTCGGCGAAGTACCCACGGGGACCACGGTTGACCAATGCCTCCGCGGTGGCCAGCAGGGTGCCGAAACGGGAGAACCAGATGGACGCCTGCGGTGACCACAGCCCGAGGGGGTCGAACCGTGCGATTTCACGCAAGGTATAGTATCGGCCGCGATGAGAGTAGCTGGTGAGGTAATCCAACGGCTTGAGTTTGCGAAAGACGGTGACATCGACCGTGGAGCCGAGGGCATGCTTGAGCTCCTCGAGGGTGGCAACCTGGTTGTGAAACAGCAGCGAGCGCAAGTCATCAGAGCGGAAGGAGAGGGGTCTCATAATGTTATAGTTCCGAACAACACCATCCTTTCACTTCGGAACTATAACATAACAACGCAGGCCATGGTACCGTTGATTGGCAAAGCGCAGACAGCGTTCCAATAAGGAGAGCGGAGCCATCCGAGCACTTCACATCAGCGAGTAGTCGAGGGGCTATTCTGAAGGAAAAACGATCACTTGATATCAGTTATTCTTGAGTCGCGACT
>DATJVZ010000328.1:0-11989 GCA_035501575.1 Terriglobales bacterium | reverse complement strand
CGAGTCTCTATCGTCGGGCAAAATAACTTCGCCACCAGCTTCACGGAAAATCTTGAGTTGATCGTCTCCCGCAGTTTGGGACACCGCGCCCAGGTATACGCTGTTCCCACATTCTCCATCAACGACAGGCCGTTGGTGGGGCACCCCGGCCCGGAGCTGTGGGATCCTTACCCTAGTCAGCATTGTTATCTACCCCTCGCCGTAGGGCTCCCCGCCAGCTATGACGTGCATCCCTGCGCCAATGTCTTTTCCCTGGGAGTGGGCGTTGCCGTCGACATACGTCCTACCGTGGCATTGGTTGCCGAGGCCATCCCAACTTTGGCCAATGGTCCTGAGCTGGGAATTCACCGGTCGGCTTTTGCCTTCGGCATAAAGAAGAAGATTTGGAGGCACGCGTTCACGCTCGGATTCGGCAACAGCCCGGGAACGGACACGGCTCAACGCGCGGGAACCGATGCCACGTTCGCTCAGAATCCGGGTGCGGACAAGCCATCTGCGATGTTCATTGGTTTCGATCTGACGCGGCAAATCCGTTGACCTCTCCGTCTCAGAGACTCTGGCGGAAAGGACACCTTCGGATCGAGAGGGAATTTCATGGGCTGACTCGGCGAGCACATGAGCACCAGATTCGCGCTTACTTGTTTAGGTCGAGTTCGTGCGTCGATGTGCGCGCAATAGGTAATGTTCGGTCACAGGATTTTACAAGTAATTGACACCCTTGTGACTTGTGGTCGAATCTGATTCGTATAGATTTCTTATGGGCGATCGAATAGCCCCCACGCGGGGTGAAGGCTCAGCATCAAAGAGATAGTCGAGAAATTGCCTCATGAATGTTGAAGAAAACGGAAACAGAAAGGAATGGTTAAATGCGAATCAAAGGTCTGAATACTAGTTTTATCTCTCTGCTCTTGACTTTTTGTTTTGGGGTAGCGCAAGCGAGCCTTGCTCAGACGCAAACTGTGTCTGGCGAGATTATGGATGACCTCTGTGCCAAGGACAAAAGCCACGAGGGGATGATGGAACAGATGAAGGACATGGGCCGAGATCCCGTCGCTTGCACCAAAAAATGCGTGGACATGGGCGCTCACTATGTCTTGTATGATCGCCAGAAGGATGTCGTTTACAAGATCGATAACCAGGAGAAGGCCGAACCGTTTGCTGGGAAACTGGTTCGCGTCTCGGGAACAGTCAAGAAGAATAAGCTCAACATAGACACAATCGAGACTACTCCTAAGTAAGGCTGAAGGAGCATGCGTCACGACCGAGCGGGAATGCTGGCATGGAGTCTCGCATTGCTTGCGACTTTCCTGTTGTGCTCGTGTGGACGGGCGAGATCGGCCTATGACGGGTCGGCGGACAGCGTGTTCACACCCAAGCACCCCTCGGTCGCCGACGCGGTGAAAGAATTCCTGGGGTGGAGGGCCACGGCCATCCAGCCGATCGCTTTCCCGCACAACAAGCATGTCGCGAAAGGGATCGCTTGCATGGTCTGTCATGTCGGCGTAAACAAAGGTCCGGTCGCCGGAATCCCTAGCGACAAACTCTGTATGCACTGCCACGAGTTTCTGGTAACCGATCGTCCCGGGGTCCAGAAGCTGGCATCATATTTCGATGCTGGCCTGGATGTGCCCTGGCAGCGCGTTTATGGCTTCTCTCCCTCGGCCCATGTGAAATTTAACCACGCTCCTCATATCCGTGCTGGGGTGGATTGCTCGCGCTGTCACGGAGAGGTCAGCAGCATGACCGTTGCCGTACGGGCGGTACAGATCAATATGGGGTTTTGCGTCGCCTGCCACCGGGCGCAGCAGGCTTCGACCGACTGTATCACCTGTCATTTTTAATGGACGCGGTTGGAACCACAGGGATGGAACGGCGAGACTTTTTAAAGTTCGGCGTCTTGACCGGCGCAACAGCGACGCTTACGGCGTGTGAAAGGCCGGCGCAGCAGCTCGCCCGCTTTGTTCCGGAAGAGGACTTCGTACCGGGGGTCGCTACCTGGAAGCCAAGCCTGTGCACGATTTGCCCTGCGGGCTGCGGAGTTGTGGTCCGCGTCATCGACGGTGACGCCGAAGTGGTCCGCAACGGACAACGCGGAATTATCAAGATGGGATTGGCCAAAAAGCTTGACGGTAATCCCAGGCACCCTGTCAATCGAGGCAAACTGTGTGCTCGCGGGCAAGCCGGGCTGCAACGTACGTATCATCCGGATCGATTGCGAAGTCCCATGCGGCGGTCCGGGTCGCGCGGCTCTGGTGAGTTTCATGAAATCGGATGGCAAGAAGCAATGAGCGAAGTTGTAGCCAAGCTAGAAGAATCCTCCGCGAAACGACCGGTCTCGATTCGCTTTGTTACCGGCCATCTGCGGGGGCAGCGCCGCGAATTGATCCACAAATTTCTGACCAGCCTGGGCGCAACGCCGGCCCTCCAGTTTGCTCCTCTCGATGAACCGGTTTTGCGTCGGGCGAACCAGCTGAGCTTTGGCCGCGCCGCCGTGCCCTCCTTCGATTTCGAACGATCGAACTACATCATCTCCTTTGGTGCAGATTTTCTGGGCACGTGGAACTCTCCCGTTTCGCAGTCGATCGGCTACGGAGAAATGCGCCGCGGCCGTCCGGGCAATCGAGGCAAATTCGTTCAAGTCGAACAGCGAATGTCGCAAACCGGAGCGAATGCCGACGAGTGGGTCCCCTCGTCGCCTGGAACTGAAGGCCTTTTGGCGTTGGGGTTGGCTCACGTTCTGGTCAAAGAAGGGCTGCGCTCAGGGCAACCCGCAACCGCCCAGAGCCGAGAAGTGGAAGGAAAGCTGAAAGATGAGACCTTCTCGCCCACGACAATTGCCAGCAAAACTGGAATTGCGGCCAGCCGCATTGAGCGATTAGCCGGGGAAATGGCCGCCCACCCTCCGGCCGTCGCTCTCATTGGAGGGGCGGCGTTAGCTCACACCAATGGCTTGTTCAACGCTCTGGCGGTCAATCTCTTAAATATGGTCTTGGGGACCCTTGGTTTGCCGGGAGGAATGTTCTTTGCTCCCGGCACGTCAACCTTGAACGAAGCGACCAGCGCAAACGACGCCTCTGATTTCGTTTCCCAGTTGCTGGCCGGAGGTCTCGACAATACGGAGTTTCTATTCTTAGACCATACAAACCCCGTATTTGGCACACCACCCGGATGGCAAGTGTCGGAAAAGTTGAAGCGAATTCCTTTCATTGTCAGCTTTGCCAGCTTCATCGATGAAACCAGCGTTCTTGCCGACGTGATTCTTCCCGATCACTCGGCCCTAGAGTCCTGGCTCGACGATGTGCCGGAGTCAGGCACCTCCGCAGCTGCCCTCACGCTAGCTGCTCCTGCCATGCGTCCCTTGCATGACACGCGTGCCATGCCGGATGTGCTGCTCGAGATTGCCCATACTCTGGGCAAAGGGGCCGGCGAAGCTCTGCCCTGGAAGACTTTTGAGGAGATGTTGCAAAGTTCATACCGGGAGCTTTTGCGCAGCGAACGATGTGATCAACCCGATGGATTCGAAAAGCTCTGGAAGAGCGGCTTAGAACAAGGCGGCTGGTGGGACGGCAAATGTCAGGTCCCATCCGGCAAGCCCGCTTCATTGTCTGTCCGGGCCCCGGAGTTCGTTTCGCCGACGTTTGACGGCAGCGAACAGGAATTTCCTTTTCACTTTCAGCCGTACGTGTCACAGGCGTTTCTCGACGGTTCGCTCGCCAACTTACCGTGGATGCAGGAGCTACCCGATGCAATTTCCACCGTGACCTGGGGGTCCTGGCTGGAAGTGAATCCGAAGACTGCCGAAAAATTGCGCATCCGGCAGGGCGACCTCATCCGTGTTCGTTCAACGCATGGCACGCTGGACGCTCCCGCCCTGCTTAATCCAGGAATTGCGTTCGACGTAGTGGCCATGCCCATGGGCCAGGGGCACGAGTTCGGGCGTTACGCCGCCGGTAGGGGAGCGAATCCGATGCACGTGGTGGCCCCTATGCAAGTGGAGCAAGTCGGTTCCCTCGCCTGGGCGGCTACCCGCGTGAGCCTATCCAAAACGGGTCAGGAAGAACGTTTGTGCCTGTCCGCGGGAGCCTTGCAGGAGAAGGAACAAGAAGTCCGTTAGGCAACAGACTTATGCCTCATCACTGGGGAATGGCCGTCGATTTAGATCGCTGTACCGGCTGCGAGGCCTGCGTTATCGCCTGTCAGGCCGAGAATAACATTCCGACCGTGGGCGAGGAAGCGGCCCGAAGAAGCCGCACGATGCATTGGATTCGTATCGAGCGTTACTATGAAGGCGAATTTCCCAATCCCCGGGTAAGGTTTCGCCCGGTGCTTTGCCAGCAGTGTGACAACGCGCCTTGCGAACCGGTTTGTCCGACCTATGCCAGCTATCACACCTCGGAAGGGTTGAATGCCCAGATTTACAATCGCTGCATCGGAACCCGGTATTGCGCCAACGCTTGTCCCTACACGGTTCGCACCTTCAACTTCTTCAACCCGGCCTGGGACAAACCGCTCCACCTACAGCTGAACCCTGATGTGTCCGTACGCCAGGTGGGCGTGATGGAGAAGTGTACCTTCTGTGTTCAGCGCATCAAGGCGGCGGAAATGCAAGCCAAAGCAGAAAACCGCGAACTGCGAGAGGGCGAGCCCACCCCGGCCTGTGTGCAGTCCTGCGCGCCCAAGGCTCTGGTGTTTGGCGACCTGAACGACCCGGCGGATGAGGTCTCCCGTCTCTCTCGCTCTCCGCGAGGCACAAAGTTGCTGGGTGAACTGGGAACACAGCCAAAAATTACCTATTTGCAACGAGAATCGTGGGATGGCGAAGACCGCTGAACAAATGCAACAAGACTTGCTGCGCCCCGTGCTCGAGACTTCGGGGCGGTTTAGCACCGCTATTGTAGGCTTGGCGCTACTGGTGTTGGCGGGGTTTTCCGCCTGGATGTATCAGGTTTACACCGGAATTGGTGTCGCCGGAATTAACCGGCCGGTGTTCTGGGGCTTTTACATTACGAATTTTGTCTTCTGGATCGGCATTAGCCATGCAGGAACTCTGATATCGGCCATCCTGCGCCTCTCGAATGCCACTTGGAGACGGCCCATCACGCGCTGCGCCGAGGTCATCACCGTATTCGCCCTCCTCATCGGTGCCATGTTTCCGCTCATTCATCTCGGCCGTCCCTGGCTTGCTTTCTGGCTGGCTCCCTATCCCAACCAGAGGGGCCTGTGGCCGAACTACCGTTCCCCGCTGTTATGGGATTTCTTTGCCATCAATACCTACCTGATTGGCAGTTTGATGTTTCTCATCCTGCCCATCATTCCCGATTGTGCGCTGCTTCGCGACAATCTCTCGGGATGGCGGAGCAAGTTCTACGGTGCGCTGTGCTTGGGCTGGCGCGGCACTCAGAAGCAATGGCGTCAGCTCGAAACGGCCATGCACATCATGGCGATTTTGATCATCCCCGTGGCGGTTTCCGTGCACACCATCGTTTCTTGGGACTTCGCCATGACGCCAGTACCGATGTGGCACTCGACGATCTTCGCCCCGTATTTTGTGGTGGGCGCTATATTCAGCGGAATCGCAGCCTTGATCATTGCCATGGTTTTTTTGCGATCGTCCCTCCATCTCGAGGAATATTTGACTCCGCATTGTTTTGATAATCTTGGCAAACTGCTGCTGGTAATGAGCCTGCTTTGGTTTTATTTCATATTCGCTGAGCGACTCACCACCTGGTACGGAAACACGACGTCGGAGGTGGCCGTGCTCTGGCAGACTGTGCGTGGCCCCTACCGTCATCTTTTTTGGGCGATGGTTGGTTGCAATTTTGTGTTTCCCTTCCCGCTGCTCGCCATCAAGAAACTGCGCACCATTGCCGGGACTTTTCTGGCATCGGTCACCGTGGTCATCGGGATGTGGATCGAACGGTACCTGATTATTGTCCCGTCTTTGTCGCGCAAGTTCCTCCCCTACGCCTGGGGAACCTATCGCCCTACCTGGGTCGAGATCACAATCACCGGCGCCACCTTCTGTACCATGGCGCTGCTCTATCTGGTGTTCTCGAAGCTTGTACCTGTGGTTTCCATCTGGGAGTTGAAAGCAGGTTTGCGAGAGTAAGCACGCCTCGGCTTTCGGAAGCGATTAGGGATGAATGGTTATGAATTCGGAGAATGGCATTTACGTACTGTGTTCCGCGCCCGATGCGACCGAACGAGCGGTAAACGCACTCCTCTCGGCGGGTATGCCAAGGAAGGAGATTGTGGTGATTTCCTCCGAGCCCCTCGAACAGTATCGATTCGCCGAATTTGGCAAAGTCCAGATGCCGTGGCTCGTCGTATGCGGCGCTATCGTCGGGGGGATCGGTGGTTTCCTGCTTGCTTCCTTGACCCAAAAAAGTTATGCCATTGTTACCGGAGGCATGCCGATTGTGACTCTCTGGACCGATGGTATTATCACCTACGAGCTCACCATGCTGGGGGCGATCTTAACCACCAGTGTTGTTTTCCTGCTAACGGCGCCACTGCTGCGCCGCAATCATCGTCCCTACGATCCGCAAGTGTCGAAGGGCAAGGTAATGGTTGGAATCAACTCTGTGCCTGATGCGCTGCGCAACAAGATCACTGAATTGCTGAAGGAGATCGGGGAGATCAGACAATAAAGGACAAGGTTGCTCGCCAGGGCCTTTGCTCCCCCATGACGGTGGCGGCGGCGACCGGTTTTTCGAGGAACTATGGGCTATCGTCGCTTGGAATTGAATGACAAGCTGGCCGTGGTCATCGGCGGAACCTCTGGAATTGGTAAGACGTTGGCCCGCGGCTTAGCCGAGGCCGGAGCCAACGTGGTGCCAAGTGGCCGGCGCAAGAATTTGGTCGCGGCAGCCGCTGATGAGATTGAATCCCTTGGCCGACGCTCCCTACGAGTGGCCAGTGACGTGACTGACCGTGCCTCCTTAGACAACCTGCTGAGGGCGGCACTCGAGTCTTTTGGAAAGGTAGATATCCTGGTCAATTGCGCCGGCTATAACCAGCGTGCACCCACACTGGACTTTCCCCAATCTGACTGGGACCGGATGCTCGACACAAATTTGACCGGCACGTTGCGGGGATGTCAGGTTTTTGGCCGCCACATGATTGAGCGAGGTTACGGCCGGATTATCAACATTGCGTCCATGGGATCGTTTTTGGCCCTGTATGAGGTTGCAGCCTACAGCGCCAGTAAAGCCGGCGTGGCTTCTTTAACCAAATCGTTGGCTATCGAATGGGCTCCGCACGGAGTCTCGGTCAATGCGATTGCTCCTGGATACTTTCGCACGCAGATCAACGAGAAGCTGGTGATGGGCACGCCCCGCGGCCAGGAGATCCTCATGCGAACTCCCATGAAGCGTTTCGGCGAACTGGACGAGCTGGTCGGCGCGGCTATCTTTCTCGCCTCCGATGCCGCCAGCTTTGTAACCGGTACTCTCCTCGTAGTGGATGGAGGCTATCTAGCCAGTGGAGTCAATCAGTGACGCGCCTCGCGTCAACGGGTCCTCCGGTCAATCAACTGGCATGGCCTCTACTCTGAAGAGTTGATTCTCGTGCGGATAGAACGGCGCGCACAAACTCACGTGCCGCCTGGGTGATCTGGGCTGAATTTCCGTCGCGCAGAGCGGTCCGGTTGACGAGCTCCGAGCCTGCGCCGACGGCGAAGGCGCCGGCGGCAATGAAATCGCCGGCATTGGCAGCGTTTACCCCTCCGGTGGGGATCAGAGCCGCCTTGGGAAACGGTCCCATCAGAGCCTTCACGTATCTCGGCCCACCGACATTATCGCAGGGGAAGATTTTTACCAGCTTGGCGCCGTTCTCCTGGGCATGCATCAGTTCGGTCGGCGTAAGGGCTCCGGGAATCGCCAAGACCTCGCAGGCCTGCGCCACCGAAAGCACCGGGATCGAGATCCCTGGACTGACTAGAAACTTGGCTCCCGCGTCAATCGACAATTTTGCCTGTTCGGCTGTGGTGATCGTGCCCGCTCCAACCAGCAGACTGTTTCCGAAACGGCCCACCACCTGGTGGATTACGGAGATCGCATTGGGCACCGTCATAGTGATCTCCACTATCGGTATGCCGCCGGCAGATATGGCTTCCACGGCTCGGGTTGCCTCGCTTACACTGGCAGCTCTGACTACCGGCACGATCCCGATCTCGCCAATTCTCGAAGTCACTTCCTCAATTGTCATGTATCCCCCCGGAGCCGCCCCTAGCGGGTAATCCGTGCCGTCCGCGCCTCCATCGTACGTAACACCTCTTCCATCGTGACCATGCTGGTGTCCCCCGGCGTGCTCATGGCCAGCGCACCGTGCGCCGCCCCGCAGTCCACCGCCCACTGTGGTTCCCGTCCGGCCAGCAATCCATAGATCAGCCCGGATCCGAAGGAGTCTCCTCCTCCCACGCGGTCATAGATTTCCAGACCTTCCCGGGTGGCGGCCTCGTAGAAGCGGCCGTCGCAGTAGCAAAGCGCGCCCCAGTCATTGCGGGTGGCAGTCGTTGCCCGTCGCAAGGTAATCGCCACTACCGCCATTCGAGGGAATTCCGCAACCACCTTTTCCATCATGTTCTTGAAGCTGGTCCGGTCTAGCCGGGAATGGCCTTCATCTACGCCTGCAACCGAAAAGCCCAAAGCCGCAGTGAAGTCTTCCTCGTTTCCGATCAGAACATCTACGAGGGGTGCCAGCAGGCGGTTGATCTGCTGCGCCTTCGCTTGCCCACCCATCGGCTTCCACAAAGACTCCCGGTAATTCAGATCGTAGGAAACCACCGTGCCCGCCTGCTTCGCAGCCTCCATGGCCTCGCGAGCCACGAGTGGAGTGGTCTCGGAAAGGGCGCAGAAGATTCCTCCCGTATGAAACCAGCGAGCTCCATCTTGGGAGAACACTTGCCGCCAATCAATTTCCCCTGGCTTGATTTGCGATATGGCCGTGTGCCCACGGTCCGAACAACCCACCGCGGCCCGCAAGCCAAAACCTCGTTCCGTAAAATTCAACCCATTGCGCGCCGTTCGCCCGACACCATCAAACCGCACCCAGCGCACGTATTTCTGATTCACGCCCCCCTGCAACATCAGATCTTCGACCAAGCGGCCAATCGGGTTGTCCACGAGCGCGGTCACGACCGCCGTGTCCATCCGAAAGCATCGCCTGAGGCCACGCGCCACGTTGTATTCACCGCCGCCTTCCCACACGCGAAACTGGCGGGTAGTCGTTATCCGCTGATCACCCGGATCCAGTCGGAGCATCACTTCTCCGAGGCTTACCAAATCCCACAGACAGCCTGCTTTCGGCTTGATCTTGAGTTCGTTCATGGCCTCAATGACTCGCCGGATTGACCACCGGGTGCGCCGAACTGCGAAACCCGCCTTCCTCTGCTACCACAATTTCCTTCGGATTCACTCCCAGCCAGAGGGCCGCGCCAACGAGACACAGCAGAGCAGCGGCCAGAAAAGAGGCAGTCCAGCCGAAATGAGCTGCGATCCAAGGAGTCAGCGACGCGGTGACGGCCCCTCCGATCTGCGCCCCCATATTCATAAAACCAGAAATCGACCCGGCCGATCCGCCAGCGATATCGGCGCTCACCGACCAGAAGGAACTCTGGGCTAGGTAGAGCGCCCCTGCGCCTCCCGCCAGTACTCCACTGGCCATTGGTGCACTTTCTACGAAAGAGCCCAGAGCAAGGAAAACCGCCGCCAGCATCATTCCGAACGCCGCCAGATGGCAGCGTCCCATCTTCGGGCCTCGGGCGAGTGTCAGCCGATCGCTGATTTTTCCACCCAGGGGACAGCCAATCGCCATGGCCAGGAAGGGCAGCGTGGCCAGCCAGGCACTGGCTTTCAGGTTCACGCCTCGCACCTGCGCCAGGTAGATGTAAAACCAACTGAAAAAGATCCAAGCCACGTAACCGAAGCAGAAATAACTTAGGGTAACGCCCAGCACCGTACTATTCCGCACGACGGTTCGCCACGGAACCAGCGTCCTACCGCGCGCCGCGCGATGGAGATCGCCATGACCTGGGCTTTCGCTCAATCCGGAGCGAATGAGGGTCAACTCACTCGAGGAAACTTTTGGGTGTTCGGCGGGGTCGTCCCGCGCGATACCGTACCAGACGGCACCGGCTACGACTCCGAGGATGGCACAGACCCAAAAGGAAGCTCGCCAACCGTAATGAAGCATAAGATAGGTGATCAACGGTGGCGACACGCTGGCTCCCGCGCCAACCCCTGCGAAAATCCAGCCATTTGCGATTCCTCGCTCCCGCGCTGGAATCCAGCGGGCGATGAACTGATTGGATGCGGGGTAGACCACGGCCTCCCCGGCTCCCAGCAAGAAGCGAATCGCCATGAACAAGGTCAGCGCCCCGGCGATACCCGCAGGAACCGAAGCCGTGAGCGCCGTAAACACACCCCACCAGGTCACGCCGTAAGCCAGGACACGCCGAGGGCCGAAGCGGTCGGCCAGTCGTCCCGCGACCGTCTGAAACAAGGCATAGCCAATCAGGAAGGAGCTGAATATCCAGCCCAGTTCGATGGTGCTGAGTCCGTAAGCCGCTCGCAGAGAGCTTCCCGCGACAGAGATGTTCACACGATCGAGAAACGCGACTGCGCTCAGGACAAATATCCAAAATACGAGAAGCCAACGCACGCGAGTTGTCGGACTCTCACTCACCGAAGCCCTCGGCTCGAATGCGGACCTGGGGAGGCAACCACGGCTTCGCGCCGGTCCAGGCCAACAATGGCGGTTCGGCGATCGAGGAATGCAAAGTCGGGCTTGCGGACCAGGGCTCCATGCCGGGAAAATTCCTGCCCGCAACAGCTTGACCGGGCTTTCGATAGCCGATCCACCATTGTTCGCATACCTTTCCTGAAGCAATGCCGGTTTAGGCTGAATGATCGCGCAAAACATGGGCAAGCCGCTCGGCCACCACCTGGTCCTCCCCGGGCTGCAACATAAATGAGTTCATCGCCAGACCGGGTTTCCCTTCCCCGCCCCCAATCACGATCGAGGGCTTGGAGTTCCGCATGGACTGTGCCACTTGCTGCGGAGTCAAGGGAATCCTCGCATCCCAGGTTATGCGCATATGGGGAACGTGATTCGCGATGTCGGGGGTGAAGAAGGATGTGCTGACTCCAGGAATTCGCGTGATCTCCCGCGAGATCAGATCCAGGCGGTCCTGCCACTCTTTGCGCAATGCATCATGGTCTTCGTTTAGATAAAGCTCGAGGGCCTTAACCATGCCGAGAATTTCTTCTTTTCCAACTTTCTGGCCGCGTCCGAGCGTGTCCTCGTGGGGACTGTTATTCAGCAAGGCATATCGGATCAGGTCCTTGTGTCCGATTAGCAGCCCCGCGCACTGCGGGCCACGAATCGCTTTGCCGCCGCTGAATGCCACCAGGTCGTATCCCATGTTGGTGTAATCCCACAGATGCGAAACCGGCGGCGTATCGGCAGCAGCATCATTGAAGCACGGAACTTTGGACTCTTTGGCCAGCTTGGCCCACTCGTCGGCCTTAATTTGTCCGGCATCGTTGGCAAAGTTCGTGAAGTGCATCATGGCGGTCCGCTCGTTAACTGCCGCCCGCAGCTGATCCCGAGTTTCGATCTCGACCAGCTTTACTCCGGTAGCTCGCAATTGATGATCGAACGGGTTGCGATGGGATTTCTGGATAATGACCTCGGATTTCATTCCCGTGAGATCCGGCAGTTGCTTAATGAGAGATTCATTATCGCCGGTGAGAATGCCGGCCAACCCCGATTGCATGGCCGCAGCCGCTCCCGACGTCACGAGCGCACTATATCCGTCGGGCAGCTTCAGCATCTCTGCGATTCGCCGCCCGGCCGCTTCTTCTAGCTCGGGGATGCGGACAAAATGTCGCGATGCCTGCGCCATCACCACCTCAACTTCGGGGCGGATGAGGGAGCCCCCGAGCATGGTCATGGTGCCTTCGGCATTGATCACCGTAGTCACACC
>DATJVZ010000327.1:0-12505 GCA_035501575.1 Terriglobales bacterium | reverse complement strand
TGCTTGTGCCGTTGCCGCATCGTTTCCCACTCTTGTGGCGGCTGGTCGCGCGCAGCCGGGACTTGTCGCATAATCGCACGGGCTAGTTCTGGAAAGTACATGGCGGCGCTAACGACAACCATCGCTTCGATGCGATCCGGTCGTAGCGTGGCCATATGGAGAAGGATATTTCCTCCCATGCTGAGCCCGATCGCCCGACACTTGCTGATCCCAAGATGATCGAGCAGTGCCAGGGTGTCCAGAGCACACTGTCGGTGCGTAATCTTCCGGCTGGGGTTGGTCGTTCGACCGTGACCGCGTGCATCCGGCATGATGAGCGCATACTCACGCACGAACTGGTCGCGAGCGGCATGCTTCCAATTGTCGTGGCATCCGGTGCCGCCATGAAGAAGCAGGAGAGGTTCTCCCGCACCCTCCGTCTCGTAATACATCTCGATATCGCCGAGCTGGACCGTTTCGTCCCTCATGACGCGCCATTATGGCTGTGGGCGGCCAAAGAAACAATCTTGGAAATGCGCGTGATACAATCTAAAATCCGCGCCCAGCAAGAACGTCGTTGTCAAATGAGTCCGCCTCTTGCTCGCACGCTCCTCTCTCGATGCTTCCCGGTGCTTTGACCGGAAACATATCGAAGAAGACATTTTTCACGCTGCGTTGATCGGATGAAGGCGGCTTAATGCTTAGCCTGCGCGTTCTTCGTCGCCTGGGCGGCTATGTCGTAGTCGTCCGGCACTTCGATAACGCCATTCTTTTTCACATACTCCGCGTAGGCTTCCGTCATTGACTGCACGCGATCCGGCTCCGTGCCCGCGAGGTCCTGGGACTCCGAGGGGTCGTTGCGCAGGTTATACAAATGCCATTTCCGATCCCCATAGGGCGGGATATTGCGCACCAGTTTGTAATCGCCCCGGTACACGGCTGCTCCTCCCGAAAGCTCCTGGGAAATCGACATCTCGCTCGCATAGACCTGATCGGATGCGCCCGAAACTAACGGAACCATACTTCGCCCGGCGAGCGGAGCCGAACTGGCCGAGGGCTTCACGTCCGCAAATTGGAGCAGGGTCGGAACGACATCCACCACGCTGGCAAACGCATCCGTGCGCTGCCCCATGGGTATGACCTTGGGATAAGTAATGATGAAAGGGGCTCGGACTCCGCCTTCGGAAGCCGACGACTTGAAGCTCGAGAACGGGGTCATCGAAACGTTGGCCCAAGCCGGTCCGTACTCCACGAAGCTCCCTTTTTGACCCAGGTGCTCGTAAGTCAGGTTGAAATTCTTGGCGTAGTACTCGGGAAAATGATCCATGAGTTCGTGGGCCTCGCCGCCGTTGTCGCTCATGAAGATGACAATCGTGTTGTCGAGCATGCCCTTGCGCTTGAGATGCTCGAGGACACGTCCGATGCTCATGTCCATGTATTCGAGCATCCCGGCGTAGACCGCCATGCGCTTGGCATCCATGCGCCGTTCGTCTTCGGGCAGAGAGTTCCAGTCGGGAATGATAGAAGGGGTTGTAAGCTTCAATCCCGCAGGTGCGATTCCCAGCTCGACCTGTCGCTGATAGCGCACATTCTTCACCTGGCTCCAGCCGAGCTGGTAGGAGGACAGGTATCGCCGCGTGTATTCGTCGGGAACCTGCAGCGGCATATGCACGGCCTGATAGGCGAGATAGCCGAAGAAGGGCTTGCCGTCAGCCTGCTTCCGATCGATCCAGCCGATCATCTTGTCGGTGTAAAACTGGGTGGAATAGAAGTCGGGGGGCAGGTCTGCTTCATTGAGTCCATCGAAGAAGTGCGGCGGGGTCCGATATTTCGGGGTATAGGACTTCTTTTCATAGTTGTCTGCGCCACCTTCCGCCACGATGAACGAATCCTCGAACCCCTGGGAGGCCGGCAGGCTCTCCTTCGTATACCCAAGGTGCCATTTACCAGCCATGTAGGTGTGGTATCCGGCATCGCGCAACAAGGTGGCCACGGTCACCGCTCGCCCGTTCAGCCGGCCCTCGTATCCAGGTTGGCCACGTTGATTGTCGGCCACCAGTTCCACCATGTTCCCCAGGCCGACCACGTGATTGTCGACCCCGGTCATCAACATGCTCCGAGTGGGCGCGCACATCGAGCCCACATGAAAGTTCAAGAACTGATAGCCCTGATTGGCCAGGCGATTGATGTTGGGAGTAAAGATTTCGCCCCCGTAGGCTCCCGCATCCGACCAGCCCATGTCGTCGGCCACAATCAATAGAATGTTCGGTCGCTTCTCCTCAGCTCGAGCAGCAGTCCATCGACCGAGCATGACGACAGACAGCAGAACAGCGAAAGACAGCAGGCGCAGCAGTGGCCCGCGGTAGAAAACTGAAAACGACAGGGGAATTCTTGATTTACTCTGGATCGACGTTGGCTGCATCTCAATTCCTCCGTACCAATTCAGAAGCAGAATCCGCTCGCCCAACCAATAAACAAAATCCCGATGCTAGGGAGCCGCCGGGATCGATGTCGGTGATGCGCGTCACCGAACCCATCCCAGGTGTCTCGCATAACCATGGCTGAAGAAGCGCCGTAACTCGTAGCCAGCGGTTACAAGTGCCGACGCTGCGGAGTGCGCCGAAACCCACACCAGCCTTTTCAGCCCTGCGGATTTTCGTGCCGTCTACGGCTCCGCTCGGATGCACCCGAAGTAGTCCACTCAGTCGACCCAATCCTCGAGACGCAAACCCTCGATCCTCGAAAACTCGCGGATGTTGTGCGTAACCAGTGTGAGATCGAGCTCCAGGGCGTGGGCGCCGATCAAGGTATCGAGTGGTCCAATCGGCGTGCCCCGCCTCGCAAGCAAGGCGCGAACGTTGCCATAACGTGAGGCAGCATCGCCGTCGAAGGGAGCGACCTCGAGGGCGAGGATAAACTGAGCAAGCGCTTCGACAGCATCGTCCCGGCGGGCGCTCTTCGCCGCTCCAAAAGAAAGCTCTCCGAGGCTAATGGCAGAGATTCCGACCTGGCCGATAGATTTGCCGCGCAGCTTTTTGATCGCACCTCCCGAGCTTCGTTTGATAATGGCGATACAGGTGTCGGTGTCCAGCATCCATTTCATTCGAGCGGCTCCCGGCCGTCTGCTTCGGCAGGCTGCTCGCGGTCGTTCATGAAGTCGGCCGGGAACTTGGCGAGACTCTCGATTAGCGTATTCCATGATTTCGCTTTCGGCAGCAATACGACGGCATCGCCGACGCGCTTAATGAATACCTCGTTACCGGCAAATCGAAACTCTTTCGGCAGGCGAACTGCTTGGCTCTCGCCGTTTCTGAAGAGTTTAGCCGTCTTCATTCGGATGCTCCTTGATATATACTAATAGTATATACTTCGCAGAGAAAGACGACAACCGGCTCGCCCACGCACACGGGCAAAGAATTCAAAGAACCCTGCTTACCTGCGTGTGGCGGTTCCCACAATCGTTCTACCCTCCGTCCGGGTTCACGACCGCCGCCCGGCCGGTCGCCGGGGACCCATCCGCCTTGAGACCAAGCATCCGTGTGCACTTTCTCTTGAGTAAACGGAAACCGTTCTGCGCCAGGCATCAGCAGGAAGCAGAGGTACGCTGGCGAGCCGCATAAGCTGCGACCTTGCGGCGATTCCCACACAGTTGCATGCTGCACCACCGTCGGGTGCCCTTCTTGCTAGAGTCATAGAAATGCAGCACACATTGTCCGCACTTACGTACTCGCTGATGGTCTAGGTTCGCGAACAGCATCGCCGCACTGTGCACGATGGGGGCAAATAAATCTTCGGGCTGAGTGGCGGCGAACCACAACCCGGTTACCGGCGTGGGTCCCTGTAACTTCGTAAGCATGGGATGTTCGCTCATGAGGCGATTTAGTTCATCAACCGTGCTGCGATCGACGGTCCCGGTGTGCTCCCAAACTAGGACTTCCTTTCTTATTCTTTCCCGCAGCTTCCGCATGGTCTCGGTGACATTGCGAGCGCGCGCTGAACGCCGCCATTGTTCCTCGAGACGACCAGCCTGCCGAGGAGTGACAAGACCGGCCGCCTGAAACCAACGCAAGAGGGCCTTGAAATCCGGGAGCAGCTCGACAAGCTCACCGTTCTGGATAGGACATGTGTTTAAAAAATCCAGGGCCACATCATTCCCGACGAACAGGAACCCATCTCGCCAGCCCGGGCCATTGGACATCCGCACGCTTGTCATTTCCCCTCGAGAGAATCATAACACCGATAATGAATCTTTTTATCGGTTAGCAGAATCTGATTCGGGGAATGCGCAAGGAGGGGGGAACCGATGCCCGCTCTCGGGCGCTTCGATCTCTAGAGAGGTGCTTTTTATGACCATTTACCAACATGCCGTCGTCGACGGTTCGAAGATCTTTTACCGCGAAGCAGGGGAGAAAGGCTCCCCAACCATCCTGCTATTGCACGGCTTCCCCACATCATCCCACATGTTTCGTAATCTGATTCCGGCGTTGGCCGACCGCTTCCATCTGGTCGCACCCGATCTGCCCGGCTTTGGCTTTTCCGATGCCCCGGACCGCAACACATTCCGCTACACCTTTGAGAATCTGGCCGAGGTCATCGATCGTTTCACGCAAACGCTCGGCCTCGACCACTACGCGATCTATGTCTTCGACTACGGCGCCCCGGTGGGATTTCGCCTGGCACTGGCCCATCCTGAGCGAATCAGGGCCATCATCTCGCAGAACGGAAATGCTTACGAAGAGGGCCTCAGTGGAGGTTGGAATCCGATACAGAAGTACTGGAAAACCCCGAACGCGGAGAATCGTGCTGCTCTGCGCGAATTCCTCACCCCGGAATCCACGAAGTGGCAGTACCACCACGGCGTTCCGAACACACAACTAGTGGCTCCAGAAGCCTACACGCTCGATTCGGCACTGCTCGCTCGGCCGGGCAACGACGAGATCCAGCTGGATCTGTTTCTGGATTACGCCAGCAACGTAGCGCTTTATCCCAAGTTCCAGGAGTATTTCCGGACAAAACGGCCGCCCCTGCTCGCCGTTTGGGGCAGCCACGATCCATTCTTCTTGCCGCCGGGGGCCGAAGCGTTCAAGCGCGACAACCCGACAGCGGAAGTCCGGTTCTACGAGACCGGTCATTTTGCTCTCGAAACACAGCATCAGGAGATCGCAGGAGCGATTCGAGACTTCCTCAGTCGCAAACTTGCGATCCAAACCCAAGCCGCGTAAGACACGAACGCTTCGTGTTACAGCGCGGCAGTCGATTTTCGCATTGAAAGGGGGCGCGTCACGCGGCCCCCGAGTCTTCTCGCGAAATCTCACTTGCCATGCATACCCCGCAGAAGTGCTAACGAGTTCCGCAGCCAACCGTCCAAACTGCAGCGACCAGCAGTTAGCTAAATTCCTGCGGGGCGAAGCGCCTGCTGAATCAAGCTCGAGCTGGTCGGGAGCGAGTCAGGCATTGGAAACCTTGCTTCAGGATTTGCGCTACGAGGTTCGCAGGCTGCGAAAAGCTCCTGGGTTCACAGCGATCGCCGTCACCACCCTGGCCCTTGGCATTGGGGCAAATACGGCGATCTTCTCCGTCGTCCATGCGACTTTGTTCCGTCAACTTCCACTTGAGCGACCGAACGCAATCGTGCGGTTGGAGGAGTTTCACCAACGCCCGACAAACTTGACGGGAGCGACCTTTCGAGACGTACGCCAGCGAAATCGGGTGTTCTCCCAGGTCGCCGCGTATCGCATTTTTTCGCAGAACTTGAGCGACGAACGGCAAGCGGCGCCGCCGGAACAGATCGACACTGCATTCGTATCGCAAGATTTCCTGCCCCTGGTCGGGGTAACGCCGATTGCGGGACAGGGGTTCCGACCAGAGCAGTTCCGCGAGAATGCCGAAGGAGCCGTGATCCTCAGTTACGGGTTGTGGCAGCATCATTTCGGGTCGGATCGCGAGATTGTCGGCAAGTCGGTTACTCTCCACGGCACCCCCCACATTGTTGCCGGAATCATGCCCATGGGATTCTCTTTTCCCGAACAGGTCCAGGCGTGGGCACCCCTCACCGAAGATATGGCTTTCCTGGACAACCGCCGTGCGCACTTGTTTACCACTCTTGCCCGGGTCAAGAGCGGCGCGTCGATGGACGCCGTGCACGCCGACTTACAGGCGATTTCGAACGGGATTCAACAAGAGAATCGCGGGGTCGATCCTGGATTCATATTTCGTGCAGAACCCCTCGAGGACAATCTCGTTGCCACCGTTCGCCCCACGCTGCTGATTCTGTTCGGGGCGGTTGCTTTGGTGCTTTTGATGGCGTGCGCGAACGTCGCCGGCCTTCTGCTCTCGCGTTGCGCCGGGCGAAACAAGGAGATGGCCGTGCGTGCAGCCTTGGGGGCGTCACGGCTACGGATTGGACGGCAGTTCTTTACCGAGAGCGTCGTGCTGGGACTCGTCGGCGGAACGGCGGGATGCTTGGGAGGGCTGGTTTCGGTGAAAGCTTTGCTCGCTCTATATCCCGACGCAATGCCTCGCGCAACCACGGCAGTCATCGATTGGCCAGTCCTAATTTTCGTATTCGCCGTCTCTTTGTTGGCATCGATTCTCGCTGGAAGCGTTCCCGCATTGCAATCTTCGAGACCAGACTTGCAGGCAGGGCTTGCCGAGGGCAGCCGCAGCATCTCTTCGACCGCCAGGCAGCATTTTCGTTCGTGGTTGGTGATCGCGGAACTTGCCATCGCCATGATGCTGCTCGGTGCCGCCGGCTTGTTGATCCGAAGCTTCGTCCTGCTGGTTCGAGTAGATCCCGGCTTTGACCCTTCGCATCTCACCGTGGTTCGCCTGACACTGCCGGATTCTCGCTACCCCGAACTCCCGGAGCGCACGCGCTTTGTCCGATCCGTTCTGGAGCGTCTTCGGGTGCTGCCGGGAGTCCAGTCGGTTGCTGCCTCCGGAACTTTGCCATTCGATCCCGTTCCGGACACCGACGTGGAACTCGAAGGTCAGGTCTACGAGGCAGGAAACGAACCAGAAGCGGAGATTCTGACCACAACCCCCGAATATTTCCACACGATGGGGATCCGCCTGCTTGCCGGACGAGGGTTCACGAAGGAGGACATTCCCGGCCATCCCATCGCGTTGGTGATCAATCAAACCATGGCTCAACGATTCTGGCCGGGAGAAAGTCCCTTGGGGAAACGGGTGGTGATGAAGGATTGGGGGCCGCCGCTGCCCGGCCAAATCGTGGGTGTAGTTTCCGACGTTAAGCAAGACTCGCTCGAGACAGATTCACGGCCCGCGATCTATTACAGCTTTGAGCAGTTTGCCCAGAGCACGCTGACCACCTACCTAGTTGTCCGAGCCGCTCGCGACGCTCCTGGCCTTACGCCCGCCATCCAGAGGCAGATCTGGCAGATCGACCGCGACCAACCGGTGAGTGTCTTGGCGATGGATCAACTTGTTTCTGGATCTCTCGAGCGGCGCCGCTTCGTACTCACCCTATTAAGCACGCTGGCCGCTCTGGCTTTGCTCCTGGCCGTAGTCGGTGTGTACGGCGTGATAACGCAATCGGTAGGTCAACGGCGGCAAGAGTTTGGCTTACGCATGGCACTGGGCGCGCAGCCGCATCAGCTGCTTGGGATGGTGTTAGGCGAGAGCGTGAAGACCCTGGCGGCAGGCCTGACTCTCGGACTTGCGGGAGCCGTCAGTGCGACTCGACTGATGGGGAGCTTGCTATTTGGCATTCACCCGACTGACCCCATGACATTCTCATCGATGGCAGCGATCCTGGCGGTGGCTGCACTGACGGCGAGCTACATCCCAGCGCGGCGGGCAGCCAAGGTTGATCCCCTAATCGCGCTGCGGAACCAGTAAGCAAGCTAAGCTTCCCGAGAATGGACGGACGGTTGGATCGTCGGCGGACGCTCCATGGGGCGTGTGGCCGGATGACCGCTGCTCGCTGCTGGCAGTCTGCACACACGATCCGGCACAAGGTGCTCGATTCTCATCGCTTGTAAACTAAAGATCATCCGTACGCCGGCTCACAGAATCAACAACAGGAACCAAGTTCTCCTGCGAGGTGCTGGCATGCAACTCAAGCCCTTCCTGCTCGATGCCTGGCTCGACCAGTACGAACACAACATAGAATTCAACCTGGCTGCGAGCACCGGACCGACCTGGACTGTAAACGACATTCTGGCCCTCGCCGATGACAAAACGCGCCACCGCTTCCTGAACCACAACCTGGTCTACAGCCGCCCAGCCGGCGCCGACAGCCTGCGGGAGGCGATCGCTGAAATGCAGGGTGTCCCGGTCGAGGCCGTCCAAATCGTGACCGGCGCCTCCGAGGCGCTGGTGGCTCTGATGTGGCTGGCCGCCGAGCCCGGCGCGAACATAATCATCCCCCTGCCTGGATTCACTACTTTCTCGGCGCTCCCGGAATCTCTTGGCTTGGAAACCCGCTTCTATCGCGTGCGCCGCGAGAATGGCTTCCGCATCGACCCCGACGAGATCAAACGGCTCGCCAACTCGAAGACCAAGCTCATCCTGGTCAACAGCCCGCACAACCCCACGGGCGCGACCATCAGCGACGGCGAAATGGAAGCCCTGCACGACTTCACCAGCGAGCGCGGAATCCAGCTGGTGAGTGATGAGGTCTACCATCCCATCTACCACGGAAGGCCAACGAAATCGGCGGCTCGTTTGCCGCACGCCACCGTGATTGCCGACCTGTCGAAAGCGTTTTCGATTGCCGGCGTGCGCACAGGATGGATGATCGAGCATGACGCCCGACGCCGCCAGCAATGCTGGAACGCGCGCGCCTACTTCTCGATCTCGAACAACACCCCAGGCGAAATTCTTTCGGAAATCGCAATCCGCAAACGCAACGTCGTGCTCGGCAAGACCCAGGAAGTCGCCACAAGAAACCTCAAGCTCCTCGAGCGCTTCATGACGGACCATCGCGACCTACTCAGCTGGATTTCGCCGCAAGGCGGCATGACCGCATTCCCCTGGCTGGTGAGCGGAGAAAACGACCGCGCGTTCTGCCAGGCCGCCACCGAACGGGGAATTCTGTTAGCTCCCGGCGATTGCTTCGACACTCCCTCGCATTTCCGCCTGGGCTTTGCCGAATCGGGAGACAATTTTTCCAAGGCGCTCGACCGCTTCGGAGCATTCCTAAAGAGCTGGTCGGCGAAGATGGTCACCGCTTGACGGAAACTTGCAGCGAGCGAATCAGCTCTTGAACGGTTGTCATTCCGACGAGTGTCGGGGGCGGAGGAATCTGCTCGTCAGCTCAGGTCTAAGAGCCTGTAACAAAACTGCCTTGTTAGCGCGGTAGCTTCTCCGGCATTCTATTGCTCCTATATTGCTCCTAGGAGATCTTCCCATGGGTGCCGTGCTTGTTCCTGATACAGGGCCGCGTGGTCGGCCGCGCTGTCGCCCAGACAGCGTGCTGGGGGACTGGGCCTACGATGCCGAGCGCATTCGCCGTGCTTTGCGTAGCCGCCAAATCTTGCCCCGGCTCGCCGCAATACAAAGCATGGTAGCGGGCTGGGGCGATGGCGCTGGGTTGTGGAACGTACCTTCGCATGGCTGAATCAGTTTCGCCGTCTCCGCGTGCGGTATGAGAAACGACCAGATATGCACCTCGCATTTCTCACCCTCGCGTGCATTCTGATTTGTTGGAAGTTCCTACAAGCTCAATCCTTGGTGGTTGTCCAGTAAGCCCACCTGGCACTACTTTGGCTTCCCAGAAGTCCGTTTCGGGCCAACTTCCGAGTAGCACAACCGGGAGTTATCTCCCACCTCCACGGTTGCTCCCATACAGCGAGTGTCCGCGCATGACCCCGGGCCAGAGCATCATTCGTTGACTGGTCGCAGCCGTGTCTTTAAGATGAAGCGGCCCGAAGCCAGGCATGTCTCCAGTGATTGGCCAAACCATTTCGCACTACCGCGTCATCGAGAAGTTGGGTGGCGGCGGCATGGGCGTGGTGTACAAGGCCGAAGACATCGAGCTCGGGCGCTTCGTCGCGCTCAAATTCCTCCCCGAAGATGTGGCTAATGATCCCCATGCGCTGGAGCGGTTTCGCCGCGAAGCCCGCTCGGCCTCGGCGCTGAACCATCCCAACATTTGCACCATCTACGAGATTGGCAGGCATGAGAACCAGTCGTTCATCGCCATGGAGTTTCTCGATGGCCTGACCCTGAAGAATCGAATCGCAGGGCGGCCGCTCGAAACTGAAACCCTGCTCAACCTGGCCATCGAAATTGCCGACGCGCTGGATGCGGCACACGCGGCTGGCATTGTGCATCGCGACATCAAGCCCGCCAACATTTTCATCACCAAACGCGGTCACGCCAAGATTCTCGACTTCGGGCTGGCCAAGGTGAGTCCTCTAACCGCCTCAAGCGGAGCGTCCCAAACCATGACGGAGGAACAGCACCTCACCAGTCCAGGAAGCGCCATGGGCACGGTCGCCTACATGTCTCCCGAGCAGGCGCTCGGCAAGGATCTGGATGGCCGCACCGATCTCTTCTCCTTCGGCGCGGTCCTCTATGAGATGGCCACCGGGGCTTTGCCTTTTCGTGGCGACACTACTGCGGCCATCTTCCACTCGATTCTGACCAAGCCTGCACCGCCAGCGTTGCGCGTGAACCCCGATCTCCCCGCCGAACTCGAGCGCATCATCAACAAGGCGTTGGAAAAGGATCTTGACCTGCGTTACCAAAGCGCATCCGAAATGCGGGGAGACTTCAAGCGTCTGAAGCGTGAAACAGAGTCGGGCAAGTCTGCGGCTGCGGTCGCCGCCGCTCCTTCACCTGCAGCTTGGACGATGCGGCTCGGCTACGTCCGCGCCGCTCTCCTGCTTGTGGGCGTGGCGATTCTCGCGATCGGATTCTTCTGGTTGCGTTCGCCCTTGCCCCCGCCTCGCGTGCTCTCCGTTACGCAGCTCACCCACGACAGTCTTCCCAAGAGCGGACTCGTCACCGACGGGCCACGGCTCTACTTCGACGAAACGGTGGGAGAGCGAGGCGTGTTAAGTCAAGTGTCGGCTAACGGCGGAGACATCGCCCAGATCCCTGCTCCCTTCACCAACGCTTTCCTTCACGATGTGGCGCCCAGCCGCTCCGAACTCTTGGTAGATTCTTTCACCGGTGAAGGCGGAATCGTGACAACCGGCGAAGCTCCGCTGTGGGCCATTCCGGTGCCTGCGGGTTCGCCTCGCCGCCTCGGCGACCTCAACGCTCACGACGCCTCCTGGTCCTGGGACGGCCAGCAACTGGCGTACTTCAAGGGGAGCGACCTCTACTTGGCAAAATGGGACGGTACTCAACCAAGCAAGCTGGTCACACTCTCGGGCTTCCCCGTTGCCCCGAGGTTCTCCCCAGATGCTACTCGCCTTCGATTCACCCTGCGTGCTCCAAATGCGATCTCGTACTCACTTTGGGAGATCGCTGTCGACGGTACCGGATTGCATTCGCTCCTTCCGGAGAGTTTTCACCAGGATCCAGGGGAATGCTGCGGTAAATGGACTCCCAACGGCCGCTACTACTTCTTTTGGGCGGCTCGCAATGGTAGGGGAGACATCTGGTTCATCCAGGACAACGTTGGATTGCTCCGCAAGCACAGCGCTAATCCTAGTTCAATCACCACCGGTCCTCTCTCTTACAGCGATCCGGCTCCTTCCCTGAATGGAAATCGCCTGTTTGTCATCGGTGATCAACTGCGCGCGCAATTGCAGCGCTACGATCTGAAATCTCGAAGTTTCACTCCTTATTTGTCAGGGATCTCCGCCGGGCAGCTGGATATTTCTCGCGACGGGCAATGGATGGCTTATGTTGCCTATCCCGAGAACACGCTCTGGCGGAGCCGCATGGACGGAAGCGAAAAATTGCAACTGACCTATCCGCCGCTGGTCGTCGGCATGCCTCGCTGGTCGCCCGATGGCAAGCAGATCGCCTTCGTCAGTCCCTTACCGGGCACGCCTGGGAAAGTTCTCCTGGTTTCCTCCCAGGGTGGCACCCCGCAGGTGGTCTTGCCAGAGGACAGGAACACTGAGGACGATGCCCTTTGGTCCCCCGACGGCAAGTCGTTGACCTTCGCGCAATACCCGCCCCAAGGCTTCGGAGGGAGTGCCGGAGAGTACGACATCGTGCAGGTTGATCTGCAAACCAAGCAAGTTGCGAAGTTGCCTGGGGCTTCCGGATTGTGGGCGCCCCGCTGGTCCCCCGACGGACGCTATCTCTCCGCTTTCACCACCGATGTAACCAAGTTGATGTTGTACGACGTCCGCGCTGGAAAGTGGTCGCAGCTGGCGTCGGCCAAGGCCATGCAGTATCCCAACTGGTCGCCCGACAGCAAGTATGTCTATTACGAGGACAGTGGAGACAGTCCCGGACTCGACAGGGTCAACATCGCGGACCACAAGAAAGAGCGAGTCGTAGACCTGAAAGACGTCCCTCGCGTTTTGCTATCGATCTCGAGCGCACCCTGGAACGGCATCGCCCCGGACGGATCGCCCCTGATCATGCGCGATGT
>DATJVZ010000326.1:0-17694 GCA_035501575.1 Terriglobales bacterium | reverse complement strand
CGATGGCCGTGTAATAGATGCCGAACCCGGCTCGGATGCTGGTCTCGCCCGGACCACCAAGAATCTTGCCGAAAACGCTATCCGTGCTGGCTTGCGGTGAATAGGCCACCCCGACGCGGGGCGCAAAGTCCAGGTTCCCCGGTGGCGCCAGAGTGCGAGGAATGCCGGGATCGGTAGGGAAGAGGATGCCCGCCGGAGCCCCGGGGAAAACCACCGTGGACTTGCCCGGTTCAAAGGTGGAGATACCGTTGTTTTTTTCATACCAGGGCTCGATGCGATCCCAGCGCAAGCCGTAATTGAGCGTCAGGTCGGGACGCAGGCGCCAACTGTCCTGACCGTAAATCCCCCAGTATTGGTTGCGCCCGTAAAATGGTTGCAGCTGGCTCTGGTTGTACTGGCTGGGAATGCCCAGGAGAAAGTCGGCAAAATCGGACCCGGTCTGGCTGCCCGCGAACAGAAAATTGCCGTTGAACTGTGCGATGGCGTTGGTGTTGATCTGGTCGTAGTGATATTCCAGCCCGGCCTTGATGGTATGGCGGCTGACCACCTTGGCTAAGCTATCGATCCACTGGAAGGTGTTGTTCACCTGCCGCAGTTCGTTCGCGTTCGTTCCGATCGAGAAAGCATTGAAGACAGTGTTTTCCACTCCTTCACCTTGGGGGTTCAGAGGAACGATGCCCGCCGTACCCACGCCGGTTACAAATCCCTGGGAGGCCAGACTGATGCCCAGTCCGCCCACCGGTTTACCGAGATCGCTGTGATTGCGCAGGTAGGTGAAGTGGAACTCATTGACGGCGGTCGTGCCGATCGTTTTGGAGTCGCCAAGGCTCAGCAACTGAGCCCGACCCAAGTAGAGCGCGTTGAAGCCTGGTACGCTCGCCCCGCTTTGCGCCACCGGATAGGGGTTGTTCAGCGTATAGTCATCCAGGAAATAGTAGGCTGACAGCAGACCCCAACGGTGGCTGTTGTAATCGAGGCGGAGCGCACCCTTATCGTCCCGCAGGTGCTCGTCTTCCGTGGACGTCGAGAATGCGCCGGGACCCACGTTCGGCTCGGGAATGTATTGCAATAGATGCTTGGCCGGCGTGGACCATGCCGAGGTCGGGATGACAGCATTCGGAAAAACGCACTGCGAGGAACTGGTGCATCCGGACCGGTAATAGGCTTCGGCGGCGGCCACGGGGTATCCCAGTTCACGGGAAAGCGTTGCGGCCCAGTCTTGCCCGGTCACGACGCCGCTCAGAGAGCCTGCCATGTCGGACAAATCCCCGGTACGGTCGGACTGGGACGGAACGGGAATCCGGCCGGTGTCCACTCCCTGGCTTGAGCGAGTGCCTTGATAATCCGCGAAGAAGAAGAGCTTGTTCCTGCGAATCGGTCCGCCTAGCGTTCCCCCAAACTGGTTTTGGTCAAAAGTGCCCCGGGTAGGGGAAAAGTAATTCCGTGCGTCCAAGTTCGTATTGCGCAGGAACTCGAAAGCGTCCCCATGAAATTGGTTGCCGCCCGATTTCGTAACCACCGTAATTTGCCCGCCGCTAAATTCCCCGTGTTCGGCGTCGAAGTTGCTGGTCAGCACCCGAAACTCGGCAATGGAGTCAAGATTCGGAATGATCGAGGTCCCCGCATTGACATCTTCCTCGGCGTCGCTTCCGTTCACGATGAAGGCGTTGGCGAACTCACGCTGGCCATTGATCGAAATCGTCCCTGGATTCAGTCCACCGGAAGGAGAAAGCGCACTGGCCCCGACGTCCTGCACTGTGCTCGAAGTGATGGAACTCACCGGCACGACCCCGGGTTGGAGGGGAATGAGGTCGGTATAGCTGCGGCCGTTCAAGGGCATGGTGGTCATGGTCTTGGCGCTGATGACTTCGCCTATCTCCGTGTCCGAGGTCTTCACCTGGACCGCGGATTCGATCACGGTCACCGCCTCGCTAGCTTCCCCAACTTCGAGCATTGCGTCGACGGTGAGAGAGGTGTCGGCGTCGAGGGTGATCCCCCTTCGGCGATAGGACCTGAACCCCTGGCATTCGACGAGTACGTCGTAGGTTCCGACGGGAAGCTCGGGGAAAGAATAGGCCCCTTTGCTGTCGGTCAGCATCTGCTGCTCGGTCCCCGTCTGGGTATTGGTCGCCTTGACCGACGCTTTCGGAATCACGGCGTTGCTTCGATCCCGCACGGTTCCGGACACCCTGCCGCCCGATCGAGCCCATGAACCGGGGAGCAAAATCAGCCCCAGGATTAGCGACACCCAGACGTGGCTTCCCCCCGCCCGTGCGCCAGCAAGGCGGAAACCACCACGGCTCCGGGGCGGCATTTCCGCACCCACCATCCTCGGCCTCTTCCGGGGAGCGGGCTGGCCGCTCCGCCAAACGTGCTACACTTCTTATTGCAACTGAGTCGCAATAAGTTATTGCAACTCAGTCGCAACAAACGCTACAATGTAGCTTAGGGTTCCCGACCACTCGTGGTCAATACCGAACCTGAAGATTCTGTCGCATTCTGTTTGCGATTATCTGCACGTACCCCGAGAGAGGTGCGATCCATGCCCCTTCCGCAAACCGAGATTCCCGGACGTCTACAGGCCCTGTTGTCCCAGCGCGGAGTGCGCATGACCGATCCGCGTCGCGCCATCCTGAGCGTAATCGAAACCGCGAACAAGCATCTGGACGCGAGTCAAATCCTGCGCAAGGCACAGAAACTAGACCCTTCCGTCGACCGCAGCACGGTCTACCGTACGCTGAGCCTTTTGAAGCGTCACGGAATGATTGACGAACTAGACCTGATGCATCTGAAAGGCGAGGGCCACTATTACGAACGCAAGCTGGGCCGGGATCACGTCCATATCGCTTGTCTGAATTGCGGAAAGATCACGGAGTTTGTCAGCGAGCGGTTCGACGCTCTCAAGCGACAACTGGAGCAGGAGTGCCGTTTTCATATCCTGGTGGCGCGCCTGGAGGTCGGAGGGTACTGCTCGGCGTGCCGTCGTTAGCCTAGCGTGCGGGCTGAGTATTACAGTTCGGCGATCCTTGAATCCCTTCGATTACCTCGGATTATTCATTCCGCAAGGCTACGATCGGCTCCACCCCTGCAGCGCGGCGCGCCGGAATGGCCGACGCCAGCAGCGCTGCCAGCGCCAGCAGCAGTGTAGCCAGCGCGAGCATGACCGGATCCCATGGCTTTACCCCGAAGAGTTGGTCGGTCATCAGCTTGCCAACTTCAATGGCTACCGGAATACCCAGCGCCAGCCCGATGCCGATCTGCGAGAAAGCACCCCTCAGGACCATCTTTACCACTTGGCCTCGATTCGCCCCGAGCGCCATGCGCACACCAATCTCGCTGGTGCGCTGTTCGACCGTGTACGCCATCACCCCATACAGTCCCACCGCTGCCAGCGCCAGCCCAAGCCCGCCAAACAGCGTCGTCAGCGTAGCAATCATGTTTTCCTGCTGGAAATCCGCGCTCACGACTTCGGCGTAGGCGTCGACACTGTAGAGCACAAGATTGGGATCGACGCTAGCCAGCGCCTTGCGCACGCGATCTTCCATGCCGGGTGGGCTTCCCGGGGCCCAGAGGACGATGTTGTACAGATAGTGCGACCAGATTTCGCCGCTCCGCATGGTCGGGTCGTCGAACTCGACGGTCTGCGCCTCCGGTATCCAGTACATGGGTCGCACCGGTTCTTTGTAGTCGTAGGTCATGTATCGCAGATCCCGCGCGACACCGACGATTTCGTAGGTCGAGGCGTACTTGCTCAAGTTGGGCCCGAAATGCTGACCGATCGGGTTCTGGTCCTGGAAGAACCTTTTGGCAAATGCCTCGTTGATGACCGCGACCTGGCGCGTCGCCGCCGTGTCCTCATCGGTAATCGGCCGGCCGAGCACGATCTTTGCGCCGATGGTCTCGAAGAATCCGGGCATGACTCTTACCATTCCTGAGCTGGTGTCGTCCTTCGCCCCCGGCTCGGGCCTGCCTTCGATACGAACACCGTTGTTCCAAGAGTCACCCGTCATTGGGGCATACAGTGCCGAAGAGACCATCCGCACGCCAGGAATCTGGCGTAGACGGTCGGCAATTTGCCGGAACATCGGCTCCAGTTGTGCCGGCTTGTAGTTGCTCAGCATGGGATTGATCGCGGCAACATACCGGCCCTGCATCTCGAATCCAAAGCTCTGCTGTTCCAGGTTCTTGAGACTCTTACCCAGCAGAGCCGCCGCCGACAGTAAGACCAGCGACATCGCTGCCTGCGCGATTACCAGCGACTTCTGCGCCCACGAGCTCCCCCCGCCCACCGTACGGTTCGCGCCCCGCAATGCCTCTACCGGCTCTGCCTGCGATGTGATCCAAGCCGGCGCGATGCCGAAGATGATTCCGGTCAGCAGCGAGACGCCCAGCGCGAACAGCAGCACCGGCCACGATGGTGTCGCATCGATCGGCACATAGTTGTTTGGTCCACCAATCCGGAAGGCCAGATGAGTGATCAGCCGGGTACCGGCATAGGCCACGCCGATGCCGATGGCTCCGCCGATCAAGGCGAGCAGCACGCATTCCACCAGCGCCTTGCGCACCAGGCGTTGGCGCGACGCTCCCAACGCCACGCGTATCGACGTTGGTGCCCGATCCCTCAGCCCACGTGCCAGCAGCAGATTGGCAAGATTCCCGCAAGCGACCAGCAGCACAGATCCTGCCGCCAGCAGTAGCAGCTTCAGTCCGTCCTGATACTCTTCCTTCATGGCCGCCACTCCGGCGCCGCCGGGGATCAGGTGCAGTGTCTGTTGTTGCCAGAGTTCCTTCTCTTCCGGGTCCATCTCCGGCACATGACTGGCCAGCCAATCGTGCAGTTCCACTCTCAGCTTTGCTTCGAGCGTTTTGGGATTTACTCCCGGACGCAGTCTGCCGAGCAGATCCAGGAAGTTTTCCCGCGGTTGTTTCAGACGGGCAGTCGCACCATCGATCATGGGCTCGGTGGTCAGTGGCAGCCACAAGTCCGGCATTCCCACGTCGGCCAGCTTGGCGCCATAGAATCCAGGCGGAGCCACGCCAATCAGAGTGAACGGATGCCCGTTGATCTGATAGGTGGCGCCGACCACCGAGGAATCGGAGCCGTACTTCTCGCGCCAGATGCGGTAGCTCATCACCGCCACGGGCGGCGCGCCCTCTTGATCGTCCTCGTCGGTCATCAGTCGGCCGATCCAGGGCTCGACACCCAGGGTTCGGAAGAAATTCCCGGATACATATTCCCCATTGCGAGTATCGACCGGAGCTTGCGATCCCTCTCGACGGACGCCAAGCGCGGCATTACCGGCTTGCAAAGCCGCCAGTTCACTAAACTCCGGCGTCTGCGCGCGAAAGTTCTTGTATGCCTCCCAGGAGAAAAGGGAAAAATTTTGATCGTCGCCCTGGTCATAGCCGCCCCAGTTGCAGCAGCGAACTTTGTCTCCAATCCTCCACAGCTCGTCCGGCTTCGTGACCGGCAGCGACTTCAGCAATACCTGGTGAACCAGGGTAAAAACGGCTGTCGTGGCCCCGATGCCCAACGCTAAGGTGATGACGGCCGTAGCGGTAAAGGCCGGAGCTTTTCGCAGTTGTCTCAGTGCATCACGCAAATCCGCCAACATGTTCAGTCCCCATTCTCACTTGTTCTTCAGGTCACCAAAGGTCTGGCCAATTTCCTCGCGATCCACGGGCTGCAAGTTGTGCGGATCCATCCCTCCATGAGGTCGAGGCGACGCACTCGGGTTAGACGCTGTTCTACGAACTTCGAGAGCCGGATTTTTTGCTTTCTGAGTTCACGGTCTCAATATTTGACGCGGCTAAGTCGGATTCGTCTGACTGTCACGAGGTGCTACCGACCATTGGCCTACAACTACATACGGCCGCATTCTCCAGAATTGCCGGAGTGGACCTAGCCACGGGAATCACTTCGCCCGAAGCAGAAGCACCGGCACGCCGATGCTATGCCGGACTCGGGTGACGGTAGCGCCGAGAAACAGGTCTGCGAGGAAGCGGTGTCCATGAGTACTCATGGCCACCAGGTCGCAGCCCTTCTGCTTAACCCACTTGATGATCTCCTCTGCAGGCTCACCATAAGCCAGCTCAGCCTGGGCGGGAATCCCTGCAGATTGAAACTCCGCCCGAACCTTATCCAAATAGGCCGTGTCTTCGGCGATTTCCGGACTGACCGCATCCGGCCCGTAGGTTCTGGCTGCCCACCCATCGGCAACGTGCAGCAGCACCAAACGGCTCCCGGCCAACTTGGCCAGCTGTTTGACGTGCTCGATGATGGCTCGGTCGGTGGCCGTGCCGTCCAGGGTGACAAGAATGGTGTCGTACATGAATCTCTAGGTTCTGGGTCTCCGCGTCATCCGCCAGCGAAGACCTGCCAGGATGTCCTGATCGAGTCAGGCAAGCCGTAAATGTCCATCGCGGTGATCAGGATAGCACTGGCCCAACCAGCGATGAGGAGAAACGCGCCGTTCTTCCAAGTCCCCATGCGTCGGCGGGAGCTGGTGAAGTGCAGGAGGGGGAACATGGCGAACGGGAGCTGCAGGGCCAGCACCACTTGGCTCAAGACGAGCAGATCGGTAACACTGCGATCGCCTCGCAGGCCGATGACGAAGACCGCCGGCAGGATGGCCAAGGTGCGGGTGATCAGTCGCCGCACCCACGGCTGGATTCGCCAATGCATGAAACCCTCCATGATCACCTGTCCCGCGAGAGTTCCCGTAATCGTGCTGCTTTGTCCTGAGGCCAATAAGGCCACGGCGAACAATGTGCTAGCCAGGGTTGAACCGAGCAGCGGTGCCAGAGTCACATAGGCAACCCGAATCCAGTCGCTGTTCGCACTGAAATAGAGGATGCGTCCGCCCGATATCATCACGTATTCCTTGCCAAAGAATACGGTCGCAGCCAACACCAGGATGGCTGCGTTGACAAAGAAAGCGACCGTTAGGGCAACGGTGGAGTCGATGGTATTGAATTGCAAGGCTTGTCGAATCGAGGCGGAGTCCCTCTGCAATCTGCGGCTCTGCACCAGGGCCGAGTGCAGGTACAAGTTATGCGGCATGACGGTCGCTCCGATAATGCCGACGGCAAGGTAGAACATCGCCGGCCGACCGAAGCGCGGGACCAGGCCCCGTGCCATCTCGAGAAAGTTCGGCTGGGTCTGGGGGAGAATAAAGATTTCAACGAAGTAGCACACAGAGATGGTTGCCACCAGCAAAAGGACCACGGCTTCGATGGTGCGCAGCCCAAAGCGTTGTAAGGCAAGGAGCAGGAGCACGTCCAAGCCGGTGATGATAACCGCCCAGAACAGCGGGATATGGAATAGCAGGTTCAGGGCTACGGCGCTGCCAAGCACCTCGGCCAAATCGCAAGCCCCAATCGCCACTTCACTCATGAGCCAGTTGGGCCAACGCGTCCACTTCGGATACCAGTCGCGGCAGCATTGGGCGAGGTCCTTGCCGGTTACTACCCCCAAGCGGGCCGAAATGATTTGCATGAAGATGGCCATCAGGCTGGCCACTCCAACCACCCACAGCAGGCCATATCGGAACTGCGCCCCGGCTTGAAGGTCTGTACCCCAGTTGCCGGGATCCATGTAGCCGACGCTGACGAGAATCGCCGGGCCAACGAAAGCTCGCCACTGCTCCCAGAATCCGGCCTGAGGGCGCGGCACCTCCACGCTGCTGTGCACCTCTTCGAGAGAAACATGGTTAGCCGCAGCGTCTCTTGAGCCAGTGGTCGGAGCAATATCGGGCGTTGGCATCTCCTGTTCTTTTCTGTCCCTCCGTGGAACCTGTAGTGAGTCCGTCGCGCACTCAGACTGCACTTTGGGCACGAACCGCGCAGCCCACCCCCGCATTCCGGCGGCAGCGAAGGATTTATCTACTTAACAGGAATATATCATGTGGAGTTAACGAAGGTTAACCGCCGGTCAAGAGCAACGCCAACGAAACCAGCACGAACGTTACTCGTGGGTCGCGTTATTTCTTCAACTCCGCATCCCAGTTGGCAACCAGAGTCAATGGCGTGGCACTTTCGGTAGTAGAGTTGACGAGTAGAAAACGTCCGTCGCGCGTAATGTCATAACCGCCGCCGCCGATCGAGGTTCTAACCCTGGTTTGAAACAGGGGGACAGGTTTGCCCAGGCGCACCTGGTCCTTGCCTAAATCGACGTCCACCACCATCAAGGTCTGCATGGGATCGAGATAGTACAAATGCTTTCCATCCTTGCCCCACAGGGGCATGAAACCGCCTCCCGGAGAAACCTGGTACATGCTTCCTCCGGCGGGAAACTTGGCGATGTAAACCTCGGTCTGGTGCGATTCGTTCGCCCGGATAGGGAAGCCTACTTCAGAGTTGGATTGATACGTCAACCAGCCACCGCTTGGCGCAATTCGTGCATTCCGGGCGCTCGCCAGTCCGCCATACATACCTTCCAAGTGGTCGACGAGCGCGAAGGGCTGGCCGTCCCCGCCTAGGGGTAACGCTTTCAGCTGCGACGACTCGGTATCTCCCTCTTCGTAGATCAGATACTTCCCGTCGGGCGAGACATCGGCGGCGGCAAGCCTCTTCGATGCAGCCAGAACTCGCCGCTGTGGACCAGAGCCGTCGGCCGGTCGAGAGTAGATCGCCGCCGGGCCGCCGCTTTCGCTGAAGCTGAAATAGAGAGTCTTGCCGTCCGGGGACCAGACGGGGGAATTGACAAACCGCCCGCCGAAACTGAAGCGGGTGCGCGCCCCGGTCTTCAGATCAACCACCCAGATATTGTTTTCCGAAGTGCCGTTGGGGTAGGCCACCTTGGTTTCATCCGGTGAAATACGCACCGAGCCCAGAAATCCCTCTTCCACGACCTGCTCGACTTCTTTCCCTTGCCCGTCGACCCATATCAGACGTTCGGCTGCGGCCTCGACACCGTATTGATACACGAGCAAGCCATTCTCGGTGGCCGCGAAAACCGCACCCGCGACCAAGTCGTCCCGTTGCACATGTTCAGCCAGCACGGTGACAGCGCCCGAGAGCTTACCGCTTGAGAGATCCAGCTTCTGCGCGGTTAAGGCGCCATCGCGGACGGCCAGCAACTGCCCGTCGGCGAACGACGACCGATAGAAACGGCCGTGAAGCAGCACGCTCTCCTCGCTATTGTCGAGCGCAGCCAGGCGAATTTCGTTGTTTTCATCCACCGAGCCAAGCGGAGTGCGCAAGTAGATAAAATGCTTTCCATCGGGAAGAAAAACAGGCCAACGGCGGGACTCGCCCGTCGTGGGCATCGCGGTAGCGGCTGCGGGCTTGCCGCCCGCGGCAGGCACCTGGAAAATAGCACTGCCAATCTGCGGCGAAAAAAGGATCACATCGCCTGCGCCCCAAGTGGCGCCGCGTCCGTTCGCCGCGTTACAAATCGGGACCGGAGGTCCACCATTGGCATCCATTTTTAAGAGCTTTCCGTTGGCAAAGAATCCGATGAAGTTCGAGTCCGGCGACCAGAAGGGGAAAAAGGCTCCGCTGGTGCCAGGCAGTTCGACGGCATCCGTCTTGTCGAGAGAACGCACCCACAACGATGTCTTGCCCCCCCGGCTGGCGATGAACGCGATGCGTTTTCCGTCGGGAGAAAAGGCCGGAGGACCGTTGCGATTGAGCAGCGCGAATTGCGTGCCCGTAGGGGGCAACAGCGTGGCTCGCAGCACCGGCCTGGGACTTCGTGGCCGCCACCATCCCATCGCCCCGGCCGCAATCAGGAGGAGCAGCAGCGCCCCTATCGCGCTCCACAGAACCCCGTCCCGCCTCACTCGTCCGCTAGGTGCCGCCGCCGCCGCAATCTGATTGGCGTTCTCGCCCATCCACTTCAGCTGGAGCTTGACGTCATGGGCGGTTTGAAATCTGTCATCCGGGGATTTGGCCAGGCAGCCCTGGACGACCTGTTCCAGGAGCAACGGCGTCAGCGGCTTTACGGCTGAAATAGGCTCCGGTTCTTTTTCGAGAATGGCACTGGCTACGCTGATCTGGGTCTTTCCACAAAATGCCCTCCTTCCGGTCGCTGCCTCGTACAACACCGCTCCCAGGGCAAAGATGTCGCTGCGTGCGTCTGCCTCCTTGCCCGCGATTTGTTCGGGCGACATGTACTCGATCGTTCCCAGGACGGTGCCCAGGCTGGTCAATGGACTTCCCGCACTGGTAGCGTCGACGGTCACTCCCGGAGGCAGAGGCGCGAACGCGGATCCGGAGGTTCCGGGAGCGGTTGGCTTTGCCAGTCCAAAGTCCATGAGCTTGGCTGCGGATCTGGTGAGCATGATGTTTCCCGGTTTGAGGTCCCGATGCACGATGCCGGCCTGGTGTGCGACTTGCAAGGCGTCGGCTACTTCCGCCCCGATCTTCGTTATCTCGTTGAGGGGCAACGCGCCTTTTCGCACTCTCTCGGCGAGAGTCTCACCTTCCAGGAACTCCATGACCAGATAATCCGTGCCGTCCTGCGAGCCAATGTCGTAGAGGTGACAAATGTTCGGATGATTCAGCGAGGACAGGGCCCGGGCCTCGCGTTCGAACCGTTGCTTCAGCTCCGGAGACGAGGAGAGATGGGACGCGAGAATCTTGATCGCAACCGTGCGGTTGAGGCGGGTATCACGGGCGCGATAAACCTCGCCCATGCCGCCTGCCCCTAGCGGCGATTGAATCTCATAGGGCCCGAGCTGGGTGCCAGATCTGAGCGTCATAGGCGAGCGGAATTATAGCCTACGGCCTGCGTGCCGGGCGGCCGCGATGCCGAAGGGTTCGATCAGCTATGTGGTGGCAAACATCGGGGATGGCAATACTTCGTATGGCAAGTCGAGAGTGACGGCAGCCGCGACGCCTTAGCTTCGATCGACATTCCGCGAACTCGAAAGGCGCCGGGACCGGTAGGCTGGCGGTACTAGATCTGGTCCCGATACTGCTCTAAAACGATGCGAACCAACTGGCTGCGGGTGCGAACTCCGGTTTTTGAAAACAGCTGTTGCAGAGTGGCTTTCACCGAGCTTTCAGAAACTCCGAGGCGCCCGGCGATCTCCTTATTCGCCAGACCCTCGAACACACCGGAAAGCACTTGCTGTTCCCGCTGGGTGAATAGCCGGCTTGGGTTTTCGGGCGAGGCGGCTGCTTCCGACCTTAGCGCAGTTTGCAATTGCTCCTGATCCAACCACACCTTTCCCGCCATCACCTCGCGGATTCCCTGGGCCAGCAAGGCGGCCGAATCGTGTTTCCCAAAGACACCGGCAATGCCGGCGCGAATCAGCTCCGACGCCGCCCCAGCATCCACACCCGCGGTCACGACCAGAATCTTGCCCGAGAAGCCTCGCTGCTTCGCCAATCGGAGAAACTCTCTGCCGTCCCGTTCACCGAGATCGAAGTCGAGGAGCACCAGGTCAATCGGCTTGCGGCGAAGCACCTCGAGAGCCTCTTCGATGCTCCCGCAATGAGCCGCCACCTCGAAGCCGGGCTCGACGCTGAGAAGTCGAGAGACGCTCTCCCGAAACAAGGCGTGGTCGTCGAGCAGCAAAATACGAACGGTTTTCTCTACCGCTTCAGGCATGAGCCGATTCCTTTGCTGCAGCCAAGCGCAAGGCGGCCGCGAAGCAGCTTCCCTGGGGTCTCGGCTCGTAAGAAAGGTCGCCACCAAAGCTGCGCAGGATCACGCGAGAAACGTAGAGTCCCAAGCCGCTCGACTTGGCACCGGTTTGGAAAGGCCGAAAGAGCTTTTCGGGGGAAACGACGCCGATTCCCGTATCTTCGAATCGAATTACAACTTTTCCGTTCTCCTGCTCCGCCAAGATCCGAAGTCGCTTGGTTTGGCTCGACATCATCGCCCGCTGGCTATTCTTGGCCAAGTTCAAAAACACCTGAATCAGCCCGTACCGGTCGGCCCAGACCAGAGGCAGCGGCTCGCGCAGATCCCATTCGACGTTGATGTCCGACTCGTGATAGGTGGTTTCGATCAGGATTCGCAACTCCTCGAGTACCGAAGTCAGCTCAACCACCTCTCCGTTCTGTGCCGTGGAACCCAACTCCAAAGCCGATACCCTTTCCAAACTTTGAACTAAACTGCCCAGGGCCCGAAAATCTTCGTTGGCTTCAAGCGCGGGGATTCGCGACAGGTTCTTGTGCACGACCAGGACTGCTCCGCTGAGGTTGCGAATCTCATGGGCGACGGCACTCATCAGGATCCTGGTGTTCTTCAATAGATGATCCAGGCTGAGGTCCTCGCGATTGCGCAGGTCCTCGGAGAGGTCCACAATGATGCCGGCTAAACGTGGCCCGGAGAGCGTGTTGTAGGTCGAAAACCAGACTCCGGCCAGAAAAACGTCTCCGTTACTTCGCTGTCCGGTGCACTGCAGCGCGGTTCGAAAGGCGCGCGGAGGCTGAGTCCTGAGCACGGTTTGAAGGGCCGGGAGGTAGGAGCTGACCGGTTGTCCTGGCAGCGGCGCCCTGCCGGGGGCGAGCAGCTGCTGGGCCGCCTCGTTGGCCAGCAGAACCTTACCGTTTGCATCAATGGTGAGAATCGCGGCCGGACTGCTTTCAATCAGGGAACGCAGTTGTTCCTCGGCGTCTTGGCGCAGCTTTACTTGATCCTCGAGCTCTCCCAGGTGCTTGAGGACGATGCGCCGATTGCGGATCATCTCGGAAATGAACAGGCCTGTGCCTACAAAGCTGGCTGAACTGAGCACTAGTCGGACCACCGCCTCATTCTCTGGAAGGTTGCTGAAAGCCTCCTGCAGAACCGAACAAACTAACGCCACACCTACAATCTGCGGCCGGGACAGGAATCCACCCAACATAATGATGGGAAACAAGTATAGGAATCCTAAAGAGATATAGTGAGTGGTGACCCAGTCGACCACGGCAATTGCCGCGATCAGAAAGCCGGCAATCAGCAGCATCCGAGGGCGATTGCTAGGCGCATAGATAGACCACAAATCCTTCATAGCCCGCCCTTTATCTTGCGCCAATTTCCGCGCCGCCGGGCAAGGATTTTCCCCAACTAGCCGAAAGATAGCCTCGGGCTCGATCCAATCCGAGCCGGACCGTAGCTGTCGAAACCTCAGGTTGAACGGATAGAGAACAAACCTGTGCAGTGGAAGGGCGACGCCCGGTCACATGGCAAGGGCCGAAAGGCAGGCAGGATGTTCTTGCCGTTCGATTGATCGTCAAGCGGCCTTTTCCCGGCTTCGATGCCCGACGAGTCGCGCGTGCTCGATCTTGGCGTTGATTTCTCCTCCCAGCAAAAAGGCCAGGGCGGTGACGTATAGCCACACGAGCAAAACCATGACCGCACCCAGCGAGCCATAGGTTTTGCTGTAGGAGTCAAAAAACCGCAAATAGTAGCGGAACGCGCCCGAAGCGGCCAGCCACAAGATCACGCCAAAGACCGAACCGGGGGTGATCCAGTACCAGCGCTGTCCTTTGAGATTCGGGCCGAAGAAGTAAATAAGCGAGAACGACAAGTTGAGGAAGAGTATGACGATGATCCACTCTAGGACTCGCGACGCGATGACCACAGCCGATTGCGGGCCTAGGTACGCCGCTAGGAGTTCGGAAAGATAGCCTCCCACTAGCACGAGCAACAACGCCGAGACCAGGAGAAAGGAAATGGCAATGGTCAGGCCGAGAGCCAAGGTACGAACCCTGAGGAACGGACGCGTTTCCCGAACCCGGTAGGCTCCGTTGAGAGTGGAGATCATGGAATTCATGCCGCCCGATGCGAACCACAGGGTCAGGACGATGCTGAAAGTGAGCTTCCCGCCGCCGGTCGTGCGTACGATCTCAGCCACCGTCCTGCTAAACAAGGCGAAGGCAATTGGGGGCAGCAGATCCGAGACATACGACATAAAACTGGCGAGCAGCTGGGCTCGGTGAAGGGCAAATAAGCCGAACAGAGACAGGAGCAGAATGATGAGCGGAAATAGAGCCAGAAGAAAGTTGAAGGCCAGTTCCGACGCGTGCCCCAGGAGGTCGTCCTCGCGTATACCGCGGAGGACGATTTTCGTGAGCTGTTGGGGAGTGAGACCGCCAAGTTTCCAAATCGATTCGAGCTGTTCCCCGGCCGGGAGCTTGGATTTTGTCATAAGCGGATCGACACCGTCGCAACCGCCACGGGTAGAATTCTCGCACAAAACGGGCTTCGTCCTCGATCCGGGCCCGACCCGAAGGGGAACTTCTTTGGCATGAATTCTACCGGTCCGGACGTGCTACGCTGATCGAAGTGCTCCCCGAACAATTCAAGCAACAGGCAAGCACGCTATTCCTGGTTGGGCTCGTCGCCTTCCTCCTCCTGGTTTCGTCGCCCGGCGCCTTAAAGGCTCCCGTTCCTACCGCCACTAAAGCCTGGACGCTGCGTTGGGAACCCCAGCAGATCGTCAACGGCTCTCCCATTCTCTTCCGAGTCGCACCCCCAGTTGGGCTGGAATCCCTCGACGGTACATGGCTGGACCACCACGTGTTCTTTTCCTTCGATTCCCGAAGCAAGCTTTGGTTTGGGATTGCCGGCGTCAGCCTTGAGACCGCGCCCGGCAAGTTTCCGCTCTCGCTGAAGGGAAAAACCGCCGCTGGCCAGGAAGTGACGTTTGTCCAGCATCTTGCCATTGGTAAGGGTAAGTATCGCAAGGTTGTGCTGACCGTGCCCAAGCAATTTACCGAGCCAACCCCCGAGCAACGCGAAGAGATCCGGCAGGATGAGGAGATCAAACACGAAGTGTTTTCAACCCTCGATCCGAAACGTGAATGGTCGGGTGAATTTCTCCCTCCCGTCCGCGCCTCCATCACGGATGTCTTCGGCACAGCCCGCGTGTTTAATGGCGCGACGCAGAGTTTGCATCAGGGCCTGGATTATGGAGTTCCGTCGGCCACGCCGGTGGCGGCGTTGAACAACGGCACGGTTTTGCTGGCACGTCCTTTATTTTTTGAGGGAAATTGCGTGGTGCTCAACCATGGGCAGGGACTGCTCACCCTCTACATGCATCTCTCCAAGATGGAGGTCAAAGAAGGCGACCATGTCGAGCGGGGACAGGAGATCGCTTTGAGTGGAGGTACGGGTCGAGCCACAGGACCTCATCTGCACGTGGCCGTACGGTGGGAGGGAATTTACCTGAATCCGGCCACACTACTGAGCCTGCAGTTACCTTGAGGGCCGCCATCGCCGGGAAGAAGCTCAACTGCTTCCCGATCCGCGGCGGCTAGGGAGCCTCTGCCACCTGAGCCGGTGAGAGCCTTTGGTGTTCACCGTCGGATACCGCGACGCCGTCCCGAAAAGTTACAACCCTTCCCGAGATCGCCGGCACGCGCTCCCCAGGAACCAGGATTCCCACCAAATTGAGTGGATCGGCGGCGGAAAGCGTGATGGTCTGTCCGGTGGGGGACATCTTCCGCGTGGCCCGCAATGATTCGATGGCTACCGGCAGGGCAAATTGCTCGCCCAGAAAGCCGTCGACGAAGCGGCCGCCGCGGATCTCGCCCCGATCTTCCAAGCGGCGGAAGCCCATGCCAACTTCACGCCACTTGGGCAGGTTGGTTTCGCGGGCCAGCAAGTCTCGAAACACCACCCCATAACGCTTCAGCAACATCCAGCAGGTCGCCTCCACGGCGCGATAGCGATCGACGGCAGAATCGGTAAACAGCAGGGCCCAGCGCCCGGCGCTGTGCCGGGGGCGCGCGCTACGTCCGCTGCCTTGCCCGGCCCTGCGCTTGCGATCAATCAACGAGCGCAAGTTATCAAAGCCGTCCGCGGTGACGATGCCCGCAGCCACCAGTTCCCAGAGTCCGGCTTCTACCTCGGCCTTCAATCGGCCAGTGCCGCGTACGATGTCGGGGAAGAAGGAGGCGCCCCGGTGGGAGAGGAAATCGAGCACTTGGCGGGCGGCTTCGCTCAAACCGCGAACTCCGGGTTGTTCAGAGACGGCTTGCCGGGGAATCATCCAGTCCGCATCTTCCCGCACAAAGAAGGTGATCGGAGCAACACTGGTAGGAATCACCCGTCGCCTGCCGTTCCTAGAGTCCTCGAGCGTGGCGGGATGCGGCGAAAGCCGACCCCAGCCGACGGCGCCGGTCAGACAAAGCTGATCGAGCCATTTGGGGTCATAGTTGCGAATCCGCCGGCCGAGCACATGCGCCTCCCAGGCGTTGGCTGGAATTTCAAATCCCTGGAGCTGGCGCAACACCTCGAGCGTGGCTCGTTCGCCCTCGACTTCGGTGCCGGGCGCAAGGTGCTGCCAGCGCAGCAGCCAAGTCATGAATTGAGCGGCGGTGACTGGCTCGATTTGCTTGCGCAGGGTTTGGACCGTAAGGCGATGAATCCGCGCCAGCAGCTTCCGTTCGCACCATTCTACGACGGTGGCCGACGTCCTCGCGCCGGTGAAATTTCCGCGTAGGACGGCGCCGCTCGCTTCCATGCGGAGCAGCGCTTTTTCAATCTCGGGAGAGGCCAGCCCGAGCCAAGACCCGAGCTGATCGGCCGTTACCGGCCCGATGTGCGACATCCATCCGGTTACCAGAGCTAAGAGCGCCTCATCCCTAGAGGAAGGTGCAGATTCTAGCTCCGGGGCGGAGCTTGCGATGATTCCATCGGGGAACAACCGGGCAAAGCTCCGCAGGCGTTCGACCGAGACCCAGTACTGCCGGTCTCCCACGGAGGCGACCGTTGCCCGATTGTCTCGAACCAGTTTCTCGAAAAAGCTGCGCCATCCCGTAACATCTTGTTCCGCACCGCCTGCTCGGTCAGCCAGGACGGAAGCAAGCTCTAGAGCGGGGCCCGGCTCGGCAGAGGGGAGCAAGGCATCTCCCCTGCGGTAGCCGCCGGGCAGGGCGATGAGGGTATGCAACACATCGTGCAATTCGTCCTCATCCCGCACGTCGGGCCAGGCCTCCTGCCGCACCTGGGCGATAGCTCGGGGGTCAAGCTTTCCCACTTCCTGCAAAACCGATTCCGGAAGGATCCGCCGCATCTCGACGGCACGCGCCCTGCGCTCTTCCAAGGGCGCATCATCGAGGTAGGCATACGGGTTCGCATTGAGAATCTCGTGCGAGAACTGCGAAGGAACGGGAGTATCGACGGCCAACACCCGGATTCGTCCCTCTTCGATCCCGCGCAGCACATTCTTTAAGCCAGCGAGATCCATCGCCTCGTGGAGAACATCTTTCATGACTTCTGCGATGAGGGGATGATCCGGAATCTGAATGTCGCCAACAATATTCTCTTGGCAAGCCGCCACATCAGGGAACACCGAAGCCAGCAGATCATCGGCGCGCATGCGCTGAATCTGCGGCGGAATTTTCTTGCCTCCCTGGAAGCGCAGCAATGCCAGAGCACGATTGGCGTCCCACCGCCATCGGGTTTGAAAAATGGGCGAAGCCAAGGCCGCCTGTTCGAGGATTGGCTCGACCGTCTCGGCATTGAGGTAGTGAAAAACATCGGCCAGCGGGAAGCTGTGCTGCTCGGCCAGCGCAATGTTCACCCCGTTATCGGTAGCCGCTGCCTGCAGTTCGAAATTGAAGCTGCGGCAGAACCGTTTGCGCAGCGCGAGTCCCCAGGCCTTATTGATGCGCCCGCCCAAAGGGGCATGAATCACCAGTTGCATGCCTCCGCCTTCGTCGAAGAAGCGCTCGGCGATGAGGGTGTCCTTGGTAGGCACGGCCCCGAGCACGGCCCGGCCTTGCAGAATGTATTCGATCATTTGC